>NZ_JBHIPV010000004.1:107934-156189 GCF_042196165.1 Bartonella sp. AP20NXHL | reverse complement strand
TGGCGATCACGCCCCTCATGTCATACGACAACGCTTCAAACCAAACACACTCAAATTCAAGACACTTTGGTTGCCAACTCACATGCGTGTTTTAAAGAAACATCTCTCAAAACCCTCAAGCCCATTTTGCGAAAGCACCTACAAGAATATAAAATCTATAGAGCACCATCTCTACACTTCATAAAAGTGCAAGCTGGCACCATCCATCATACACTTTACCTCCAATGATGCCCTTGAAACGGCATAAGAGGCATTTTTATTCATTTTTTGTAAAATTTCACTCCACGCGAGCTCATCTAGCTTGTAACGTACGAGCGACATGATTTTGGTTGATTTACTATAAGCAGACTTGAAATGAGAGAATCCTACGGTATTCGAGGTTTTTCATTCAACATGCAAAACATTGAACACGGTCTATAAATCCCATGTTTTATAAATCCCCCCATGTTTTATAAATCCCATGTTTTATAAACCAAAGTGATGCGCCATAACAGGATCAAGGGAAATATTTATGAAGTGGTGCGGGTGGTCGGACTCGAACCGACACTCCTCTCGGAACCAGATTTTGAGTCTGGCGCGTCTACCAGTTCCACCACACCCGCACACTTTTATAAAAGACAGGACTATAAAAGATAGACTTGTCGATTATTCCTTTGCACTATATGAAGAAGCACAGATTCGTCAACAGAAGACTTCTCATTTTTTAAGAATTCATATCATTTTCTTATCTATTTTATGGAATATTTTCTTTATTGGATTTCTCTACCGGATTTATAGCAATCTCATTTGTAAAGTCTTTACCTCTTAAACTTATAAAAAGCCTCATGATATTAAACAAATTAAAGCTTTGGACGATTTCTTTAGCAAATCGGCGTACAGCACCACACTGGCTTGGTTTCATTGCCTTTATTGAAAGTTCTGTTTTTCCAATTCCCATAGATGTTTTATATATTCCGATGCTTCTTATCCATCAAAAGCGGGTTTATCGCTATGCTTTGATTGCGACAATCTGTTCTGTATTAGGAGGCATTGCCGGTTGGTTTATCGGACATTTTGCCTATGATACCCTTGCCAAACCCATTTTAGAAATTTATGGTAAGGTTGAAAGTTTTGAATCTCTGAAAAATAGTGCAACCCTGCAATTTCTAATCATTTTACTGATAACATCAGGTTTTTTTCATCTTCCCCCCATCAAGATTGTCACAATTTTGGCCGGTGTAATGAGTGTACGTCTTGAACTTTTCATGCTTATTTGTATTTTTTCTAGAGGCGCTCGTTTTTATCTTCTCGCGTGGCTGATTAAACATTTTGGACAAAAAGCAATGAATTTTTTAGTACAGCATTTCAAATGGATTGTTCTCATTGGTTGTGTTAGCCTCCTTTTAATTTATGGGATTTTCATAGCTTTTTTAAACAGGAAGCTTTTATAAGGAACAGACTTAATGGCATGCGTTTTGTCTTCTCACCCACTTTTACACAAGCACCTTCATCTTGAACCCAGCAGAAAAGAACAAAGTTTGTGGGCTTTTTTTCTTGCTTTTTGCTTGTCTGCCACAATAGGTATTGCCCTTGGTTTTGAACATTTCGGAGGGTATCTTCCTTGCGATTTATGTCTCATAGAGCGTTTCCCCTATTATGGTGCCATACCATTTTTGCTTTTAGCAGGTTTTGGGGCATATTTTTTTCGCATAACTGCTTGGGTACAACTTTTATTTTTGTGTGTTTTTGTCTTAATGTGCATCAGCCTTGTTTTAGCCATTTATCATGCGGGTGTTGAATATGGCTTTTGGGCTGCTCCCCTCAGTTGTGGTTTAAGCGCAGTCAGAAAAACCTCAGACATTAACCAGCTGCTCAGCCAATTAAACAACATTCATCCCCCTTCTTGTTCTGAAGCATCCGCACGCTTTCTTTTTCTTTCATTTGCCGGTTGGAATGTCGTCTCAAGCCTATTTTTCAGCCTTATAAGCCTCTATATTACTTCAAAAGGCATTCTTTCAAGCAATAAAAAACTCTAACCATAAAATAGAAACGAAACCGCGTTCACTCGTTCTCTCCAATCGCTTCCCCCCTAACCAACAACTCTCCAGTCACCAATCCCCACCCAAAACCACCCCACCGCCAAACCAACCCACCAACACCAACGAGTCACCAACATCCCTCCTCTAGCGTTGTACTCATAAAGACAAAAATAAGCAGATACATCCATTTTATGGTTTCACCTCTCTGTACTTATAAGCAACATTTTGATAAAAACTCGTGATAGAAAAGCCGTAAAATAATAAGTGAGGGGACCAATAAATATAAATGGTCTGCTATGGCTGAAGATAAGAATACAGAGCCTTCTACCCTATCACCTATTTCCTTAGATATAACCAAACTTGAAGAACCATGTGTTATGATGGAACATGATCATAATGCATGGCGTGAGCATATAAAAGAAAGAGATTTAAATGCGCCTTACGAAAAACCACCTCATATAAAACCACGAATCAAATCGGCACCACGCATCAGGCAAGTTTTTTGGTGCGATTTTCCTCATGATTCGATACTCCCTGAATTTTGGAAAAAGCGGCCTGTTTTAGTGCTTTCTAAGAATGCAAAATTATATGGAAATGTGACAGTTTTACCTTTTTCAACGAAATCACAACCCAATAATCCCGCTGCGTATCCAATACAATCTCCCATAGAGAATAAAAAAGCGTGGATTATCTGCAATTATGTCACAACAGTTTCTGTAAGTCGTTTAAGTTGCTCACGTACCGTTCCAAGGTTATCCTGCGAAGATTTTCATAAAGTTGTAGCTCTAATGCTCAAATATTTACCGCATTTACAGTATTGACTTTTGAGAAAAATAAGTGTACCTATATCAGCATACACGGCATCAGTAATGGTGGCCGCTTCCCCGCAAGGGGAGATAGGAACGAAGGAGTGGGAAACCGCTCCTTTCGTCATTTTTAGTATTTTTTTGAAAACTGCCATTTTTTGCAACCTTCCCTAGAACATATCCAACATTCATTCTCCACCGTTGTTGTTTTGCTCCACCGTTGTTGTTTTGAAATATCTGCGATTTGGGGTAAGCAGAAGACAATATCCACACCTTGGATCCGGTAAAGTTTCCCATGGAGATTACCGAGATATTGTACATACTTATCATTTCATTGCACAAAAAATCGTGCTGCCGTTGCTTAAACTTTATATGATTTTCCGCAATGGGAATATCTTTCCAAGATTGAAAAAAAGCTTCGCTTTATATGACCACACCTCAAACGATCGTATTTGACGAGATAACAAAGAAAATTCTCTAATAAACCAGAAATCAACACACGACCGATTTCTATCTCTTCACCAAAAACAATTGTTTATTGCCCTAACCACATTATTTCACCGGTCACATGACCTAACATAGTTTTTGCAGATAGATTTTCTTCCCTGTTCTCCTAGAAACGATCTATGCTATTTTGGGATTTACTGCTGAATTGCTTATGCTTGCACTTTGAATGCCTTTTTTCTCACCATATAAAAGGTAGATAAAAAAATAATTTCGTTTATCAGCTTTATTTTAAAGACACACCTATTTTTACAGGATACGTTTTCCTTTCTATCAGCCCTATCGCGTTCAATACACTTGTCGTTTCTAAACATGAACCACCAAGCATCACAATGGAGCAATAGACATCCATCACTTTCATGGGCACTTGCATTGACAAGAGATAAACAAGAGTATTGATCATCACACACGGAGCAAAAATCTATAGCGACTACGCCATAGACTTTCGCCACGCACGGGTTATTCTTAAAGCATATTTATGATGAGATAATCATTTATGACATCCTTTTTGTTACACCACAAAACGGGTTTTGCTAACGAGTTTTGCTATTGTGCAAATTTTTCAAGAGAAATCCTCACTCGCTCATAGATGACAAGATTTCTTTATGGAGAAAGCGTATGGCGCTCAGCTTTGACCTTTTCCATAACAAGGATAAGTTCAAACTTTAACCAACACGACAATACACCTACTCTAAACGATTTACGCACCACCTCATCGGCAACAGGCTGCTTCAATATTGGTGCATTTATCGGTGCATTGACTTGAGGATTTTTTGCACTTCCACGCACCGTAAAAAAAGAAAATATTTTTATCATTTTCAACTCCATTTTAATTGATTTGGATTTTAAAAATGACCAAAAAAATCAAACAAAAATAGAGAGGTAAGTTACGAAAACTACAGGGTAAATTTTACTGCCCCAAAATGTCTATTTTCCCCCGCCTGAACAGTCAGAGGAACACTATAAAAATTATTTTCATTGAAAAACAATTACTTATAATCTAGGGAAGAAAAGTAAAAATCTCCCCCAGAAAAAGAGATTACCTTCAAAATTATCAAAAAAAGCAGCACAATTTTAGTGATCTTTTTATTTTTTTTTGATAAAATTAATTGGCAGGTGTCTTAGGCGCCCCTCCGATAGGTTTCCAATTCGCAACAGCCGCTAATTCCTCAATAAGCTTCTCTCTTGGTAAATTATTATCATCCACCAACTTGTACTGAACGGCATTTTCACTAAGCCACTTTATAAGCGTTCTTTTAACAGTTTTACCACCCTCAGCCTCACTCACCGCTTCCCATGCCGCAACAATAGCTGCAAGCTTTGGAGCATAACGTGGATGCGTTGGATCTTGAAACTTATATTTTTGATCCTTAGTCTCAGCAGAATTATCCTCAGGGAAAAAAAATGGAGGGTACAGACCACGCGATGAAAGCCATTCTTTTAAATCTTCAACGAGAACATATGAGGAATCTGCATCTATATAACCAAAAGGAGCATACGACAATTTCATCTTTAATTGCCCTTCTTTTCCCGCTTGAACGATGGCATTATAAGCTCCTCGGAAATGAGCAGTTTTATCAAACGGTATTTGCCGCCCTCCTTCGTAAATACCACTTTTTTCTGGTTTTATTTCATTGTCAAACAGACATTTTCCTGGATTCAAGCCCGCTATCAATAACGCTGCCTGCAATAACGTTAGTTTTTCAGAAAGCCGCCAAAATTTCAAACTTTCATCAATTTCCATATATGCTCCCTTTTTTTCTGCACAATTTCGCTCTTTTTTAAAAACATCAAAAACGTTTGTTAACGCGTAGAGATTATGCACTTTTCACATTTCAACTCATCCCATACTTTAAATAAAAACACAGCACCCACACCCTTCCTTGTGATCCACAAGAAAATGATTTGAATTGCTTCAATATAAGAAGTTTTGAAATGAGAGAATCCTACTGAATTTTGGGCTTTCATACAAGATATCAGGCAAGTTACAAGGCGATAAATGCCCCTTCATAAAGTGTAAATTTTTATGCGTGATCAAACAATTTGATATGATAATATCTCTGTCATTTATACACTCCCACCCTTAAACCTGCCCCTGTAATTACAGCACAAAAGATAATTCGTTACACGCTAACAAATCCACCTAAATGCAAAAGCTGTAACAACGCTAAAATGCGCGTAAATATCATAAGAATACTGTCTTACACCTCCACAAGCAGAATGAGTGGCGTAAAACTGTACAATAAAATGCCATGCCTATAATGAACCGTGCTAAAGACTGTCGCAACACTGGGAGCTAAGGTGTATGATGATGCCAGCTTGCTCTTTTATGAAGCGTAAAGATTAAGAAGACTCAATGGAGTTTATATTATTTCATGGAAATTTTGCGGCTCTACCCTTCTATACTCTTCACGGGGGCCCCTCGCGAAATGGGCTTTTATCCCTTGAATAAAGATCTCCTTTAAAAGAATCATTTCAAATTCTAAGAGCTGTTACAGTCTTTTGAACGCATCAAATGAATGATGATGCTAGCTTATTCCTTTCCTATATTCTCGAGCATCAATACATTAGAATGCTCCATTCAAACGCCCCTGTAGCAAAATAAAGCACATTGTCTCTTAAATTTTTTCACGTAATTATTTCTTTCATGCACCCCTGTCGTCTCCATTTGATAAATCTCCTTGTACTTTCTCAACATCCCAGCACCTTTTTTCTCAGTGCAACCTTTTTGTAATTTGTCAGTTTTTAACTTTTAGATTGACTTTCGGTTTATTTTTCTTATGTTTTAGAATTATTCTAAAGTGCAGAGGAACAGAAAATGTTGAGATCGTTTTTTTCATTTGTACAACGTAAAGCTCTGTCCTTTCGTTCAGCACAAAACGTGATACTTAAAGCGCTCAAATTAAAAGAGCAACATGCGGCGCTCTATTTAAAATATGCAAAAGCTCTAGAACCTTATTCCTCTAAGGAAGCCGCGGTTTTTACCGCTATGGGGCTTCAAGAGCTTAAAAATTATAAGCAACTTTTGTGCCTTTCTTGTCATAATCGTGCAAACACTATCGGTTCATTATGTGACAAAACTTCTCTTGTGAAAGGAAAGAGCCGCCATCCCTCCCAAAAAACAACAGCGGCAAATCACACCATAAAAAAACCTTCAAAAATGCAAAGACAAACACTTTTGACTTGGATTCAACCAGGTCTTGCAGGATTAATGGATGGCTCTGTCTCTACCCTTGCCCCCATTTTTGCCGCAGCTTTTGCCACGGGAGACACGCATCAAACTTTTTTGATAGGGCTCTCAGCTTCAATTGGTGCGGGACTTTCAATGGGTTTTACAGAAGCAGCCCATGATGACGGCAAATTATCAGGGCGTGGTTCGCCATTAAAAAGAGGTCTTGCCAGCGGCATCATGACAACATTAGGAGGACTAGGTCATACTCTTCCCTATTTGATCAACTCTTTTTATGTAGCGACAATTATTGCTTTTATCATTGTTTTTTTCGAACTAGGCGCCATCGTCTGGATTCAGAACAAATTCATGTCCACTCCCTTTTGGCGCGCCTCTTTACAGGTCATCATTGGTGGTGCTCTGGTTTTTGCCACGGGTATTCTTATCGGTAGTATCTAAAAAATCTTATCTGTAACCATAATTTAGATCTCAAATAAGTGCATGCCCCTAGGCATAAGCCATCCTTGATGATGCCATTATTGAAAAATGCCATTGATAATGTTAGGTGGTGTTGTGGAATATTTTAAGTCAGTAAGAGATGATAAGCAAGCTCTGGGGACAACCTATATCCACACACCTTTATCGACTTGGTTTTATAGATATCTTTTGTTAAAGTATCATTTTCTTCTAGACCTCATATTTTGGAAATGCCTTGATCATGTCGCACACTGAAACCAACGCCTCTCTAAACAACCATCCTGTCTCTTCTCAATCTTCACGTGCCCAGACTTTATTTGTTCAGCGTCTTGCACACGGACAAGGTTTAGAACTTCCTTGCTACGCGACAGCAGGTTCTGCGGGTCTTGATCTACGGGCAGCAATTGGAGAAGAAGAAACGCTTGTTCTTGCCCCTGGGCAGCGGGCACTTATTCCAACAGGTCTCATTTTTCATTTATCTCTTGGGTTTGAAGCACAAATACGTCCACGCTCTGGCTTAGCCTTAAAACATGGCATCACATGCCTCAACACTCCAGGAACGATTGATAGTGACTACCGTGGTGAAGTCAAAGTCCTTCTTATCAATTTAGGACAAGAAGACTTTTCAATCCAACGGGGCATGCGCATTGCCCAAACAGTCATCGCCCCCGTATCTCAAGTTAATGTTTGCGCCATTGAACCAGAGCAAAATACCCAAAGCCATAACGAGAGCCGTGGAACAGGAGGTTTTGGTTCAACGGGACACACTTAAGAAGCTCTGAAAAATCGCTCCTCTCAAAATAACACATACTTATTCCAACCACTCTTTCACTTAAAACCCCTTGGGCTTTTAAAGTGCAGAAGGAGTGCGCATTTGCTTTCAAAGTTTTTTCACTAAACGCACCTCTAAACAATCATCTCTCAATTACGTCTCGTGCGCTATACAAAACTTCATTAACACCAGATACCCCTCCCCCATAACAAAAACATTGGCATTAACCATTGAGCGTTCACACACTGCTTGTAATGTCGACAATCTATACATCATATTGATTTATAATAATAATGAATTGTCTTTCAACTTAAATGAGAGATCTCAATACTGTAAGATTGTTTCATGGCAAGCCTATTTATATTAAATCAATCAAAAGCATGTTTCTCACATTCCAAACGTGGTTAGCATACAGATAAAAACTGAAAAAATGCCTACAATGAATACGTATATTAACACTGTCTTGGGAAAAAAATATAAATACGATAATGGTGCTCGCTTACTCTTTTATTAAGCATAAAGAGAGTGAGGTTCGATAGATTTTTTGATTATTTTACGGGGGCTTTACGGTTATACCATTTATGAACACCGCCGCAAAAAGGGCTTTAAGATGTATTAAGACACACAACAATCGCCTCTGCTGTTTTCTTGATCGCACCTCTTGCGGCAAGATGAGTAGTGCTTAATCCTAAAAAACCGATTCAATATATGAATCCCCTGCATAATATCAAACCCATGCGTATTTGGTTTAATAAATCCACGGAACCCTCATCAATTTCACTCTACGACTTTGAGTAATATGCTTTGCTTCCTGCAACAAAGGCTGTTTTTTATCACTGATCAGAGACATCGGCTGGAATATTAGCGTTTCCCGTAGTGCTCGTTGTTACGGCATCCACATGCCCCACAACGTTACCGCCCGCTCCATCGACAGCAGCGTTCGCTACCCCTGTTGTTTTATTATTGATCTCACCTCTTGAGACAAGATTGGTAGAGTTTTGCAATCCTACAAGACCGATTTTATGATATCCAGCCATGCGTATTTGATTTAATAAATCGATGACAGCACCATAATCAATTTCGCTATCCGCTTTGATTAAAATTTTTGTCTCTAAATTTTGCGTCGTTTCCCTCAACAAAGCTTCTCTCAAAGCTGCTTGTTCTACAAGATGATCACCAATGTAAAGAGAACGATCTTTTTGCAACGTAACATAAAGAGGTTCATCAGACTGAACCACTGAAGGTGCTTGAGTTATAGAAGGAAGCTGAACGGAAATGGCAGATGTTGCCAAAGGCGCTGCAACCATAAAAACAATAAGCAACACCAATACAACATCAATAAAAGGGGTCACATTGATTTCGCTTTGCAACCCACTCTCGTCTATATCCCAATCATTATTAAGGCTTGCTTTCATTTTTTATGACTTTTCTGTTGTCTTTGTCTATCAAGTTCACGGCTCAAGAGCCTTTCAAGAGCAGCAGCGATATCACCTAAATCACTACGATAACCACTCAAAGCACGCATAAGGCTATTATACATAACAACGGCGGGAATAGCCACAAAAAGCCCAACAGCCGTTGCGAATAAGGCTTCAGCAATTCCAGGCGCCACCACATCAAGTCGCGTTGTTTGAGACTGAGCAATCCCAATAAAAGAATTCATAATTCCCCAAACAGTTGCAAAAAGACCAACAAAAGGAGCAATTGCGCCAATAGTTGCAAGAACAGCGCTTCCACATGCAACACGGCGTGTAGCAGCCAGCAAGCAGCGTGACAAAAGTGAATGAACCCTTTCTTTTAAACCTTCATGAACATCACGAGCCTTAGCATCGCGAACATCGCGGGAAACATCTTCATATTGATTGCTCTCCTCATAAAAGAGAATATCTTCAATCGTTTGTGCCCTTTCCTCTGTACTGGTTTTTTCACCAGAGCTTTCGTTTATCCCTTCAGGAGCAGAAAAATGAACCTGTTGTGCAGAAAGATACACCTCTTTAAGGACTTCTTTGAGAAAAAACACACCAGCCCCTTTGCTTTCTTTCAAGCTCGCTGCCAAACGCGTAAGAGTTTGAGCATTTAGAACCAATTGAAGTTCATGACGTACTCTTCGTTTTACCAAAGTGATCTCAACAATTTTCACAAAAGCAATTGTCCAAGACATAAGAGAAGCAAGTAACAAAATAATGATAACGGCTTTCACCACCCAATCAGCAGCCATAAACATAGAAAGAGGAGAAAAATCATGCACTGTCAATACAGCAGACATATTATCTAAAGGGACTGTTTTATCTAAAGGGACTGTTTCAGATTCCATTTTTATCTCACATTCTTGTGCTCTTATCTTTATTTATGAGCTGGATCGTCACCCCGCATAGCATCACTGTTCCAAAATGCCACTACCCTTTTAACGTCACTTGTGTATTCCTCTTAAGAAAGAAAACTTGATAAATCAAGTATAGTTTTATTCCACAAGCTCTCTCTTAATTTTAAAGAAATTACTCAAGAAATTTTTCTCTAACAATTCAACAAGTTTATCTTACCCAATCAATTTATTGCATAAATTAGGCAAAATGATAAACTTACAAGAAGTATCGCATATAATATTTTAATTTATAAGAATAATTTATCATCGTTCCTGTTAAATAAATCTCTCATATCGCAAAGTTTCTCTCATTTCAGCGGCTCTTTTAAAGCCAACAAAATATTTTCTTACATGAAACAAGCAGCAAAAATATCATAAAACTCTTGAAGAAAAGGATACGCACATCTCTAAAAACCCGTGCACTGAAGTCCCTATCCTAAAATAAAAATATACCTTACGTTTAAAAAAAGAACTATCGCAATATCTTAAACTGACCAAAAGTATCATGGGGAGCGCGTGTTGCCCCCAAATACATAGAGAGCAAAGAGCCGCAATATTATTTTCTTTTTCTTCTGCAAAAGCATAAAAATGACATTATTTCTGCCGCAAAATCGCAACAACGATGTTTTTTACCTGTCACAAGCCTAAAAAATAAACCTCAACAGGCTTTTTAAAAAACTTTTATAAAAAACTGCGCCACGAGAAACTGAAGAATGGTGCTAAATTGCTGCAAAAGCATAAGACAATTCTCAACAGATGCGACCCTTTACAGACAAAGCATATCGTATAGGAAAGATTTATTTTATCAAAAACAGTTTTAAATTCGACAAAATGAAAGGAACCAAAAAAAGCTTTTGGCGTTACTCAAGCAGTGAAAATTTTCACTCCAATGCAAATGATCACTATGAACACACCAATACAAATATAATGAATCAAGAGGGAAAAATACCATGGCCCATAATAAAACAACACAGCACGATAAATCAGCCGTAGAAAAAGACCAACAAAAAGACCTACAAGGACAATTAGAAACGTTACGCACTGAAATTTCAGGGATTACCTCAACCCTAACAGATCTTGGTGCAAACAAATTCAACGCCGCCAAAGACAAAGCGGAAAAACTATATCACTCAGCGAAAGAAAGTGGTGAAGACATGATGTCTCAAGCAAAAGACAAAATCAGTGATCTTGAACAAACCATGAATCAATGCGTTCGCAAAAATCCTGGCAAAAGCGTTTTGTTTGCCGCAGGGGTTGGTTTTATTCTTTCTCAATTACTGCGTCGTTAAGCAATGCATAAGTTTATCGCGCCTCTTTTAAACCATCTTGTCGGTGGAGGGCTTAAAAGCACAGTCAAGCAAGTACGCCTTCAAGCAATTTTCTATGGGTTTATTGGCATTTCATTCTTCATGTCTTTGCTTTTTTTATGTACCATCGGTTTTATTGCGTTATGTTCTGTTATGAAGCCTCTTGCTGCCGCCAGTATCATGTTTTTAATTTGTCTTTCTCTTGCGGGATTAGGTCTTATTATCAGTCGCGTTCTCAAAACTTATCAACGCTATGACCAACAAAAAAAGACAGAAGAACAACGCCACAAACTCATGACAGATGCGACCGTTTCCAGCCTTGCAGCTCTCAGTCAACATCTCCCTTTTGCCAAATTGGGTGTTCCCATTCTCGGACTTGCAACTTATTTTTTGTGGAAAAAAGATAAAAAAGACCGCTTTTCAAAGTAAAATATGTAAAACTGTCACTCTAAATTCCCCCTCAGTGTGCTTTCTTTTATAGCAAAAGAAAGCACATTTTTTTCCTCATAGTCTCTTTAGCTTCTTCAAAAGCCTGAAAAAAAATCCCCTTCATTTTGCTAAAAATTCCATAGAACCGCTACACTCTCTTTCAGATTGCAACCCATATTTCATGAACATAACAACATAAGGCAAAACTTACATTAAAAATTCTGGTTTGATTTGAAGCAATTGGTTGTTTTTTGAAGGCAAGGTGTTTTCAGTTTTACCTTTTCTCTATTTTTTCATAAACCTTTTTTCATGACCATAGGTCACATCAGTAGTTTGCATGTGTTCAGATTTTTCTGAACACTCATGTTTGTTACAATGACTATTTTGTTTAGGGGAAGGAAACGCGCTCTCCCATAGCGCTGTAGTGAGCAACCTATATGCGTAAGCGAGCTTTAAACACAACAATTTTCCATAACGAGCGTTGTCCACCAAGGACTGTGTGGATTATAATTAACTTTTTTCTGATAAGATTTGCAGTAGAATATTGTCTTGATTTTTAAATAGCGCTTGAGAGAACGCTTTATCAATAATGGTCAATATTAATTATGGTCAATGGGATTATAGCTTCCATGATCTCTTCGCCAATCTTCTGGTTGTTGAAATTGGCTCGACCATAAACCATTTTGTGCTTTTTGAGCAGCAGATTGTAGGGTTTTATAGTCTGCTGGGGATGGAAAATGATGCTGATCTTTTGTCAACACCATCAACCCTTCAGCAAGCCCCAACCGCGCCAGATCAACCCCATCTACAAAACATTGTGCATAATGAACCTGTTGAACGACACGTGCTTGCCGACAAGTAACCTTTTTATCAATTGTTTTTGAAACAAGCCAAGCCGTAACAAAAGCACCGCAAGGCCACTTAACTCCGTTGCGTGAGGCAAATTGCCTCATTTCACAGCTTTCCACACCATATAAGCGGATATCACGGATGATCTTTTTTCTCCACCCATCATCTACAAGCGTAATCATTTTAAAGGTCACACCACTTGTAACCTGTATAGCACCGGAATAGACCGGCACATTTTCTTCATAAAATTGTGATGCGAGTGGTTCTGGATGCAATACCACATTTTGTTGGTTTACGTCTTGTTGGTTTGCATAATCTATCAATTGTGACTTCGGATTTTGAACGGGGTTTCCAATTGTCTTTTCTGATCCTTTTAAAAAAGAAGTTTGAGTAAGTTGTTCATTATGTTGACTTAAATAAAAGTATCCTAAAATAATAATACAAATTAAGATAATATATTTAGGCGCTGATCGAAGATATTTTAAAAGTATCATTTTGAATATTACTATATTTTTGTTCATTAAATAATAAAAGATTAAATATTATTAATTTATCGATAGAAAAATTTATTTTTTTCATTTATATGATTCCCGATTAATATTTTGAATATTAATTTTATGATCAACTTAAACATAAAGCGGGGGAATTTTCATGAAAAACATGAATAATTCGTTCATTAATGAACATACCTTACAAAAAACTATTCTATCCAACACACAAAAGAAATGGTTAACAGCAGCATTGATGCTGTTTATTGCCTTCATCGCACTGAGTGAACCAGCATTTGCCGCAGGTGACTTTGGAAAAATTGAAGGCGCTCTTGATAAATTAGTCAAAGCTTTAACAGGAAACATTGCAAAATCGATTGCGACGATTGCGGTTGCTGGTATTGGGCTTGCATGGATTGCTGGTTATGTTGAAATGCGTAAAGCTTTCTTTGTTTGTGTTGGCATCGGCATTGTTTTTGGTGCACCACAAATCGCATCAATGTTTATGTCTTAATTCGCTTAACTTTAGCCTTTCAAAGCCATGAAAGAGCACGACAAGCTAACAGAAGATACGTTATTTCTTGCTTGCACGCGCCCTGCAATGATCGCAGGCGTGACGGTGGAAGCTATGGGATTAAATGCGATAGGAACGATGATGTTGTTTATTATGACAGGCAATATTTTTCTTCTAACCTTTGGTGTGATGCTGCATTTCATATTCAAGGAAATCCTAAAGCATGACCATAACAAATTTCGTATTCTTCTGACATGGCAAAAGACATCTATTTTTGCCAGAAATTCGAGTCTATGGGGTGGGGGAAGTATTTCTCCATTACGATTAATTCGTAATTATGAGGAATTATAATGAATAGAACAGAGCGCAAACGTGAAAAGCAGCCAGAGGCGATCATTCCTTATGTGCGCCATGTCAATAAACACATCATTGCGCTGGATTCACGCGCTCTCATGAGCGTTATTAAACTTGAAGGCATTAACTTTGAGACAGCGGATATTATTGATCTGAATGTGCTTCACGAACAGCTCAATAATCTGTTTAAAAACATAGCGGATGAACGGATAGCGCTTTATAGCCATATTATCAGAAAGCGTGAAACTGTTTATCCGGATGGGACTTTCAGATCGGCATTTGCCAAGCAATTAGATGATAAATATCGCGACCGGATGATTTCACAGGAGCTTTATCGCAATGAGCTTTATCTTTCGATTTTGTGGAATCCACACGTTGATCAAACGGATAAATTAGTGGAGTTTTTCAAACGTTTAGGCAAAGCCAAGCAAGAAAAGACAGAAGTTGATGCAGAGTCCATTCGCAAGCTTGAAGATATTACAACAGATCTTATTCAAAATTTAGAGCGCTATGGTGCAAGAAGATTGAGTCTTTATGAACATGAAGGCAATATTTATTCGCAGCAAAGTGAGTTTATCCACCAATTGGTGGGAGGTCGTCGTGAACGTATCCCTCTCACATGGGGGACGATAGCTTCAACTGTTTATTCAGACCGTCTCATTTTTGGGAAAGAGATCATAGAAATACGCACCGAGGCGGCACAGCGGTTTGCGGGCATGTTTGGTTGGAAAGAATATCCAGCAAAAACCAGGGTAGGCATGGCGGATGGTTTGCTCACCCTTCCCTTTGAGTTTATTTTCACCCAATCTTTTATTTTCAAGAGCAAAAATGCTGCCAAGCAGATTATGGGGCGCAAACAAAACCAAATGGTCAATGCAGGAGACCGTGCGGGCTCACAAATTATGGAACTTGATGATGCGCTTGATGATCTTGAATCCAATCGTTTTGTTTTAGGGGAGCATCATTTATCATTGGCAGTTTTTGCTGATACGCCGCAAGAGTTAGCGGATAATCTTGCCAAAGCGCGTTCTCGTCTTACAGATGGTGGGGCTGTCATTGCGCGGGAAGACTTAGGGTTAGCGGCGGCTTGGTGGGCACAATTGCCTGGCAATTATGCTTATCGCACCCGCTCTGGTGCAATAACAAGCCGCAATTATGCAGCGCTTTCTCCTTTTCATTCTTTTCCGGTTGGGAAAATAGATGGCAATGTGTGGGGACCAGCGGTAGCCTTGATGAAAACCTCTGCTGGTTCACCATTTTATTTTAACTTTCACTTTGGTGATTTAGGCAATACGTTTGTTTGTGGTCCCTCTGGTTCTGGGAAAACGGTTATTGTCAATTTTCTTTTAGCGCAACTTCAAAAGCATGATCCCAATATGGTCTTTTTTGACAAAGATCGGGGCGCAGAACTTTTTGTCAGAGCGGGTGGCGGCACTTATATGCCCTTGAAGAATGGTAGACCGACAGGCATAGCACCGCTAAAAGGCTTAGACTATAACAATCCAGCAGATAGAGTTTTTTTACGCCAATGGATTATAAAGCTTGTTTCGTCTGAAGATCAAAAGATCAGTGAATCAGAAAGACAAGATATTTCTGCTGCTGTTGACCAACTTGCCTTGTTGCCAAAAGAACAACGGACGATCTCCGCCTTACAAATGTTTTTTGACACCACGCACAGGGAGGGGATAGCGGGTCGTTTAGAAAGATGGTGTAAAGGCAATGCCTTAGGGTGGGTTTTTGACAATCCTGATGACGACATTGGCATTGATGCAAAATTTATTGGTTATGACATGACGGATTTTTTAGACAATAATGAAATTCGTCCCCCCTTAATGATGTATCTTTTTCATAGAATTTTGTCTCTGATTGATGGGCGTCGTATTATCATTGTCATTGATGAGTTCTGGAAAGCCTTAGAGGATGATTCCTTTAAAGCCTTTGCGCAAGACAGGCTGAAAACTATCCGTAAACAAAATGGTTTGATGTTGTTTGCAACGCAATCTCCCAAAGATGCGATCAATTCGACCATTGCCCACACCATTATAGAGCAATGCCCCACACAGATTTATTTTCCCAATCAAAAGGGCAATCATGGGGATTATGTAGAAGGTTTTAAATTATCGGACAGAGAATTTAACCTGATACAATCAGAATTAAGCCGTGAGTCACGGCGTTTTCTCATCAAACAAGGACAAAGTTCAGTTGTAGCAGAGCTGAATTTACGCGGCTTTGATGATGAAATAGCCATTTTAAGTGGCACCACCAAGAATATTGAACTCCTAGAGACCATTATGGATGAAGTTGGACAATCTCCAGAAAAATGGCTTCCTATTTTTCAAGAAAGGTCAAAGCAATGAAAAAACTTTTATTGGCAACAACCGTCTATGCAGCTTCATTTGGCTTTCAAACAAATGCATTCGCTATCATGGTATATGATCCCGCGGCTGTAGGACAAATAATGAAACAAGTCCAGCAAGGCACACAACAACTTAACAAATTGCAAGAACAAATTCAACAAGGTGCACAACAGCTTGACCAATTAAAGAGCCAACTCGATCAAGCGAAACAGTTATATAACTCCTTAAATGTCAAGCCTGACATTTCGGGATTGAAAGAGATGTTTAACAAGCAAGGGAGCAGTGGCGCCCTTCCTTCAGATTTTAACCACTTTCAACAATCGATGGGCAGCGGCGGTGGTGGCGGTGGCGGCAGCAAAAACACGCAAAAATGGCAAGAAGAACTCTTATACAAAGAGCCCGCGGGGGGTGCAGGATCAAAAGAAGCAGTAGATGCTTTTTACGCACAAGAAGTGAAAAAAGCCGAACAGGACACGGTAGGACAGGCAGCCAAAGGCCAAGACGTCTACGAAGAAGCCAGTGAAACACAAAAAAACATTACCAAGCTCCTTGACGAACTTGGAAGTACTAAAGATGCGGGTAAAATTCAAGGCATTCAAGCACAATTATCAGCGGTACAAGCAGACCTCCAAGCAAAAATACTCCAAATGCAAGCCGCCATGATGATTCAACAAGCAGAAGAAAAAGCTGCAAAACAACGTGAAATGGAAGAATTTAAAGCGCGATACAAAGCTTTAGCCAAAACACTGCGTGGTCAATAAACGGGAGAAAAGAGGGGCTTGAATATGAACAAGATCATCATAACAACATTGCTACTTTGCACAGGGCTCATCACCACTGGATGTGAAAAAACCCACAGCGTAGAAGAACTTAAAAAAAATAAAAAACTGATGGAAGAAGTATTACTGAAATGTTTGACGTCAGGGGATTTGAATTCGAAAAATTGTAAAAATGCAGAGCAAGCTGAACTTGAAACCCGTAAAAAATGGGGAGGCTTTGGCTCAACAAATGACGATAAACAAGAATCTGAAAAGAAACAGGACAATAAATAATGAATAAAGTTCTCGTAACAACATTGCTACTTTGCACAGGGCTGATCACGGCTGGTTGCGAAAAAACCTACAGCGTAGCAGAATTTAAAAAAGATAAAAAATTGATGGAAGAATGGGGTGCAAGATGTGGATGGTCAGGAACTTCAAAAAATTGTGAAAACCTAAGAGTAGCAGCTTTAGAACTTGAAAAGGAACGTCGGAAAAAAGCTGAAGAAGAAAACCGTAAACTAGATGAAAAATTTAAAGCTGAACAAAAAGCTTGGATTGAAAAAATGAGAGCTGAGAATGAAAAATTCCGAGCCGAACAAGAAGCAAAGCGACGCGCTGAAGAACAACAAGAAGCAAAAGAGCGCGCTGAAGAAGAACAAAAAGCAAAAGAACAAGCCGAACGAGAAGCAGAAGAGCGCGCTAAAGCTAAACAACAGGACAATAAATAATGAATAAAGTTCTCATAACAACATTGCTACTTTGCACTGGAATTATCGCTGCTGGATGTGAAAAAACCTATAGCGTCGCAGAATTTAAAAAAGATGAAAAATTACGCCTAGAATGGGATGCTAAATGTGGATTCGCAGGAACTTCAAAAAATTGTGAAAACTTAAGATTAGCATTTTTAGAACTTGAAAAAGAATATGAAGCAAAAGCAGAAGAAAGAGAGCGTCAAGCGGAAGAGAACAATCGCAAAAGAGATGAAGAATTTATGGCTAAACAAAAAGCTTGGATTGAAAAAATGGAAGCTAATACTAAAAAAAAATTAGCAGAACAAAGAGCAAAAGAACGCGCTGAAGAAGAACAAGAAGCAAAAGAGCGCACGGCAGAAGAACAACAAAATAACCATTAAAACATAATGAAGAGCGGAGCATCTCAATGGCAGTAGTAACCAAAGGTGTATTTACTTGGATAGATAATACTGTAATGCATTCCCTTACAAAAATAATGGATAGCACCATTACACATCGCTATTGCGCTTTAGCTGCTCCACTTAAAGAGCTTTGTACACTCTATAATATATTTATGGCAACATTATGTCTCTGCCCTAGATTTATCATCACTGGTTATAAAAACCGATAACACAAGCATAATTTAAAGATTGTGCTCAAACCTTGTAAAACTGAAAGGAAAAAGGGGAAATACTATGAATAAAGTTCTCATAACAACATTGCTACTTTGCACAGGGCTCATCACCGCTGGATGTGAAAAAACTTATAGCGTCGCAGAATTTAAAAAAGATAAAAATTTACGCTTAGAATGGGATGCTAAATGTGGATTCGCAGGAACTTCAAAAAATTGTGAAAACATGCGGTTAGCATTTTTAGAACTTCAGAAAGAACGTCAGGCACAAGATGAAGAAAGCGATCGTAAAGCAATAGAGCGCTTCAACAAAAAGATGGAGGAACTTGTGGCCAAAGAAAAAGCTGAAACTAAAAAATTACAAGCCGAACAAGAAGCGAAAGAACGAGCCGAAAGAGAAGCAGAAGAGCGCGCTAAAGCTAAACAACAACAGGATAATAATTAAATCAGAAGTAATCATATTTACAAAAATTTGATGGAATGGATATGCAATGGCATTTGAAAATGTAACTGTATTTACTCAGATGGATAATGTTGTAATAGCGTCTCTTGAAAAGATAATGACCAAAACTATTAATAATCTTTCATCGGGTTTAAGTGCCCCGCTTAAAGCATCTTGTACAATTTACATTATATTTATGGGGTACAATATCATCTCAGGGCGTTTTTCCGTGCCCTTATGGGAATTTATAGCGACAGCTTTCAAACTTGGCATCATTGTTGCACTTGCCACAAACACTGCTCTTTATAATGCGTGGGTCAGGGATATATTTTTCAATGATCTGCCGAATGCCATTGCAAATGTCACACAAGGTGCAGTACACTCGGATCAAAATATATGGGACAATATGCTAAGACAAGCTGGTGCACACGTTTTTGACGCATCAGATCAATACACAGGATGGACTAACACGGGTAAGTTTCTTGCGACATGGCTTGCTGGTTTTGGCTGTTTAGTGGATGCTATTGTAATGTCTGCAATTGGTTTTATCGTCTCAATGTTTGCTAAACTTGGTTTATTTCTTGTCCTATCGATAGGACCACTTTTTATAAGCCTTGGTCTGTTTTCCCCAACTAGGCGCTTTACAGAAGCATGGTTAGGACAAGTTGCAAACTTCATTATTTTGCAGGTATTAGTCGTGTTGCTTGGCGGTATGTATGTCAATCTTGCAATGCAAATCTTCTCAGTAAATCTTAAAGATATAATGCTTTCCTTAATTAATTTCTCAGCTATTAGCTTTTGTGGTTGTTACCTTTTCACCAAACTCCCTGATGTCGCATCAGCTTTAGCCTCTGGGGCTGTTTCTTTCACAAGTGCAATAACGGGAACGCAACGTGCTGGGAAAGAAGCTTTTCGCGCTGCTAAAGCAACAGCCAACACGATAGCAAAGGGCGTTAAAAAATTAGCATCACTATTAGCAAAGGCCTAAGTTCAAATGCGGAAATTTAAAAAAATTGGGATTATCTTACCATTTCTCTTTCTCAGTGGCTGTATGTCCTCATCACACACACTGAAGTCACTCCCAAAATGTGATGGATATTCTAAACGTCCACTCAACAGATCAATGTGGAATTGGGAAGGGAAAAAACCCACGCCCACACCCATTATCATCAGTAACAACACCCCTTCAACCCTAAAAGAAGGTAAGCTGGAAATGCTTCTGGCACAAAAATTAACGGATGAAGAAATCAAATCTTACAAAAATTGCGGGCAAAAAGCATGAAAGAAAAAGACATAGAACAATACATTGCTGAAGCGCGCTCGTTCGATCAAGATCGCATGCTCGCCTCACGCCGCACCACCCGCGTCTCGCTTGCCATTGCCGGCATCGCGGTTGCGGTTGCAATACTGTCTTCTCTCGCGGTCATCACCCTCACACCCCTTAAAACCGTGGAACCTTTTGTGATCCGCGTCGACAATTCAACCGGCATCACCGAAGTTGTGGAAGCCTTAAAAGAAGGTCCCACCAATGTCGACGAAGCAATCACACGCTACTTTGCTGCAAAATATGTCCGCTCCCGTGAAGGCTTCACCACAGAAGAAACACAACACAACTTCCAAACCGTCTCTCTCCTCTCTTCTTCTGAAGAACAGGAAAGATTTGCCAGCTGGTATGGAGCAAGAAATCCCCAAAGTCCTCAAATTCTCTATAAACACGCCGCCGTTACAATAACAATAAAATCAATCTCCTTTATCAATGACGATGTTGCCCAAGTGCGTTACTACAGAACCATTCATGACAATGAAACCAACAAAGAATTCATCACCCACTGGGTTGCAACACTTACCTTTGAATATATCAATGCCCCTATCTCTGTCCAAAACCGTTTGATAAATCCTCTAGGGTTTATTGTTAGTGAATATAGAACCGATCCGGAAGTGGTCAACTGATCATGACAAAAAAAATTCTTTTTCTCATTCTTAACATCGCTATTACCCTTTCTTTAACGCCTAGCCATGCCAGTATTTTTCCCACCCGTGCGCCAAGCGATAGCCGCATTCGCTTTATCAACTATGATGCCTATAATGTCACAAAAATTATTGGCTCCATACGCTCATCGGTACAAATAGAATTTTCTCCCAATGAAGAAATTGCCCATGTGGCAATTGGCAACAGCGTTGCATGGGAAGTCGCCCCCGCTGGCAATATTCTTTTCCTCAAAGCGCGGGAAGTCCAACCCATTACCAATCTCCAAGTCGTCACCACAAAGCTTGATGGCTCAAAGCGCTCCTATCAATTTGAACTCATGGTCAAAGATGGGGAAATTTCATCTGGACAAGAAACATATTTCCTTGTGAAATTTCGCTACCCACAAGAAGAAGCAGAACAAAGAAGACTCGCAGCCCTTATGCGACAAGAAAAACAACAAGCCCAGCGTATCGATAATGTCTTCAACGCTTCTGAAACCTACGGACCACGCAATTGGGCTTACACCGCTCAAGGCTCGAGCGTGCTCGAACCCTCCTCCGTTTATGACAATGGCAAAACCACAACATTTACATTTCCAGACAACCAAGAAATCCCTGCCATTTACATTGTCAGCAATGACGGTACAGAATCGCTGGTTCCCAAAACCACAAGAGGCAACATGGTGATTGTCCATGCCATTAGCGCACGCTTCACCCTAAGACAGGGAAAAAACGTCCTATGCGTCTTTAACGAAGCCTATCAACCAAAAGGCACAAATCCAAATACCGGAACAACCTCACCATCTGTTGAACGTAAAATTGCATCAGATCTTTAAATAAGCGGGAATTGAAGGGGACAACACATGAGTGATAAATCAATCATCGAAGATCGCGGATCTATTGGGGATGGCAAAAACAATAGCGCCAAAAGCGCTGGCAAAAAAATAGTTGTCGCAATAGCTTGTATAGGAATCTGCGGCTATGTGCTCTGGAACATCTTATCCTCCCCCACAGAACAAAAAGACACCGCAAAAGCTCATAAAAAACAAGAAAAAAGCTTTCACAATTCCCTCGCCCCTTTAGAGCTCGCGCCCTCTGACCCGCGTGCAAACATAGCGCCAATAACCTTACCACCCCCACAACCACTCGCACAAGAACCCAAAAAAGATGACCCACTACTTGATGCCGCAAGACGTGCCCCTGTTCTTGCTTTTGCCAAAGGCTCTAAATCGCAATTAAAAGACATCGTCAACACTGCTCTAAACCCCCTTGAAAAATTCCATGCCCTTGAAAATCTCGCGAATGCGCAAAATTCTCCTGCCCTTCAAGACACACAAAATTTTGCAACCCTATTAAAGCCTACCAAAACAGAAGAAGCAAAAGCAAAACTCATCGGCAATAGAAACTTTATCATCGCCATGGGAACCTCTATTCCCTGTATCTTAGAAACCGCATTAAACAGTGAGCAACCAGGCTTTGCAAGCTGCATCATCAACCGTGATATCCTCTCTGACAATGGGCGCGTTGTTTTGCTTGATAAAGGAACCCAAGTGATTGGCGAATACCGCGGAGGGATAAAACAAGGTCAATCTCGCCTCTTTGTACTCTGGACAAGAGCAAAAACCCCAACCGGTGTCATCATCGACCTTGCCTCACCCGCAACCGACAGTTTAGGCAGAGCCGGTTTTGATGGCAACATCAACACCCATTGGTGGGAACGCTTTGGCTCTTCCCTTTTACTCACCGTTATTGATGGTGCCACAACAGTTTTAACAAATAAAATAGTAGGCAATTCCAATAAAGAAGGTTCAAACAACTCTGGAGGCGGCGGTTTTGAAGGCGCAAACAACACTGGAAAAGAGGCCGCCAGTATTGCTCTTGAAAATCAAATCAACATTCCTCCTACCCTAGAAAAATTTCAAGGCGAACTCGTCAACATTTTCGTAGCAAAAGATCTCGATTTTTCCTCTGTCTATAAACTAGTCGTAAAGAGCAAAAGAAACCGCTCTACTCCCAGCTATTCCTTTTTTCATTAAGCCAATAAAGTCACATTATGCCATCAGCAAAAAATGCAGAACGCGCCTCCATCGTTTTAACAAAATTAAAGATCTTAGATGACTTCCTCAATGATGACAATTTATTTGAAATTGTTATCAATCGCCCTGGCGAAGTAATCGTTGAGGGTCCCAATGGTTGGCAAACCCACATCTTAAAAGAACTAACCTACAGCGAACTAGAAGGGATTGCAAAAGTTGTTGCTGCCTACACAACACAAAAAATCAGTGTAGAAAATCCCGTTCTCTCCGCAACACTGCCAAACAACGAACGCATACAAATTGTTATGCCTCCAGCAGTTGCAGCCAATACCATTAGCATGACCATTCGTAAACCTTCATCACGCACTTTTTCTCTTGAAAGTTTACATGAAAACAATCTTTTTTCTGTTGCCCAAAACACCAGTTTCACACCCACGCAACAAATGACAGAACGGTTATCCGAACTCTCTGATACAGACAAAAAACTAACAGATTTGTTTCTGGCCAAAGACTTTTGCACCTTTTTAGAAAGAGCCGTTATTACACAACAAAATATCTTAATATCGGGCAAAACCGGTTCTGGTAAAACAACCCTCTCCAAAGCTTTGATTGCAAAAATCCCTGACTATGAACGAATTCTCACCATTGAAGACACACCAGAACTTGTCGTTCCGCACGCCAACAAAGTGCAGCTCTTTTATTCAAAAGATAACCAAGGCTTAGCAAAAGCAGGTGCAAAAGAACTGCTTGAATCAGGCTTACGCATGCGCCCCGACAGAATCCTTCTACAAGAGCTGCGTGATGGTACAGCCTTTTACTATATCCGTAATGTCAACTCTGGTCACCCCGGCTCCATTACCACCGTCCACGCCTCAACAGCCCTTGCAGCCTTTGAACAAATGACCCTTTTAGTCAAAGAAAGTGACGGTGGTGGTAATTTAGCACGCGATGATATCCGCGGCTTATTAATCTCGATGATAGATGTCATCATCCAATGTAAACGCCTCGAAGGCAAATTTCGTGTAACAGAAATCTATTACGACCCCTTCAAACGCCGTGATGCTTTTTAAAAAAACGCTACCCCTCACACCCTTTTTTATAAGCAAAAACTATACCAATAGAGCTTTCTTAAAAACACGATTAATCGCTTCAAGTTCAGTGTTAATAATCGAAAACAACAAGTAAAAAGAAGTAAAAATATCATCCCCATTCCCAATCACGAATGCGCCCCACAGGAAAACCAAAACGTGCCGAAAATGATATCTATAACCCTATATTTTTTCTGATTTTTTTTGACATCAACATTTGCAGGAATATAGATACCAAATTTAGTATCCGCTTCACCTTTAGCTTCAGACAAGAGCTTCACGAGCACCTTGTAATATACGAGATCCTGCTTTATGTGCCTTATCCATTATTATTCTTTTCGATATTCATCAAGGCGCAATATAAAAATTTTCTTCAACGCATTCCTCTCTGATTTTATCAAATTACCTCAAGATGATTGACTGTAAATATCTTCGATCAACACCGGAATATTTTAACCACCAAAAAAGGGTATAACCTTATATCCCCCACTTTTACTCTTATGCTTTTAAACCTAACTTTCCTTGGCTTTCTCTTAACCCTTGCATAAGACCACCAGCATCTGAATGAGTAGCAATAAAAGAAACAATATCAAATAATTATTCAAGCGATATGCCTTCTTCTTTCACAGAAATTCAATAAGCTGCCATTTCAATCACGGTTTGCATACATCATTCAATATACGGAAACACCCATAACGATAATGATGTAAATGAAAAGCTAATTTGAAGTGAATGATCAGAAATATCAAATATCCAAATGAAAAAACAAATCTTACCTATCTTCAGCAATACATATCTCTTTACCCTTGTCACTTCTCTTAACCCTTGTCACTTTTCTCGAAAGTTTTAAGCGTTTTCGCATTAGAAATAGACATATCAAACGGCAATCCTTTTTCATGAACAACTTTTGTCAAAGCAATACGGATGAAATCAGACACCGTAAGTCCTAAACTTGCTAATATCTCACCGGATTTTTTTTAACGCCCTATCTATGCAGGCACGTACAACATCTTTTGTCACACCCATATTAAACACCTTCTTTGATTACCTCTCTTTTACCGTATGGCTTAATAGGGCTTATACAGCATAAGGCTTTATCCTTGCCCTTACCGTATCATATCTATTGATCTTGCACGCGCTATTGCGTTGATTTTCTCCTGTTGTCTCTGTTGCAAAAACTTAACTGCCATTTGAAACTCTTTTATGCAATCTTGATCATGAGACTGTTCTTTGGGGATTGCTTTTGATAAATCATAATTTGTTTGCATAGCAAGCCAAGCACGTGCTGTGCTTACACCAGACATTTCAAGCCTAATAGCAAGATTAGCACTCATAGCGGCTTTTCCATTTAAAACTCTAGAAAGTGCTACACGAGATATACCAAGCTACTCTGCTGCTTCATTAACGGATAAACTAAGCTCTTTGATCACATCTTCTCACAATAATTCACCGGGATGTGAAGGATTCTTCATCATTGTTTAGACCTGCTTTTTGATGACAATCCAGATAATCAACCATTTCGACATCTATGCTATCAAAGCGAAATATTACGCGACAATTTCCATTTACAGTAATTGACTAATAATCCTTGAAATCACCTTTTAGCAGATGTAACCAAAAGGACGGATAACTCAAAATCTTTTGGCGATACATCTCCTTCAAGAGCACTTAGAATACGCTTTAATTTTTGAGCATGGGCGGTTCTAATCCCTTCAGTCGTACCAGTATTATAGAAGGCTTCAATCCTTTTATGTTTAAATCCTAAAATCATAAATGAATATAGAGTGTCCCCCTCCAAGATCCAAAAAATGTTCATTATTTTTACATCACACGGCTTTTTTTACTTTATAAACATTAGAACTGTCGTGAAAAAATTGCTTATTCTCATCTCTTTCTCATTATTCTACTAATTATTGGAAAAGTATAAGTTCATAATTAGGAGGAGCTAAACGTAATAGGAGCGTATCATATCTCCAATTGGCAGCGGCACTTAGAAACATCAAGATGATATAACCACAATGACCATTGCTGTTTGATGTTCATGGGGCGCTGCACCCGCTGTATGCCCAGTAAAAAGAATGAATAACACTAATAAACTCCCCCTACAAACTCTGTTAAACTAATAACCGGTTTACGAATAAGTAAAAGAAAAAGGAAAATCAAAAAAAGGCATATTTTTCATATCTTACGAACTATAGAGAAATCTATACGCATTGTAGTTATTAGAATTAGACTTTTCCCTTTTTTATTTAATTTGTTCGTAGATAGAGTATCCATTACCGTTATTACATCACTAACAAAGTTAATAATCATACCTTTTGTAATTGCCAAAATCCCGCATTAAAATCAGACCTTTATTCAAAGATGATCTGATAATTTTCTCAAAAAAATCAAGATTCCTCAAGTGCAGTCCCCATGCGTACATCATGATGAATAATAACATCCATCAACTCTGTCACGACAGTGTCCAATACTTCTCGTGCATCGCCTTCAGCCATAAGGCGGATAACCGGCTCAGTTCCAGAAGCGCGGATCACCAGCCGTGCCTCTTTTCCCAACCGCTTCTCTGCTTGATCAATGGCCGTTTTGACGGGATTTTTTTTCAGGATATTTTTATTTTTAATCGTTACATTTTTTAAAATTTGCGGTACAGGTTCAAACCGTTTACACAATTGGCTCATAGGGCTTTGACTTTCCTTCATACAGGCTAAAATCTGCAATGCAGCCACCAAGCCATCACCCGTTGTACCAAAATCACTGAGCACGATATGGCCAGAAGCCTCACCACCAACATTATATCCCTTTTGGCGCATGGCATCGACAACATAACGATCTCCAACTTTTGTCCTTACAAGGTGCAACCCTTTGCTATTCAAGAAACGTTCCAGTCCAAGATTTGACATAATCGTTGTGACAACACCATTACACCGTAATCGTCCCATTTTATGCCAATTTTCAGCAATTACAGCAATTAACTGATCTCCATCAACCGTTTGTGCTTTTTCATCAACAATGAGAACACGATCTCCATCTCCATCAAGAGCAATCCCCACATCAGCACGCACTTCATGCACTTTTCGTTTTAAAGAGCTTAAATCGGTTGATCCACATTTTTGATTAATATTGGTCCCATTGGGTTCATCATGAATAGCAAAAACCTCAGCCCCCAATTCCCATAAAGCACGGGGAGCCGCTTTATAAGCAGCCCCATTGGCACAATCCACAACAATACGCACAGTATCTAAGCGAACATCACGCGGCAAAGTTCGTTTGGCATATTCAATATAACGATAAATATCCCCCTCAACCCGTTTTGCATAACCAATTTCGGCAGAACTTGCTAAAGATTTTGAAAGATCTGTATCGATCAATTGTTCAATTTTGGCTTCCATATCATCTGAAAGTTTAAAACCATCAGGACCAAAAAGTTTAATTCCATTATCATAGAACGGATTATGAGAAGCAGAAATCATCACCCCAAGATCCGCTCGCAAAGAGCGGCAAAGCATTGCAACAGCAGGGGTTGGCACTGGACCCAATAAAAAAGCTTCCATCCCCGCAGCAGTCAATCCTGAAACCAAAGCGTTTTCCAACATATAACCAGATAATCGTGTATCCTTGCCAATCACCACACGATGAGATTGATGTTGTGAGCGAAATAAAACCCCTACAGCCATCCCCACCTTCATGGCAAAATCGGGTGTCATAGGAAATGAATTGGCTTTCCCCCGAATTCCATCTGTACCAAAATATTTTTGCACCATGCCTCTTTCCTTTAATATATAATTCTTCCCTTGGCTTTTCCTTAAACCCCTAACAAGCCCCCTTGGTACAATAGTCCCCCCGCTCCCCGTATAAAATCAGATCATTGATCTAAACCTTCATGCATTTAAACAATCAAGCCCCCTATTCACCATCTACACATCTAAACCACTCTCAAGCAATTATGTTTACACCCTTCCACATAAAAGCAATATTATCTCCTCAAAATGCTCTATACACCCCTTTAATACAACCAACGGATAATCTCACACACTTGCTAAATCCGTAAAGAAACCCAGCACCAAACCTCATACCCTACAAAATCAGCAAGGAAATCTATCGCCTAACCTCACAACCCTACCACATTAGAAAAGCAACAGTCCACCTCGCCTTGTAGCATGCTAAAGCCGTCATAATACAACGGCTTTGCTTAATTTTTTGCTTCCATATTTTTGCAAATATTACAAGAAAGGCGCAAACAAAACTTGCGCCTTTCTCAAAAAAATTAGAAGTTTTCCTAAAACATCGTCACTCAAGCGGTATTAAATAATTCTTATTTTTCTTTATCATCTCCCGCAGTATTGAACTTCTTTTCAGCATTACTTTTAGAGCGGTTGACTGATTTTGTAGTACCTTTTGTGCTTTGTGCTTTTTTCTCAGTCTCATCCGATTGCACTTCTTTAGACTGAGCCTCCTTAAGCGCAACATTACTGGATTTTGCTGTTTTTTTTCCAACAGCTGCCTCTGCTTTGTCTGCCTCGCCTTTATCGGTCTCTACTTTATGAGGCGCTGTTTTAGAGACTGCTTCAGCGTTTTTTTCATCTACCACTGTTGTCTCTGTCTTCATTTTTCCAGTTTTTGGAACAGAAGACCCCCGTGGCGCAGCACCCTCATCTTTCTGTGTGCGTGAAGGAGGCTTTCCTGCAATAACTTCGTTAATTTCAGCTCCCGTTAAAGTCTCATATTCCAACAAACCTTGTGCCAAAGCAAACCATTCTTTTCTTTTTGTTTTCAAAATGTTTGTCGCATTTTTATAGGCATCATCAATAAGCTTACGCACTTCCATATCAATCATGCGTGCTGTTTCTTCAGAGACATTTTGTGTTCGCGCAACAGAATGACCCAAAAAGACTTCATCTTGGTTATCGCCATAAGCTACATTTCCAAGCAGATCAGAAAATCCCCACCGTGTGATCATTGCACGTGCTAATTTCGTTGCTTGCTCAATATCAGAAGAAGCACCGGAGGTGATATTTTCCTTTCCAAACTTTAATTCTTCAGCCACACGTCCACCCATCATAATAGCCAAACGAGAAATCATCCACCGATAACTCATAGAATAGCGATCGCCTTCAGGCAATTGCATCACCATTCCCAATGCTCTTCCCCTTGGAACGATTGTTGCTTTGTGGACAGGATCAGCAACCGGCACATTAAGAGCCACAATAGCATGTCCTGCTTCGTGATAAGCAGTGAGTTCTTTTTCCTCTTGTGTCATAGCGGTTGAACGACGTTCAGCCCCCATCATCACCTTATCTTTGGCATCTTCGAATTCTTGCATCGTGACAACTCTTTTATTACGGCTCGCAGCCATAAGAGCAGCTTCATTGACCAGATTCATCAGGTCCGCACCGGAAAATCCTGGTGTTCCCCTTGCCAAAATTTTCAAATCAACGTTAGGCGCTAAAGGCACGTTGCGCACATGCACTTTCAAGATTTGCTCACGCCCAGAAACATCAGGGTTTGGCACAACAACTTGCCGATCAAAACGCCCTGGTCTCAATAAAGCAGGATCAAGGACATCAGGACGGTTTGTTGCGGCAATAAGAATAATACTTTCATTGGGCTCAAATCCATCCATTTCGACAAGCAACTGGTTTAAGGTCTGTTCACGTTCATCGTTTCCACCGCCAAGACCAGCCCCCCGATGGCGTCCAACAGCATCAATTTCATCGATAAAGATAATACAAGGTGCATTTTTTTTAGCCTGTTCGAACATATCGCGCACACGGCTTGCCCCAACACCAACAAACATTTCAACAAAATCAGACCCTGAAATGGTAAAGAATGGCACATTGGCTTCACCTGCCACAGAACGTGCTAGCAAAGTTTTACCGGTTCCTGGAGGACCAACAAGCAAAACACCGCGTGGGATACGCCCCCCTAAGCGTTGAAATTTTTGTGGTTCGCGTAAAAATTCAACAATTTCTTGAAGATCTTGCTTTGCTTCTTCAACGCCAGCAACATCTTTAAAGGTAATACGTCCTTGCGCTTCATTAAGCAATCTTGCTTTCGATTTCCCAAATCCCATTGCACCACGTGATCCATTTTGCATTTGCCGCATAAAAAAGACCCACGCCCCCACGATAATAATAACAGGTAATAAGGAAAAGAGGAGATTGAGGAAAATGCTATTTCCAGAGCTTTCAGGAATAGCTTTAACATTGACGTTTTTGCTTTCCAACTTTTGTATCAAACCTGGATCGCGAGGAGCATAGGTTGAAATAGCTCTATGTTCAATGGTTTTCCCTGTTAATTTTTGACCTTGAATGGTCACAGATTTCAACTCATTATTCTCAACTTTTTGCAAAAATTCAGAATAGGAGACTTCTCCACCACCAGAACGTTGGCTATCTCCATTAAAGAGAGAAAACGACACAATCAAAATCAAGGCAATAACTCCCCAAATAAGGAGAGAGCGGTAATTGGAATTCATATTCAGCCCACTTAATCAAATATAGATTTCAAACAGTTCCCCTTAACATATAACCTTGTCAGCCCCTTGCCAAGAGATGAGAAGCTGTTTATTTTCTTTTAGAGTAATTTTCCTTTATCTTTTCACCTTAATATTAAAAAAAGGTTCCACAACATTTACCAAGGCAGCATCTTCTCGTGAGGAAAGCCAATCGAAAGGTGCCATAATCCGCTTGACGATAACATGTTTATGAACAACTTCTTGAGAAATCAACTCTGGAATATCATACCCTTTATGATTTGAGATCATCAGCAGCGATTGTAAAGAGGGAAAATGAGGCTTTTCAAGCTCAAAATCGCTATTTTTTAATAAAAATTTCAGCTGTTCTAAATTTGCGGCTCCAACCTTTATAGCCTCATATCCATGATTTGTGATATGATAGCGCCCATCCCATATAAAAGTTTTATCTGGCTCAACGATAGCCTCTTTCATATTTCGCCCTTCACGCCACAAAGAAATTCCGTGCTTGTTATATTCAATAACAGAACCCGCATAAGTAAAACGCTTCTTTTCTGGAGAATCGAGACAGAGTTTTTGAACAAGCATGCTTAATTTCTGATTGGGGAGCAAATAAAATCCCCCTCCCATCAGCACAGCAAAGAGCCCCACCACGAAAGGAAAACTGGAATGTTTCTGTAAAAACAGCGCAGGCTTTGCTATGAAACAACGCCCATGTTGGACAGTAATATCCAGCGCTAAGATCAAATCAGCAATATTTTTGGCTTGTTGACGACGCTGCAATGCGGCTTCATTTATTTTTTGAGCAATATAAGCCAATTTTTGTGGAGAAAGAGATTGACGCACGCGCACACGTTCAAAATTGCGATCTTCATTGGTTGGATCATCAATCCATGTTTGTCCTTGTAAGCGTAAATAATTCCGTAATGTTTGGCGTTTTACACCAAGGAGTGGCCGAATCAAACGCACTTTTCTATGCAACAACGCCTCACGCGGAATACAGGATAAACCGCGCTCATAAAGGGGACCATAGTTTTTTTCGGCAATATTTTTTCTCGTTTTTCTGGTATGATCCTCATCACGTATACCCTCGGCTTCACCGCGCAAAGCACCAGCAAAACCACTGGCATAAACCTCATCGCGCATAGCAACAGCTTCACTATATAAAGCACCTCTATTCTTTTGGAGACGTTGATACCGCATATGATAGGTCTCAACCTGATCATTGAGTGTATGCCCCGTCATAATAAGTGATGCGCCTTGTTTTTGTGCTTCTTTAACCAAGAGATCATAGCGTGCAACACGCGCGCTGGAAGCAATATGCGTCTTTGGCTTTTCGCCTTCCCATCGCACAGTGATATGTTGAATATCATGGACACGACAAATTTTCGCAACAGTTTCTGCTTCACGCATCGATTCTTTACGCAATTGATGATCAACCGTGACAACAATCATTTCTGGAGGAAATGCGAGAGTTTCCAAATGCTCTTTGACCAAAAACATCAAAGCCAAAGAATCGCTTCCCCCTGAGACGGCAAGAATCAACTTCTGACATTGAATAAAATCCGATGTTTTAAAGAGATTTCTTGCCAGTCTAACGCACACCGAAAACGACCTCGCTGTTTATTTTGCAGGTTTACAAAAAACAGATGCTAATGTTTGTTGACGTTTTGATTTTTTCACAAAATGAGCACAATCGTCTTTATTTGGCTCAAGAGCGACCATACTTCTTGCTAATTTCAGCAAAATCTCAGAGGTATAGAGCTTCTTTTTATCTGCATACCATGCGGTAAGATAAACTTGTGCTGCTTCATGATAGCGTTTTTGCCCCAACAAAGATTCGGCCAACCAAAATAAAGCATCATCACTCAAAGAATCTTTTTTGTAACGATTTTGAAAAGCGCAAAAGCTTTTTTCAGCATCAACATAGTTAGCAGAACGAATAAAATCATACCCTTCCTTATACAAAGCTTTAGAAGAAGAAAGATTGTCACTCTGATGTGCTTCAATTGGAGCACTTACTTCATGCGCTTTGTTAAAAGGTTGACTGTTTTCATGATCATGGCTCTCCACCTTAGCTTCCACAGCAGCAACCTTTGTCTGATCACCTGTACTATGGTCCTGCTCTATCTCTTCTTTTACAGTCTGAGATTTTTCATCTACAGCAGACTTTTCAAAAGAACAAGAATAAACAGAAGAGGCTTCTGTATCAAAAAGCTCGTGAAACTGCTTGTTAACATTTTTTAGACTGTTATGCTCAAGCACCATTCGTATCTTATGCAAAAGCTTATCTAAATCATAATCTTTAAATAAAGCCTGTTGATTCTCTAAAATAATCCCTTGGTGCTCCGCAACACTAGTGGCTTTTTCCACCGCGCTAGATGCTGCTTTATCGGCTGCTTCAGGTGCTTCTTTTACAGCATCGACAGCCTTATTAACAGCGTCAGTGGCTTTTTCTATCACATCAGATGCTGCTTTATCAGCTGCTTCAGGTGCTTCTTTTACAGCATCAATTGCCTTATCAACAGCGTCAGTGGCTTTTTCCACCGCGCTAGATGCTGCTTTATCGGCTGCTTCAGGTGTTTCTTTTACAGCATCAACAGCCTTATTAACAGCGTCAGTGGCTTTTTCCACCACGCTAGATGCTGCTTTATCGGCTGCTTCAGGTGCTTCTTTAACAGTATCAACAGCCTTATTAACAGCGTCAGTGGCTTTTTCCGCCGCGCTAGATGCTGCTTTATCGGCTGCTTCAGGTGCTTCTTTAACAGCATCAACAGCCTTATTAACAGCGTCAGTGGCTTTTTCTATCACATCAGATGCTGCTTTATCAGCTGCTTCAGGTGCTTTCTTCACATCATCAACAGCCTTATTAACAGCGTCAGTAGCTTTTTCTATCACATCAGATGCTGCTTTATCAGCTGCTTCAGGTGCTTTCTTCACATCATCAACAGCCTTATTAACAGCGTCAGTAGCTTTTTCTATCACATCAGATGCTGCTTTATCAGCTGCTTCAGGTGCTTTCTTCACATCATCGACAGCCTTATTAACAGCATCAGTGGCTTTTTCTATCACATCAGATGCTGCTTTATCGGCTGCTTCAGGCGCTTCCTTCACATCATCAACAGCCTTATTAACAGCGTCAGTGGCTTTTTCCACCGCGCTAGATGCTGCTTTATCGGCTGCTTCAGGTGCTTTCTTCACATCATCGACAGCCTTATTAACAGCGTCAGTGGCTTTTTCTATCACATCAGATGCTGCTTTATCAGCTGCTTCAGGCGCTTTCTTCACATCATCAGTTGCCTTATCAACAGCGTCAGTGGCTTTTTCCGCCGCATCAGATGCTGCTTTATCGGCTGCTTCAGGTGCTTTCTTCACGTCATCAGTTGCCTTATCAACTGCATCAACTTTATCCGTATCATGTGCAGGATATTCGGAAGCCTTTCGTGCCGCACTTTGAACAAGTGAAGTAGAACAAGCTATGAAAACCCCCATATAAAAGAGTGTTTTCCAATTGATTTTACGATACATTCTTTTTTCCCCTTAAGAGCTTATTAAATAGTTGAAACAAACAATCTTCTTTTTAATGACTATTCATGTCATTCAACGTTGTCACAGCACGTCGATTTTGATTCCAACAGGAAATATCATCACATACTGCTACAGGTCTTTCTTTTCCGTAAGAAATTGTTTGAATCCGTTGTGCAGACACACCTAGAGACACCAAATAGTTTCGCACAGCAACAGCACGGCGCTGTCCAAGTGCCAAGTTATATTCACGTGTTCCCCTCTCATCAGCATGACCTTCGATCATAATAGAATAATAAGGATAATGAAGCAACCATTCTGCTTGGCGCGTTAAAATACGTTCAGCATCAGCATCAAGTGAAGAAGAATCGAGACCAAAAAACACGCGATCACCCACATTAACCGTAAATTCTTGTCCTGAACCTGGTGACATCTGATTCAAACCAGCATCATTCATATAAGCGCCATTCATACCGTTAAGTGCACCAACATTTTTTTTGCCACACCCACCCAAGCATAGTGAGAAAAGAAAGAGGATAGCTAAGGAATGAGAGATAGTTTTTTTGGTAGAGCGCATAGTCCGTTTCTCCTTGAATTTGGTAAAGAAGGGTCAATTCTTAAAAATATTTTTAAGAATAACCGTTAATTCCTAATGAAGACGAAATTTTTTCTGTTTTTTTTCGTCCTCATTTTTACTTTTAAGTCTCTGCCAATTTTTCTTCTCTTTGGCCATTCCTCTAACATTTCCATAAGAAATGTTTCCCTTATGCGTCATGGCTTTTTATGCATCATCTTGATCTTGATCTTGACGATTTTTTTGCAGCGCGTTCAGCTTTGCAAAAACTTTATCAGCGTCAAAAGTCTTATGCAGATTGTCTTCACTCTCATTTTCCTCTAGAGCAGCGTTTTCCGTCACAGAAGCGGGAAGCAACGACCTATCTTCTTCTGCAGCAACAGGGCGATTTTTCGCCGCACGCTGGAGCTCAAAATCTAAATCGATTTGCGAACACAAACCAAGTCCTACAGGATCAAGAGGAACCAAATTCGCACTATTCCAATGGGTTCTAAGGCGGATTTGTTCAATTGTCGCTTTTGTTGTCCCAATCAACCGTGCAATTTGTGCATCTTTCAACTCGGGATGGTTCGTCACCAACCATAGGATACCATTGGGACGATCTTGGCGTCGAGAAAGAGGGATATAGCGCGCCCCTTTACGTTTTTTTTCAGGAATATGCACCCTAGATTGAGAAATTTTCAATCGTGCGTTTTGATCAGCCTCCACCCGTGCAATTTCACTGCGCGTCAATTGCCCAGAACTAATCGGATCTAAACCTTTAATACCATAAGCCGCATCACCATCGGCAATAGCTTTTACTTCCAAGACATGCAATTTACAAAATTCTGCAATCTGATCAAAAGAAAGAGCTGTATTATCAACCAACCAAACAGCTGTTGCTTTGGGCATCAAAAGTTGCGTTGCCATTTTTATAAATCCTCTTCTGCGCCTCTTCTATGAGGCAGGTTACCGCCCACTCAAGAGCACTGGAACTTTTTTATATGTTTAGGTCTCTCCAACCACTCCTAAAACAAAGCGCGGCATGGAATAAACCATTTTGCTATGAGATTACATTCTGTTATAGCGTTATTTTTGCTCAACGACAAGAGATCTCTCTTGTAATGATCCTCAACTAAGGTGTCTTTACCTTTAAGATGAATTTTCTTATAAAGGGTTTATTCGATTATTTCACCTCATGCTGTGGCACATTTATTCTGGTGGGATGCATGCTTTATCGCCTTAAATTCTAAGAAGTATCCAACTGGAAAGAAAGCCCTCAAATAGGAAGGAAAACTATGGCAGGCCATTCACAATTTAAAAATATTATGCACCGTAAAGGGCGTCAAGATGCAATGCGCTCGAAAATATTTTCTAAGCTTGCACGCGAAATTACCGTAGCAGCAAAACAAGGTGCTCCTGATCCAGCCATGAATCCACGTTTAAGGCTGGCTGTTCAAAATGCCAAAGCACAATCGATGCCGAAAGATAATATTGAACGCGCGATTAAAAAAGCGTCAGGCGCCGATGTCGAAAATTATGATGAAGTACGCTATGAGGGTTATGGACCAGGTGGCGTTGCCGTCATTGTTGAAGCTTTAACCGATAACCGCAACCGCACCGCTTCAAATGTGCGCGCCGCCTTCACAAAATCAGGAGGAGCCTTAGGGGAAACAGGATCGGTCAGTTTCATGTTTAATCGGATTGGTGAAATAATCTATAAGCCAGAAGCAGGGACAGCCGATAACATCATGGATGCAGCAATTGAAGCCGGTGCCGAAGATGTGCAATCAGAAGAAACCGGACATCATATTACCTGCGCCTTTGAAGATATTGGTGAAGTTTCCAAAACACTTGAAGCAAAACTTGGTGAAGCAGAATCGATTAAAACGATTTGGAAAGCCACCACCCTTGCACCAATAGATGAAGAAAAAGCTTTGTCCGTTTTACGGCTGATTTCAACATTAGAAGAAGATGATGATGTGCAAAATGTTTATGCCAATTTTGATGTCAGTGATGAGATTTTGGCAAAATTGTCTGTATAATTCCCATCATTTGCATAAGCCCTCTCTTCATTCATGAGGGCTTCAAAAGCATCTGTCACCTCTCCTCTTTATCCGCACATATAAAAGCCCCGCGTCAATAGCGGGGAAAGGCTGTCAGTGCAACAAGAAAACCGCAATTAATTTCAGAAAACATAACCAAAAAAAGAAAGCATACAAAACTCTGTAGCCTCACGCCTTTCTTACATGCCCCAAAAATTATCCCTATATCCCCTCTCTCATTTGATCTTTTTGTTCTTTAAGATGAACCTCCTCTCCGCTCTCAAGTGATGAAAATGATCTAGCCTCTAAACAATTGGGATTTTCCTAACGTATTCCTATGACGAATCACCCATGGAATTCACTTGAAACTTAAGGCTCAACAAACATGCACTCCCCTAAATATTCGCCACGCACTTAAAAACACTTAGAATATATCAAGGAGGTTTATACGTCCTATTTATACGCCCTATATCACCACACTTCAAAGGACAGTGTTTTTACAACATCACAGAATAAAAATAAGCAAATAGAAAGCCAGAGCTGATTGTTTAGCAAAGTATTGTACAAAAAGGCGGTACATCTCTCTAATCTGTTGCGGATAAATTTTTGACTTTATGGCATTAACTTTATGGCATCGTATATTTCTAAAATAACGTCATTTATCTTAAAAATCTGTCCTTTTGCTCTTACCAATCAATCAATATTCAGACCTAAAACAACCGCGTACTTGAATAAAACACATCAAAGAGCAACAGCCCCCCCTGACAAGAGGACTCTTCACAAACAAAATCGAAGAGGAAGTTTAAAAAAATATATATAGCGACACTTTGAATAAAAAATTGAAATCTAGAGATCTCAAAATTTTCGACTCTATTTTTTCAAGGTATTGTTTTGAATTTTTTTAAGCATTTTCCCCCAAGGAAATTCCATTATCGATCAACAACCGTAGATGATAGATGAAACCTACATAACTCCCCATGCACACTATAATCAATTCCTTCTTTTAAATAATTTAAAAACTATTGAGATTGTTTAAACTTGAGACTGTATAGACTATATTCCTTCTATATTCTATTTTTAAGCATTTTGTTTTATTGTATATTGAGCAAAGGCGACCATGCTGGATCTGAAGCATCATTGGGGGTGGGTAATTGACGTTCATTGCGACCCGTAATATCAATCGTATAAATTTTTGGTCCCATACCGGGATTTTTGCGAAAGAACATCAGCACACGACCATTAGGGGCCCAAGTTGGTCCTTCATTGTGAAACCCCGTGGTTAAAATTCGTTCTCCTTGTCCATCAGGGCGCATAACACCGATAGAAAATTGTCCGTTTAATTGTTTTGTAAAGGCGATATAGTCACCCCGTGGAGACCAAATAGGTGTTGAATAACTCCCATCGTTTGAAGAAATACGCTGAATATCACTCCCATCCGCATTCATTTTATAGATTTGCGGCTTTCCACTACGATCTGAAGAAAAGACGATTTGTTTTCCATCCGGTGAATAAGAAGCAGAAGTATCAATAGCAGAAGTTGTTGTAAGTCGCGTCATCGTACGGGTTCGTAAATCCATGGTGTAAAGATTGGCACTCCCATCATTTTGTAACAAACTCATGATAACTTTTTGTCCATCAGAAGAAAAACGTGGAGCAATTGTCATGTTATTAAACGTTCCGATCAACTCTCTTTGCCCCATTTCAATTTGTTGGAGATAAACATGAGGTACTTGATTGTCCTCATAAGCCATATAGGTCATTTCTTGTCTTGTTGGGGAAAAACGCGGTGTAAGCACCAATTCACTTCCATCAGACATATAAATCAAATTTGCGCCATCTTGATCCATCATTGCTAAGCGTTTAATGCGTGCATTTTGGGGTCCTGTTTCATCGATAAAAACAATTCGTGTATCAAAATAACCACTTTCTCCTGTCATCTCACTATAGATCTCATCTGCGATCATATGTGCCACACGCCGCCAACGTTCTGTCGCGGTATAAAAACGCCGTCCTTTCAATTGTCTTTGTCCAAAAACATCCCATAAACGAAAATCGACCCTCAAACGTCCATCGATTTCTCTCATGACTTGCCCAGTAACTAAACCTTGCGCTTTTATTTTCTGCCAAGAAGCAAAATGCGGTTGTTTATTAGGATTAGAAATGTTTTCAAAAAAATTTGCTTTATCAAGCGGTAAAAAAAGCCCCGACCGTTCAAGATCGGCTGTCACCACAGCAGATATTTTCAACCCAATCGAATCATTGGAAATAAAGTCTGTAATTGCAATGGGAATGGGATTAAAATCAGCGCTCGAAATAGTTCCTTTCAATTGCGCATAACCCGATGAATTACTTGAAAGCCACAACCCACAAGTGACAATAAACCAAGCAAAAACTTTATGTCTCGTTATAGTCATCATGGAATGTGTCCTTTCGTTAAGCGCTTTTTTCTCGTTTATCATCTTATTTCTTGGAGGGGATCAACATTAAAGTCAAAACCTTGCCCCCATAGATCATATTGATCACGTGGGAGATCTGCATAAGGTTGGCATGAAAAGACAGCAGCGTACACCTGCCTTATCATAATAGCTTGTTGACTCTCAAGGCCGCTTACGGGATCAATGATAGGATCACCCACAACCATCCCTTCACGGTCTAAGTAAAATCGCAACCGCACAACCGGACGGTTTTTTAAATCGCCGCCAAGCGCCACAAGTTTAAGCTTCTGTTGAATACATCCCCCCGCAATATTGACCAATGTTTGTGCCATTTTTGTGGTATCATTAATATTTTTTCTTGCACCCAAAGCTTCTGGTGTATGAGAACGTTTTGCCCCCCCTCCTTGTGACCGCGCACGATTAAGCAAATTATTTTCCTCCAGAGCTAAAATATCTTCAATGGTCTGTTTCTCTTGGTTTTTCTTGTTAAGCTTTGGCGTATTTTGATTCAATGCAGCCTCATTCTTCCTTGGAGATTTTTCGTCAAACTTTGGTTTAAACTGTGGAAGAAGAGATTTTTCTGGAAGTACAATTTTGGGCGCTTGATGAACAATCTGCTCTGCTGGTACTTTTGGGACCGTTGGAGCCAATTCTTTTGGCAATATCATCTCTTCATTTTTGTGCGCAGGCTTGAGCGCAACCTTAGAGGCATCTTCCGGCACTCTCAAAGGCATCTCAGGCGCAACCTTGGACGCATCCTCCGGTGGTGCCTCCAAAGGCATCTCAGGTGCAACCTTGGGCGCATCCTCTGGTGCCTCCAAAGGCATCTCAGGCGCAACCTTGGGCGCATCCTCTGGTGCCTCCAAAGGCATCTCAGGTGCAACCTTGGGCGCATCCTCCGGCGGTGCCTCCAAAGGCATCTCAGGTGCAGCCTTGGGTGCATCCTCTGGTGCCTCCAAAGGCATCTCAGGTGCAACCTTGGGCGCATCCTCCGGTGCCTCCAAAGGCATCTCAGGCGCAACCTTGGGCGCATCCTCCGGTGCCTCCAAAGGCATCTCAGGTGCAACCTTGGGCGCATCCTCCGGTGCCTCCAAAGGCATCTCAGGTGCAACCTTGGGCGCATCCTCTGTTTTTGCTTCTAATAATTCTGGTTTTGTAAGTTCTGGTGCAAATGTTTCTGATGTGTTCTCGCTTGATGGTGGCGATGCTGTTTCAACAGGACGCGGCTTTTCCTTTGGTTGAAATGGTGCAAGACTATCTATTTGTCCCTCTCCAATATGGCGTGCATCTTCTTTCTCTTGTGGCTGCATAGTTGGTTTGACGGCAGGGACAGCACGGATAGGAGCCTTCACGGCTCCTTGTTGAGAAGAAAACTCGTCCACTAAAGGAGCAAGAGTAATGGGAATTGCTTCCAATGGTTGTGGTAAAGAGACAGAGCTTGTAAACTGAATGGCTCCCCAACTGAGAAAAATGACATGGACCACAAGGGATAAAGCCAAGCCTCGTTTCATACTATGATAGGAGTCTTTGTTCATTCTTTATGCCTTATTTATGCCTTACATTTTTTCATTTTTAATCACTCTATGCTCTTTTTAAAAAAAAATTAAAAACAACCGGTTATGCGCAATTTTATTACTTATTATTTATTGTGCTAGACTTGCTAACGCAACTTGAGAAAACCCCGATTTTTGAATATCCGCCAGCAGTTTTAATACCTGCTGATATTCAACAGTTTTAGCAACCCGCACAAAAACCCGTTGATCTTTTTGTGTAGCATCTGCTTCCAGAAGAGTTTTAAGGTGTGCAATCAGGGCCTGTGACGTTTCATAATAATCTTGATTAATGGCAAAGCGCCCTTGCGCGTCAAGTGAAACCGTAAGGGGTGTTTTTTGAGCTCGTACGGGACCCGCTTGACTACGAGGCAAATCTAGAGGAACACCGTTCACTAAAAGGGGAGCAGAGACCATAAAAATAATCAACAAGACCAGCATGACATCCACAAAAGGAGTGACATTGATCTCACTCATCAGTTGGCTTCGTGAATGATGCCGCCTACGTGTATTTTTGCGAGAAGAAGAAGCAACAGAAACGCCCATGGATAAGCTCCTTTTTATAAAGAGGAAGGTGCTGTGCGTGTTTCATCAATACGCCGCGATACAATTGTTGAAAATTCATCGGCAAAATTTTCTATTTGTGCAATGATGCGCGCACTTTCATGAGTCAACTTGTTATAAGCAATAACGGCTGGAATTGCTGCAAACAAACCAATAGCGGTTGCCAAAAGCGCTTCTGCAATCCCCGGCGCGACAATGGCAAGTGATGTATTTTGAGAAGCTGAAATAGAAAGAAAAGACTCCATAATACCAATAACTGTTCCAAAAAGTCCGATAAAAGGTCCAGCAGACCCCAGTGTCGCAAGAAAACTTAATTTTGATTCTATTTTTTCACTTTCACGTCCCAGCGTCAAATCCATAGCCTTATCAATTCTGCTCTGCAAACTTTTCGATGTATGGGTCCCTTTTTCAAGAGATTTTTTCCATTCAACCATTGCTGCTATAAAAACTGCGGATATACTATTTGTACGTTGACTTTTGCATGATGCATAAAGATCTTCTAGCGCTTTGCCGGACCAAAATGTACGTTCAAACTGCTTTATTTCACGCCGTATTCTCCGATACGTAAAAATTTTATCAAAAATAATTGCCCAACTCCAGATGGAAGCGAGCAGCAACCCAATCATAACACCTTTCACGATCCAACTCGCTTGCATAAACAAATGCAACATTCCAATTGTTTCCGGATTTGTTAGTTCACCATGCGGCATAATTTTTGTCCCTCTAAATGAAAGGTGTATTTTTAAAAGTTTTATAAAACAGATTATTTTATAGTTTCTAAATTTAAGTAAAAACTCTAGTCTCACATAAATCCATGCGCTAAAACAAGACTTGTTTCTTAAATTTCCTTAAAAAGTGATGACGAGAGACATCCCTCAATGCAGGCCCCTCCTCATTTCACAACAGCATTTATGAAAAATATAACGATAAGAACTTCTCCATAAATACTATAAAAATAAAAGATATAAAAATGCATAATATAAAATCTATTATGCACCACCATCTTTACGCTTATGATAAAGAACGCTAAACCATCATACGCGTTTTAAGCTTAAAATGCTGCAATAAGTCTTAGCACTTGAAAAGATTCATAAGAAGCATTTTATTCCTTTCTTAAGTGTTTTTGTACCCACTCATCAACCCCGCTTGTGACATGTAAGAAAATGTTTTTAATTAATTCGCAGCAATAGAGCTTGAAAAGAAAAAATCTTACAAGTTTCAGAATTATCTAAAAATTGCAACGCAATGAATTATCATTATAAATAAATATGTTATCATCATGAAAAATTATGCTTTGCCTCAGGCTATTGTTTCTCTCATTCTTTAATAAGATCACACCATCAGGCAAAAAAACGACACTAAACCACCCTACCACACCTCACAACAATGCGCCTCCCCCACGCACCCCTACAAGTCCTATATAATCTAGTGTAAGTCTCATGTAATCTCATTGTGTTGTGAATTTGCCTCTTTCAATGCCTATCATCTCTCTGGCACTATGGTATAACGTAAAAGCTTCTGTGATATGAAAAAAGCCTTTTCACGTCTTTACTTCATGAAAACCAGCTTCTTCGCTCACTTGCGATATTTGATCGCTATTGCATTGAAAATGATACATAAGGAACATTTTTACAATTTTTTCAATGATTTATATTGCTCTCTTATGATGTGTAAGCAAATGATTTTAATTGTTTCAACATGAACAGATTTGAAATGAAAGTATTTTATTCCTCTATTAGGGTTTGTACCCGTGAGAAGTGATAATTTATCTTTCTCAGTCAATATATTATATAGAATAATATGCTTTTGAAACTTTAAATCAAGAATGCATTTCTGCTTTATATACATTGATCTCTCACTCATTTACTACGCTTAGAAGCGCACATAAAGTGATGCATTATAGATAGAAATGGATGAAACACGCGCTCTTGTGATGCCAAATGACAATCCAGTAAAAAAACAAATCAAATTGCTTAAAAACACCCTTTGGGTGTTTTGAGACAATTTTCGACCTAATGGCTTATTATCACTTTATTGCAATATTGCGCTGGGTATGTGCATTTTTATAAAAACAAATCTTAATCCATTTTTTATTTATTTTTTTTGTACTTTTCGCTGTTTTCCGATGCCAACAAACCTTTCTTCAAAAGAAAGAAAATATCTTGAGTTTATAGCAGAAAATGGATGAGGCGACATTGTTTTTGAATCATAACATGGATGAGGCGTGTTTAATTTTGTGAAATATCATCTTCAATTTATTGTAGTGTTGTAGCAGAGCTGTTTTCTTTTGCTGTATCGTGTAACCTTGTTGGAAAACATTTAGGCTATGATAAATGTATAGTTTTAGATTGTAGATTACTTTATATCTGCCGATCTCTCCTAAAGCTGCTGGTTCAATGAATAATACTTTTAACCAAGAATTTTTGCAAAAAGTTCTTTGGGTAAACGTCGCGGTTTTGCCTCCTCATTAATCAGAGCAATTTCAACTTTGGCTGTTACCAACGTGGTCATCTCATGCAAAATAGATTGCTCCATAAAAAAGCGTGCCCCTTGGATATGAGTAACACGTGTTTTAACGACTAAAAGATTATCAATTTTAGCTGGTCTTGAAAAATTAATTTCCATATGACGAACAACAAAAAACAGTTTTTCTCCCTCAACCCCTGCTGCTAACATCTTATTATTAAAACCGGCATCTCGTAAAAACTCTGAACGTCCTCGTTCAAAAAACTCAAGATAACGCGCATGATAAACCACACCGGAAAAATCTGTATCAGCAACATAAACGCGGACCTGAAAATTATGAAAAGCGTTTGTATGATTGCTCTTAAAAGGTGTTATTTCTGTCATCGACTTCATGCCCCATAAAATCATCTAATATAGCTAATATAGCAAATTGTTTATCAATCAAAAGATTGAACACATTTTTGTGTTGAAGTTGTGGAAAGCAAAAGCAAAAAACCCTCAATAGTGCCAAACTTTTTCGACCAGAATATGTTAAAGGAAGCACGTCTCTTGTATTTTATGACCTTGCTATAAAATGTTCAAATAGTTTCTTTTAATGAAGAAATGCCTTAGTCATCTTCCCCATCCCATAAAGACGTCTGAAGTAATGAATTGTCTTGAGCATCAGAAAGTTGAGAACGCCTTTGTATAGACGTTGTAGAGGCTGGAGCAGAAAGCCCTAAATGGCTCCAAGCCTTTTCAGTTAGAATGCGTCCACGAGCAGTTCTTTGAATAAAACCTTGTTGGAGCAAATACGGTTCAACAATATCTTCAATGGCATCGCGTGGTTCTGATAAAGCAGCAGCAATCGTTTCAATCCCCACCGGTCCCCCTAAAAAAGTTTCCGCAATCAGAAGCAAGTAGCGACGGTCAAGCGGATCAAGACCAAGATGATCGACCTCAAGGCGCGAAAGCGCTTCATCGGCGATTTTTTGGTCAATTTGTTTTGCCTGTTTAACCAAAGCAAAATCACAAACGCGCCGTAAAAGCCGTCCGGCAATACGAGGGGTCCCCCGTGCTCGGCGTGCAATTTCATGGGCACCATCATCACTAATCTTGACGGCAAAAAGCCGCGCATTACGCTGCACAATATATTCCAATTCTTCTATCGTATAAAAATTGAGACGAATTGGGATGCCAAAACGGTCTCTCAGCGGTGTGGTCAAAAGCCCCAAACGTGTGGTTGCCGCTACCAAAGTAAATTTAGCCAGATCAATTTTCACCGAGCGTGCGGCCGGCCCCTCCCCAATGATCAAATCCAGTTGATAATCTTCCATGGCTGGATAAAGAATTTCCTCAATCGCCGGATTTAAGCGATGAATTTCATCAATAAACAAGACATCACGTTCTTCAAGATTGGTCAAGAGAGCGGCTAAATCTCCTGCTTTAGCGATGACCGGCCCTGAAGTAGAGCGAAAATTAACGCCTAATTCTTTTGCCATAATCTGTGAAAGCGTTGTTTTTCCCAACCCCGGTGGCCCTACAAACAAAACGTGATCCAGCGCTTCTTGCCGCGTTTTTGCTGCTTCAATAAATATTTTTAAATTAGCCCGTGCCGCTTCTTGACCAATAAAGTCATCGAGAACTTGTGGTCTTAAGGAACGATCTGGATCGTTAGGAAGGGAGGCGGAACCCAGAAGGCGTTTATCTTCATCTTTATGCATTGTTACCTTGATTTTAAGTAGGAGAAGAAAGCAATTTGAGACTATGGCGGATCAGCAGGGCAGAAGAAACAGTTTCCCCCTCAAGAGCGTTCATCGCAAGAGCAAGAGCACGGGATGCATGCTCCCGTTCAAACCCTAGCTTCATCAACGCGGAAAGCGCATCATGCGCAGGTTGATTGGTCATCTCACGCTGAGGAACCGAAACAGTCTTGAGCGCTTGTTCAAAGGGGAGTGTTTTACTTTTCAACTCACCCACAATTCTTTCACTGACTTTTTTACCAACGCCCGGCGCTCGACTAATCATCGCAACATCGTTTAAAGCAATAGCCTGTGCAAGTTCATCTGGCGATAAAGTACCCAAGATTGCCAAAGCAACCTTTGCCCCTACTCCAGGAACATTTTGTAGAAGACAAAACCACTCCTGTTCAGCTCTTGTAGCAAAACCAAAAAGGCGGATTGCGTCTTCCCGAACATGCGTTTCAATAAAAAGGCTTAACGCCTCCCCAACAGAGGGTAAAGAAGGACGCAGCCGATTTGACACAAAAACAACATAACCCACACCGTGCACATCAAGAAGGATATGATCATCAAAGATATGTTCAAGAGTGCCCTTTAATTTGCCAATCATGTTGCCACCCCACTCATATCGCTATCCTTGCCTGATAAGATCGGTCAATACTGTTACGGTGCATACTATGACAAAGAGCAAGAGCAAGAGCATCAGCCGCATCACTGCTATCAAATTCAGCCCGTGGGAGGAGAACTTTGACCATCATATGGATTTGTTCTTTAGCCCCATGTCCAACACCAATAACCGATTTTTTCACTTTGTTGGGCGCATATTCAAAAACAGGAAGATTTGCTTGCGCAGGAACCAGCAGTGCAATTGCACGTGCTTGCCCAAGTTTTAAAGTTGCTGTAGCATCTTTATTGACAAACACATGTTCTACAGCAGCTTCATGGGGCATAAATTGATGCACAACCTCTGAAAGACCTTTGTGGATCTGACATAGTCTGGAAGCCAGCTCACACTTTACATCAGAAGAAACCGTCCCTGCTGCAATAAACTGAAGACGATTACCCGCAACATCGATAACGCCCCACCCTGTACGCCGTAATCCGGGATCAATGCCTATAATACGAATCGTCTCTGCCATAAACTACAGTCTATACACTTTTCCCCCCTGTGAATAAAGATGTGAATAAAGACAAGACCACAAAGAAAACAGCAACCCAAGACAAAACCAGTAAAAAGATAATCATCCCCCCAAATTTATACAATTATAACACGCAACGAACAGCATCTTTATGAAGCATAACTGAAATCAATCAAAACCATTCACACATCACAAGCAAGCACCTTATCAAGCACCCTCTAAAGCATAAAAATTCCCTTTCTATATCATATCCAATGCCATAACGGTTAAACATCGCAAGCGAGAAAATAGATCAGTGCTGGATTGCACATTCATAAGTGTAAAGAGGCTATGAAACAGATGCTACACACTTTGCGAAAACTTTTTACATTATAGCATGACGCTACCATAACACGACAACACGTTGATTTATAAAGATAATTAATTATTTTGTATGTTGCATAAGAATCCCGAATATCCTAAGATTTTCTCATTACAAATCTGTTTATATTGAAGCAATCAAAACCATTCTCTTACATATGAAACGTGGGATTGCCGTATAGAGTGAAACTGTACAAGAAAGGACTAAAAATAATGCTTCTAATGAATTGTCTCAAGTTCCAAAGGCTGCCGCAACATTGGGGACTGGCAAAGATGATGATAGTGCCGGCTTTCTCCTTTGCAAGCATAAAGATGAGAGAGGCTCAACGGATATGAATAAGAACTAAGAGATATTTTTGAATATACTCATCACACCACAATGACATTGCGTAGAGAGGGACATTTCATAGAGAGGAACATGCATAGGGGCACAAGGAACCCATGGGACATTCATTATATGGCACTATATGGCATTTTATTTTGGATATTTTATTTTACGCGAGGGAAAATACCTTCCATTCAAAACAAAAGAAGCCCAAAAACTGTAACAATGTGTATCATCCTCATTAACACACGCTTTACAGCAACTTTATAGGCATAAATTATAGAGCATAAATAAATTGATGTACAAGCCCCTACTCTATCTTAGAGCCAGATCATTATCATAACCAAAACAAAATCACACGATAGATCAACAGAAAGTGTTCCAGCTGCAATCAACCAAAGCCGATTTCCCACAAAACCAACCATACTCCATCCCATGCCATAATTTACAATCAATACCTATACCCTTCAGCTATAAGCTCAAGATATTTCCTACGCTCAAATAGAAATTAGGCAGAAAAAAGCACTCTAGATTAGTTTTAGTTGTGAAATTTCGGTTGTAAAAAAAAATGGGTATACTGCTCTAAATATCGCAAGAAAGAAGCAAGGAGCTATTCTTCTCAGCACGCCCAAAAGCTGTTTTCAGTAATTCGATTTATTTTCCCACTAGATTATCATCGTTCAAGATAAAGCCGCCGCTTATTGACCAAAGTGCTTAAACTATAGCAGCATCTCTAAATGAAAAAAATGCACGCTTCTAAACGCAATGAATGAGAAACAAATTGGCGAAAAACTTCTGGCAATTCATGCCAATGAGGGGTTTCAAGTTCCAATGCTCAGTGTATGAAGTGACACTTTTACAATTTCTTTTTATTTGTTCTGATGACATTTCCCCTTCGCACAAAGCAAGGGAGTACCTCTAAGAACGCCCAAAGGCTGTTTTGAGCAATTCGATTTGTTTTCCCACTAGATTATCATCGTTCAAGATAAAGCCGCCGCTTATTGACCAAAGTGCTTAAACTATAGCAGCATCTC
>NZ_JBHIPV010000004.1:0-107834 GCF_042196165.1 Bartonella sp. AP20NXHL | reverse complement strand
CCCCTTCGCACAAAGCAAGGGAGTACCTCTAAGAACGCCCAAAGGCTGTTTTGAGCAATTCGATTTGTTTTCCCACTGGATTATCATCTTCTAGAGCACAGGAGGCCGCAGTTTCCCACCCAGCACGCATATAGGTTATCCGCGCTTCTAAACGCAATGAATGAGAAACAAATTGGCGAAAAATTTCTGGCAATTCATGCCAATGCGGGGTTTCAAGTTCCAATGTCGGTGTATGAAGTGACACTTTTACAATTTCTTTTTTTATTTGTTCTGATGACATTTCCCCTTCACGCTCTGCGCGAAGAAGAAGGAGTTGAGAAGCAATTTGCATAAGTCGTGTACTTAAATACATAGCCTCTTTCGCATAAACTGCAGAAACCTCTGCCGAAAGAGAGCGTGCTACTAATTTCCCTTCTGAGTCAATATACGCTGCGGTTTCTTCAATCAGCGCCATTGTTTCTTCATAGAGACGATTAAAAGCATTTTCAAAAGCATTATGCTCAATCATGATAATAGGTTCATCATATGGACGTTTATGTACACTCACGCTTTTATACTCCAAGTATCAGCACAAAATTATACCACTCAACGAACAGAGTATTAAAAAGTTTCTTTTGTTGCTGTATAGAACGCTTTTTTTAAAACTGCTACCTCTTTTAATTTTTTTGCGCAACGCACTTTTTATACTAAGGTTAACGTGCCCAACAAACACTATAGGAATGTTTTTTATAAACGGATCATTTTCCTTGAAAATGACCACTGCCAAGATTGCCGTTTTTCACAATAATAAGCGACTCCAAATTGCAAAGCAATACCCGTTATTATTAAGAGGGTATCGGAAAAAAACGTTTCTGTCATCACTGTTTTTATAATTTGTCCAAACATCGCAAAAATGGTTCCCGTTACAAAGACCGGTAAACTATGTTTGCCTAAAATTGCTAAAGGATGTTTCTGAGAGACATAAAACCATTTATTGATGCGCGGCAAAGAAAGAATGAGAAAGGCTAATGCAAGAACATGGAGTAAACGTGGCAAGCTTAAAAAGGTTTTATTAAAGTTCAACAATGGGGAAGACCAGCCAAGCCACCCCAAAATGCCCCACCAGTTTAAGCGAACCCATAACAGCGCCAACAAGAGATACGCTGCCGCACAAACAATCCAAAAAGACTGAAAAGCGATTTTTTTTCCTTGTTTAAGCGCTAAAGTACTGGTCAATCCTATGACAAATAAGAATTGCCAAGACAAAGGATTTAAAAACCACTTTCCCTTTAAAGGATAAGAAGGAGGAGCAATTTTATAAAATCCGCAGATAAGATACAGTGTAAAGGAGCCCAAAAGCAGCCACTTTGTTTGTTTACAACTCAAATAAAGGATAAAAGGCGCAAAAAACATCAAAACGATATAAAGAGGAAGAATATTATTATATCCCAATTGATGCCCAAAGCTTAAGGTACTCAAAAATGCGATACCAGGCTCTTTAAAAAAGAGTCCCACATTGTTCATCGATAAAAGTTTTTCTGTTTTCCATAATAAAAAGGCAGCAAAAAAAAGACTTAACGTGACAAAAGTAGTAAAAAGATATGCACCATAGAGCTGCAGAGCTCTGTACCAAAGTTTTCGGATAATAAAAGCAAAGGATTTTTGCTGTAACCGTCCATGAAAGCTTAACCCAAGAGCAATCCCTGAAAGCAAAACAAACACTTCTGCACAATCAGAAAAACCGAAATTTCTATGAGTAAAAGACTCATAGATCGTTCTGGGAATATGGTTGATGAAAATCGTCAATAAGGCTAAAGAACGAAAAACATCAATACGTGTATCACGGCGAAAAGGTTGAGTATTATGCTCAAGAATACCTTGGTATTTCATCAGTGGACTCCCACACGTCACACCCCCCTTGAAGTCCCATAAAAATGGTGCTTACCCTTATTGCCAACAAGCATGAACAGGATGAAATTTTAATTTTTAAGTGTCAAGTTTCATTTTAAGCGTTTATTTTTTAAAAGGCAAAAGTTTTTTAAAGGCAAAAGAACGAAAAGCGTCCATACGTGTATCACAACAAAAAGGCAACATATTATGCTTTAAAACACTTTCATTTCTCATAAGCAGGCTCCCACACACCCACAAATCCTTTAAATTACGTGAAAATGGTGGTCACTTTTATCACAAATAAGCATAATAGAATGAAACTTTAATTTTTAAGCGTTATTTTTTCTAAGAAACAGGGATTTGACATGACAGAACAAAAAAATAAACCAATTGATCCACCTCTTTTCCCTCAGTTGATTTTAACACTTGATGTTCGGCGCAACACCCCACACACATTTTTGCAGCAAATTTTGCAAACAAAGTCTTTTGCATGCGTCATCCTCTATGATTCTGAAAAGTTGAAAGATGATGGCTCTTTTTTACAACAACAAGCGCAAACTTACGCAGAAGATATTCAACATCATGACGCAGCCCTTCTCATCGCTGATGACAGCCGCATTGCTGGGCGCATAAAGGCTGATGGATTGCACATAGAAGATGATCTTAACGCTCTTGAAAGCTTCAAAAATCAGCAAAAGGAACAAAAAATCATAGGCTTTGGCAATTTACGCAATCGCCATAGTGCTATGCTTGCAGCGGAAACAGGTGTTGATTACCTGTTCTTTGGAAAACTCGGGGCTGATAAAAAACCCCAAGCGCACCCCCGCAATCTCCAGTTAGCAACATGGTGGGCAGAAATTATGCAAACCCCCGCCATTATCCAAGCAGGAAGCGATTTTTCAACCTTTGATGAAGTCTTAAAGACTGGATGTGAATTCATTGCTGTAGAAGAAGTCATTTTGGGGAACGACAACCCCTTAATACTGCTTAAAACAATGCAAGAAAAATGTGAGAACACCCCCTTGTAATATAGGAGGAGAATTTATAAATAAAGCGTTAACTTTCGTGTTTCTTATATAGAGCACATAACGGCATATACAAATAGGAGAAAAATTCGTTTCGTTCATTCACAATTCAATCAGATCGCTTCATCACGCAGTAAAATTTCCCATCATTTAGTCAAGTTTTCCCACGTTTCAATCAATTGAATGGAAGGTGACCGTCTCTTTTTGTGCATTGTATAAGAAAATGAAATCATAAAGCTATTTAAATTCAAATAGTTATAAAAATAAATCAACATTTTATATTAATAACCAGCGATATTGAAAGAATATAAACAGTGAAATATAGCGGCACCTTCGAAGACCTTAAAGATATAGTTAAAACAGCTGGATATAAAATCATAGAAACTAAGTCTCTATCACTTAATTCTTCTAAAGGATATCAGATCAAAACCTCCGAAGGAGGTGTTATTAATTGGTATGAAAGTACAGGAACAATCAACGTTCAAGGCAAAGAATCCGCTGTGACAAATCTAGAAAAAGCTTTGGTTAAACACATACAAGAAACATCAACGAATCCTTCTCCAAAGACTGCTTCCAATACCTTAGAATCTTCTCCTAAAAAAATTTTTATCGTTCATGGTCATGACCGTACTGCCCTAAAGCAACTTACATCTATTCTTAATGATTTTAATCTTGAACCATACATTTTACAAAATACTGGCGGGAATGGCTTAACCATCATTGAAGCTTTAGAAAAAGGAATCTGTAGCGATTTCATAAAATTTGGTATTGTGCTGCTTACTCCCGATGATATAGGCTATGCCAAATCTGCCGGCAAAAAAACAGCACAACCCCGTGCACGACAAAACGTTATTTTCGAAATGGGCATGTTAATGTCTGCGCTTTCTCGCAAAAATGTCGCTATTCTAAAAAAACAAGACCTTGAACTCCCTTCAGATATTAATGGAATTATATACCTTCCTTTTAAAGAACACGTAAAAGAAACACTTAAAGATCTTTCTCATCGACTATGTGAAGCCGGCTTCAATTTAGATGCAAAGAAATTAGATGAAAAGAAAGTTACTCATGCATTAAATTCAATTTGAATAATGCTTATGTTTATTTTTTAAAGCGCACGCCCAAAACCACAAGGCACTCCACCACATTCCACAGACACACATCCTATAGCACAGAGAAACGATCACCCCCCACTCTTATTCAAACAGCAAGCGATTGTGCAAATTTTAATGAAGAGACCGCGCGTGAATTCACTACCGTAGAAGATCATTTTAGTCTCTTTGATAAACGCGGAGGCTGTTGTCATGATTTTGGTAATTGTTCCAGAAAGGTTTAAGAGGCAGCCTCTGATTAGATTAAAGAAAAATAGGAAATTCACGTCGGGCATGTACTACAGCTACAATTTCGATTTGATTTGCAGCTACTCGATACAATATAAGGTAATTTGGATGTGCTACAATTTCTCGTAATCCTAATACCTTCTCACTCTGTCTGTATAAATATGGATGTTCAGCCAATGGCAGTACGGATGCTTCCAAAAACCTTTTCATTCGGCGGCGCGCAGCAGATGGATTTTCGCGAGCAATATAGGTAACATCTGACGCAAATCGTCACGCGCCGAAGACAACCAAACAACCGGAAGCATCACTTGTCCTGTTCAGCTTCAAGCTGACTGATTATAACTTCCATTTCAGCCATAACCTCATCATGCGGAATAGGAGGATATGGATTTGCAAGACTGCTCGCTACCTTATCGCGCAGCCATGCAGTGTAGCTGCTTTCCTGTTCAACGGTTTCGAACTCTGAAATTAGCGGAGAAAGGGTGGGCTTCATAATATATGTCCTTTCTATTCCTGAATATTGGAGATAATTACTCTTGTCTATGTTGTCAATATTAGCGAATTGAAAATGTTTAACTTTTAAGCGTCCAAAGTTCTTTTGATCTTAAAACTTAAGGCTTTTTAACCCTCTCAAAAAACACGGGGGCTAATGTCATGATTTTGACAATCATTCCAGAGAGATTTAAGAAGCGGATAGCCTCTCATAAAAAAACAAATTTTGTAAGTAAAAAACTATTTTTATTGTAAATTTTCTAAAATTACTTTATGAATTAAAAGATGTTTTGGTCGCATACGCAACGACCAAGAGGGTCTTGAAAGCCCGAAAATCTAAACATGAATTTACCCCACTTTGTGGGTATCCCGGAATTCCGGGAGTTTTTGCTATGTCCAGGTGCTTTAAGCACTAAAAGCAAAAAAAGCTGATTAGATTTCAGTACTTTCAAGCTCCCGGAATACTCATGCGAGGGCGCTCGCAACCGGCGGGGAAAAATGCAATCTCAAAATCTTAATATTGATCTTTTTATTGGCAAAAAAATTCGTTTGAGACGAAAAATGCTAAAAATGTCTCAAACAACTTTAGGACACGCTTTAGGTGTCACTTTCCAACAAATTCAAAAATATGAAAAAGGCTTAAATCGTGTCAGCGCAGGGCGTTTAATGGAAATTTCTGATATTTTGAATGTTCCCATTGCCTTTTTTTATGCCGATATCATTACAAAACAACAGCCCCCATATCATCATGATGAAATCGCATCAAACACAGAGGAATACCTGCTGCTCAAAAGATTTAGAGTTCTAACAACGGTAAAAAAGAAAGCCTTTTTACAGCTGATCTCTGATGAGAATGCAAGCTAACATCACACGGATAGCGTGCGCTATTCATAAGCATTCATACGTATTTTAAAAAGCAACCTCCATTGTAAGCATTTTTTCATTTTAGGGGGATAAGCCATTGATATAATAGAAGATAAGCATCTTTACATACGATAACCCCTCATCATTATTATTTTTAACAGGACTGTATTATTTTTAACAGAACTGTTTTAAACAGTCTGTCTCTCGTCGACATTTATGCTACTTTTTTAACTTACCCAACCCTACCTTGAACCAAGACGAAAAACTGAGAGATAAAAAGTAATATAGAAATGAGATTCTTATACGGCTTGTAATGATGAAAAAAAAATGTGAAAATTCTGATCGGTAATGAGGAGAAAACACCATGATCAAGAGAAGCGTGAAGCTGCTTATCTTAGGCGTGATTGGGCTTGCAAGTTCTGCTGTAATTTCAGCGGGAAACACTGAAGAAATCTCAAATTCTGAAAGCTCTTTCAATACGATTCAAGAAGCTTCAAACACTCAAGAACCCTTTCAGCCCTTAAAAGCTGGAGACTATGACCAAGCCTATGACTATTACATCCAAGGTTATTATTTAAAAGCTTTTCGTGAAGCACTCCGACGTGCTGAAAAAAATGATCCTTTTGCACAAACTCTTCTTGCCCGAATTTATATGGAAGGATGTGCTGTTCCTATTGACGGTGCGCGTGCTGCTTTATGGTTTGAACGCGCTGCAAAACAGGGGGAACCCCAAGCACAACTACGCTATGGACTTATGTTGTTTGATGGTAACTTTATAAAACAAAATCAAGGACTTGGTGCGAAATTCATTCAAAAAGCTGTCAAAGCAGGCGTCAAGGAAGCCTATTTTTATTATGGACAACTGCTTCTTTATAAAGCCTCACAGGAAAAACAAGCTCTCCCTGGTGTTTCTTCCCAAAGTCGTGAAAATGAAGCAATAGAGCAAGCCTTAAAATGGTACTTAAAAGGTGCTGCTCTTGGGGATGCTGATGCTGCTTTTTCTGCTGCAAAAATTCTTTCCTTAGGCACGTTAAAGCGACCAAAAGATGATCGCAATGCCCGCAAGCTCATGGAGGTAGCGGCTCAAAACAACCACTTAAAAGCTCAACTTCATTTAGCACAATGGCTTGTACAGGGGCGTGGAGGAGAAACAGATTTTCAGCGTGCTTTTCATTTACTTCAAAGAAATGCGATCAACATGGTAGCACCAGCACAGATTTCCCTTGCAAGGCTTTATCGAGATGGCACAGGAACAAAAGGCGATATAATAATGGCAGCGGCATGGTATATGCTCGCAAAGGAGGCAAAAATGCAAGCTCCTGATCTTGAAATAATGCTCCAAGGCATGGATAAGGCACAACTAGAAAAAGCGCACAAAGAAGCAATAAAGCTCCTTCCTGTTTTTTAAATACTCCTCTCTGCATCAAAAAGATAAAATTTATAGAAATTCCGGGAGATTTTGCTCTGTCCAGGTGCTTTAAGCACTAAAAGCAAAAAGGCTGATTTGAGTTCAGTATTTTCAAGCTCCCGGAATACCAACGCGAGGACGCTCGCACTCGGAGGGGGCTTTAAAATGCGAGCCAAAAATCTTGATAACGACATTTTCATTGGTAAAGAAAACGCACTGGTATCATTTGCTTAAGCAAACAATATCCAATAAGCAAAAGAGCTAGGCTATCCCGAAAATTCCGAAAGCTCTATTTTTTCATTCTTTTTTCTTGGACGAAAAACATGCCGACTCTCAGTAAAAAACTATTTTTTATTGTAAATTTACTGAAATTACTTTATGAATTGAAAAGTGTTTTGGTCGCATACGCAACGACCAATAGGGCCTTGAAAACCCTATAATCCGAACGCGAAAATAAACCCGCTTTTTGGGTATCCCGGGATTCCGGGAGTTTTTGCTATGTCCAGGTGCTTTAAGCACTAAAAGCAAAAAGGCTGATTCGGATTCAGTATTTTCAAGCTCCCGGAATACCAACGCGAGGGCGCTCGCACTCGGAGGGGGCTTTAAAATGCGAGCCAAAAATCTTGATAATGACATTTTCATTGGCAAAAAAATTCGTTTGAGACGAAAAATGCTAAAAATGTCTCAAAAAACATTAGGTCAACATTTAGGTGTTACTTTCCAACAAATCCAGAAATATGAAAACGGCTTAAATCGTGTCAGCGCAGGGCGTTTAAAAGAAATTGCCGATATCTTAAATGTTCCACTTGTCTTTTTCTATGCGGACACCTCAGCAAAACAACAGCCCCCATACCCTCATGATGAAATCGCATCAAGTACAGAAGAATACCTGCTGCTCAAAAGATTTAGAGTTCTAACCTCGATAAAACAAAGAGCCATTTTACAATTACTCTCTGATCAAAATGAAAGCTTTTAACATCATGACATAGAGCACTACACTCTCTGTTCTTAACTTGCCTCCCACCCCTCAAAGGACAGAAGCCCCTTCCCTATCCGGTTGGGAAACAATCCGTCTTCTCAGAACAGAACTCTTTTAGCTTCCCATTTTATGTGGTTCATTTCACAAAATTATCCGGACAAGCTCCCCCTCAAATATTCACCACACACTCTCATAAAAACATCACATGTGCAAAATTTGATACCTTATAGCACCACACCTCAAACGATAGTATTTTACAGCAAACAGGATAAGCATTCATACGTATTTAAAAAAAGACATCCCTCAAAAAGCAATGCTTGAAAATTTTTTTGATCAATCTGGAATAACACTTAACACATCATTTTATAATAGAGATGGAGGACATGATCTTAACATGCAAACGCAAAAAATTGCTTTTTTATCATAATCACTAAAAGCAGCTGTTTATTAAAATATACGCCACCAGAAGCACTTCAAACAGCCTTTACAGCTGAAACCATTATTCATTGATTAATTAACTGATTGATTAGATACCGATATGTTGTTAATGTGCTATGCGTAAAGTTGCTCTTATTTCTGGAAGAGGAGCTTTGCAAATAAAGAGCAACAATAAGTAAGGGGAATTAAAGATGTTAAAATATTTATTGCTGTCACCGGTTGTGTTGGTGGCTGGTTGCGCATCTGTAGGCAATTATTCATCAAATTATGTTGATCAAAGTCTTACAAAGCGTCAGGCACAATTAGTTGCTAACAAATTTATTAGCGATATCAAGAGATCTCTACCACCAGCTACAACCACACTTCTTATAAAGAAAAATAATACAGCAGACAGCTTTACTCCTTTATTTATCAATCTGTTGCGACGGAATGGATATAATGTGATCTATACAGATCAACCTCAAAAGCAGCAAAACATGGGTGTGAATTTGAGTTATAGAATAAGATTAAATAGTAGCACTATAGTGTCTCTTCTTCAGTATAGTGTGAACGGAGAACCACGTGCTCATATAAGTACTCAGCCCAAATGAACCCGCTATTTAATGTAAACATTCTCTATATTTTACACGTAAAGACTTAAAAGCTCTTGCGAAAGGCAAAGAGATTTGCACCTCAATAAAAAACCTCATTTTTAGCCAGAGTGGATAAATTTTATTATAGATTGTGACAATACAAAATAGTGTAAATTATAGCTTTAAGATTTAAGAAAAGAAGAATACTAAAAATAATGAAAATGCCCCACACCCTAGTGAATTGTTACGCGAAGATGTAAATGCAAAACTTGGACTATCTGTGATTGAAGCAGCTGAAGAGTTTTCTATATCCCGTGTAGCATTTTCTAGGGTCTTGGTAAAATCCTTATAACGACATTTTCAGTGGCAAATTCATTGGCAAAAAATTCGTTTGAGACGAAAAATGCTAAAAATGTCTCAAACAACTTTAGGACACGCTTTAGGTGTCACTTTCCAACAAATCCAGAAATATGAAAACGGATTAAATCGTGTCAGCGCAGGGCGTTTAAAAGAAATGGCCGATATCTCAAATGTTCTACTTTCCTTTTTCTATGCTGATATCTTAACAAAACAACAGCCCCCGTACTCTCATGATGAAATCGCATCAAGTACAGAAAAATACCTGCTTTTAAAAAAATTTAGAGTCCTAACCTCGATAAAACAAAGAGCCATTTTACAATTACTCTCTGATCAAAATGAAAGCTAACATCATACGATAACACACACCACGCTCTATCCCATGAGACACTCATAATAAACTCCGTATTCACATATTCTTAATTAAAAACACCTCATGGGTTTAGGGAACTTATATCATTACCATCAATTATATCATTGCCATCAATGATGATATTTTACGACACAACGGGATAAATTTCCCCAAAAATTCTAAAAAATTTTTGTGCAAATTTTTAAAAAGCTTGCGTCTGAGCGCTTTTTATGGTCTTGCAAAGAACTGAAAAGCAAAAATACATAAAGGTCCTTTTTTACTTAAGCTTTTCTCTTTGCAAAAAGCAGGAGAAAGCCCATAAAGAGCACACAGGACCATGAGAGAGCCGCAAGGTTAATCAAAGGGATTTTAGCCCGAAAATAACAAAAGAGCTTGACTGTTAAAGGCAGCAAAGAAAAGCGCCATAAAGACAACAAGAGAGTTCTTTTTGCAAGAATAGAATTGGATAGAAACGATGAAAATTAATGGCAATGAAATTCGCCCTGGTAATGTGATCGAACATCAAGGAAGTTTATGGGTTGCTGTTAAATGCAACGCTGTAAAACCAGGAAAAGGTGGTGCATTTAACCAAGTTGAAATGAAAAATTTGATTGATGGTACAAAACTTAATGAACGATTTCGCGCTGCTGAGACCGTTGAACGCGTGCGCCTTGAACAAAAGGATTTCACATTTCTTTATCAACAAGGGGATGCTTTGGTCTTTATGGATTCAGAATCTTATGAACAACTTGAACTTCAAAAGGATTTTGTTGGCGAACGTGCTGCGTTTCTCCAAGATGGGATGACTGTCACAGTTGAACTTTATCAAGAAAAGCCTATTGGCATCTCACTTCCTGATCAAGTTGCTGTCACGATTGCGGAAGCCGATCCTGCCATCAAAGGACAAACGGTTACCTCCTCTTATAAACCCGCCATTCTTGAAAACGGGATTCGTATTCTTGTTCCCCCCTTTATGAATGCTGGTGAACGTATCATTGTAGACACCAATGAGTTGATTTATTTGCGTCGTGCAAATGAAAAAGATAAATAAAGGAATAAAAAATGGCCCATTCTGCAGTCATGAATGTCATGGTGCAAGCTGCAATGAAAGCAGGACGCTCGTTGGTACGTGATTACGGTGAAGTGCAAAATTTGCAAGTGTCTTTGAAAGGACCAGCAGATTATGTCAGCCAAGCAGATCGCAAAGCGGAAAAAATTATTTTCAATGAATTAAGCAAAGCGCGCCCCAAATTTGGTTTTCTGATGGAAGAGTCAGAAGAAATCATTGGAGAAGATTCACAACACCGTTTTATTGTTGACCCTTTAGATGGCACCACAAATTTTCTCCATGGCATTCCTTTTTTTGCTGTTTCCATTGCCTTAGAAAGCCAAGGGAAAATCGTTGGTGGTGTCATTTACAATCCCGTGAATGATGAACTCTTCACCGCAGAACGCGGGTGTGGTGCTTTTTTCAATGACCGACGCTGTCGCGTTTCTGCACGGCGCAGACTAGAAGATTGTGTCATTGCCACAGGCATGCCTCATTTTGGTCGCCCAAATCATGGAGCCTATCTTATTGAATTACGTAATGTGATGGCAGAGGTTGCCGGACTTCGCCGTTTTGGTGCTGCTGCGCTTGATTTAGCTTATGTTGCTGCTGGAAGAACCGATGGCTTTTGGGAAGATAACCTGCAAATTTGGGATATGGCTGCTGGAATACTGATGGTTCGTGAAGCAGGTGGTTTTGTCACCGATAAAGAAGGCGGTAGCGATATATTCCGCAAAAAAAATATCATTGCCGGCAATGAACACATTCGCCTAAAATTAGAAAAAACCCTCAAAAAAGGCATTTAAACCTAAAAAGATCTAGCAGATTACGTCAGCCAAGCAGATCGCAAAGCGGAAAAAATTATTTTTAATGAATTAAGCAAAGCGCGCCTCAAATTTGGTTTTCTGATGGAAGAGTCAGAAGAAATCATTGGCGAAGATTCACAACACCGTTTTATTGTTGACCCTTTGAGATGGCACCACAAATTTTCTCCATGGCATTCCCTTTTTTGCTGTTTCCATTGCCTTAGAAAGCCAAGGAAAAATCGTTGCTGGTGTCATTTACAATCCCGTGAATGATGAACTCTTCACCGCAGAACGCGGATGTGGTGCTTTTTTCAATGACCGACACTGTCGCGTTTCTGCACGGCGTAGACTAGAAGATTGTGTCATTGCCACGGGAAATGCCTCATTTTGGTCGTCCAAATCATGGAACCTATCTTATTGAATTACGCAATATAATGATGGAAGTTGCCAAACTTCGCCGTTTTGGTGCTGCTGCTCTCGAATTTAGCTTATGTCGCCGCAGAAAAAACCGATGGTTTTTGGGGAGATAACCTGCAAATTTTTGATAAAACTACCAGCATACTGATGCTTCGCAAAACCGGTGGTTTTGTCACTGATAAAGAAGGCGGCAGCGATATATTTCGCAAAAACACATCATTGCTTGCAATAAACACATTCGCCTAAAATTAGAAAAAACCCTCAAAAAAGGTATTTAACTCTTACAGTTTTTTACAAAACCCTTAGAACCTTAAACAAACCATGTGAAGAAAGAGTTTTTTATTTTCTTTACAGAAAACGATAGGAAATAACTGATTAGATAGTGACAAAAAACATCACCACGAACAAAAAATGTACTTGCTATACCCCCCACAAAAGCAATCCCCAATAGCTTACCTTATTGACGTTTCTGTTATTCAAATTCCCCTGCAAACAAGCTGCAAAAGGCAATAAAAACAAATCCCATCATAACAAAACGCCCCAAAAAGCAATTATCGAACCTGAGGCAAAAGCCTCTCCTACTTCTCTTGAGAGATCATTCTTACACTGCACGCAAAAATATTGACTCTAGAAGAGCCCACTCTCTCCTTTTTGGTAAGAGCTGCTCTACATTACTCTCACTGCTTATCAATATGTTTCACCACCGCGTGTGATAACAGAGGTTTCAGTAAATTCACCGATTCATACAATTGTTATCAGCTTCTCCTTCTTTTCAGCATTATTCTAAAGTATGTATCAAATAGGCATAAGATTTATTGCACTTCAAATAGTTATTTGCGAGAACCGCTGCCTGTATTTCATTCTCAAACTGTTCTTTATTTTTATCAATAGCCTCTTCCAGCACCTTTACCTTCTCATCCCCAAAGATAACTTGTAATTTTGTTTGTGTGGTAAGCTTCTCCCAAAAAATCAACCGGTTATCGCATTTCTCATTTGATGATTTCATCCACTCTTTAACGCCTAATTTGTAAGCTTCTTCAAATGTTGGTATCTTTTCATCAAGGACTAGGTCTTTTTTCTCTTCTTTATCTCTCTCTTTACAAACCTCCATTGCCCTTTCAACCGTAGAGTAACAACAACTTTTATCAAAGGCAATATATCCTTCTTTCACCGTATCAATAAGCATCTTATAGTAAATGAAAGTTTCTCTTGCCGCCTTATAATCACTGGAAACATCATACAATAAGGATAGAAGCTCTCTTTTACAAATGCATAGTACACTACTGTCACCAGGCATACTCCCAAATCCTCCCAGTTTTTTTAGCGTTTCATATTCAGTATATTTAGGTATGTCTTCAAAGTAAATTTCCAGAGATGCTAAGTCACGATAGAGCCCTGAAGCTTTATCTTTTTGTTGCTGTTCGTATTCAGCTGTAATCATATCATCAATCATATATAACCACCAATGAAACAACAGCATTGTAGGCTTATAGCGCTTTTTTTTCGTCAAAGGGTCCACAAACTTTCGTAATGTGACACCATTCTGTCTCATGAATCGCACAACTTTAGGATAAGTTTCTTTAAAAATTGGACGCATCATTAATTCATTTATTCTTTCGATGTGCTCAGCAGTAAATTCTACTTCCAGCGCCTTTTCATAGAGAAAAAATATATCTACATATCCTTGAGCACAAATATCTTGTACCATTGGATGCTGCTGTTTTTTAGATTCATAAGATTCAGAAATGTATCCAATTTTTTTTATCTCTAATATACTCCTTTCCCATTCCTTTACTTCTTCATCCCATTGTTTAATCCATTTTGGCGATATTTTTTGAGTTTTTTTAACAAGCCTTTGTTCCCATTGTGCAATAATATCTTGGTATATCGCGCACTCTCGATCTTTTAGCTGCCATAATTTCTCATATTTCTCAAGTTGTTCACTTAATTGCTTTTTCTGATAATTTGCTAACCAAAGACTATAGATTATGCTCCCTATTATAACTATTCCTACTATAACTATGAAAGTATCGTGATCACTCATTCTTGCTTTCTTTTATTCTCACCAGTATTTAACGCAGCTCTTTTATCGATCCCTCGATATTGTATCAATATGTATATAATTGATTCAGGATTTGCTATATATTCTATTTTTATGAAAAAAATAAACAAAATATAGATATTTTTATTGGTAAAATAAAACAATTTGTATTTAATTGTACTGCTCTAATGATTTATGCACTTTTAAGAAGAGCTTTATAATTCTTAAAATGCACTCCCACAATATTGGTTCAAAGTACTCAAAAGCCTAACACAGCAAAACATGGCTGCGTGCTCACCTTGTTTTATAAAATTGATAAAAAGCGTCTTTCTACTCATTTATCGGCTCTTTTTTAGTAAAGCGACATCATCATACACTTTCCTAATCCCCTCAATATTACTACAGCCCCTAAAACTTGAGACGCTTCATGAAGAAGACTTATTCTTTCTTTAAGTATTTTTACTTCACGCGAGCTCTCTCTGCTTGGTATATGCAAGAGACATGGTTTTGACTAATGCAACATAATCAAATTTGAAACGAGAAATTCCATGTAAGATCTCTCATGAAAAACAATGAGTTATCATTATAAATCAACGTGACAGTGCTGTTATAAAGAGAACTCCTCGCTCATCTTAATAGTCCATAGCGATTTAACTGGATATCGTTTTATATTCTGTACACAGAAGTGTCTTTATAAAAATACTTCATCTCAGGCAAAAAAAAAGAACAGCCTATTAAAAAAGAAAAACATCTCAATGCTTGCCTTTCTTTTTTCCATGAGAGTTTCAAATTGATAAGCCTGTCTGAAAAGAGTACTGTTTATGCCCTTAAAAATACTGCTCTTGTATCAAGATCACTTACTCAGATGAGAATTGCAGTTTAGCCAAATGCGCATAAACATTATTTTTTTATAATGAGTTGTGTGTTCCTTCTTCCACAAAAGCGCCTTTATCCATCACGAGAATACGATCTGCTTTTAAAACTGTTGCCAAACGATGTGCAATGACCAAGGTTGTATGATTTGCATCAATCCTTCTAAGGCATCTTGCACTAACTTTTCACTGTTTGCATCTAAAGAAAATGTTGCTTCATCAAGCAGTAAAAGTTTGATTTATAATAATAATTCATTGTTTTGTATGTTGAATGAGAATCCCGAATACCGTAAGATTCTCTCATTTCAAACCTGTTCCATGGTGAACCAATCAAAACCATGTCTTTTGCACGTACCAAGCGGAGAGAGCCCGCGTGAATAAAAAAACTATTAAGAAAGGACTTAAAATGCCTATAATAAATTATCTCAAGTGCCAAGGGCTGTAGCAACATCCACGAGTTGGCAAATACAATGATGGTGCCGGCTTACAACAAGAGGGGTGCATTTCTTAAAATCGCCCGTGCAATACCGATGCGTTGTTTTTGCCCCCAGAAAGCATAGTACCACGTTCTTCTACTTGCGTATCAAAGACGTTTGGTAAAGCTTGAATAAATTCAAATACATTGGCAGCTTTAGAAGCGGCAAAAATTTCCTCTCCATGGGTATGTTCAGTTCCAAAAAAGAAGAAAAGTTTGCAATTATTTTATTTCAAGTCTTTATACTCTAGGGAAGAAAGGATTTTTGCGTGTATTTCAAAATGATTTTTGAATTTAAAAAACGCAACCACAATGATTTATAGACCCATCTGTTTATGTCGGATGCGTTTTTGAATTAATATTTAAAGTGCACTCTTTGATAGGATCAAAAACTCATCGTTTGCAATCGTTTTGTTTAAAACCCTTGTACCCCATAAAAAGGAGGCTTTTACATGCCAATATTACCAAAACGATTTTTGAATTTAGAAAGACGACCACCACGATCTACGAGCGTTTGGGAGCCACCTGTCCATGCCGGATGCGTTCTTGGATCAATATCTAGATTAAGAGTATCGCCTTCTTTTCCCCAAGTAGAGCGCGTCGTATATTGGGTTCCATCCGTCATAACAACGGTAATTTTGTGATAGTTGGGGTGAATATTCGCTTTCATGCGTCAAACCTTTTGCGTTTATAGAATGAAATAGCACTTGCTTGTTTTTTTAAGTGCACTTCCTTTGTCTTTTTGATACATTGATTAAAGTATTTATTCCTATAACTGAGCACGCATCAAAAAACAAGTGTTCAAGATACATCATTGTATCAAGTGTTACAAATCCAATACAGTGAGCAAAATTTTATGACATTACGTTCTCGTTCAGAAAAATCGACAAAGCCTTCCCCTAAGAAATCTTCATTCTCTTCGCTTGCAATTTTTGTTCCTTATCTTTTGCGCTATCGTTGGTTGTTTATCTTTGCTTTTCTAGCGTTATCTGTTGCTGCTCTTGTCACATTAGCTTTGCCTGTGGCTATCCGCCAAATGTTTGATCATGGGTTTTCTACTTCAAGCCATGGACATATCAATTTTTACTTTGGAATTTTGTTTATCTTAGCCTTGTTTCTCGCATTTGCTTCAGCAGCCCGTTATTACTGTGTTATCACCTTGGGAGAACGGATTGTTGCCGATTTACGGCGTGATGTGTTTGTCCATATTATGAAACTTTCTCCTGCTTTTTTTGATCGGTCACATTCAGGAGAGATTGTTTCAAGGCTTCTAACAGATACCACACAAATAAAATTAGCTGTGGGCTCTACCGCCTCTACCGCTTTGCGTCAGCTGATTATCGTGATCGGAGCCGTCGTGATGATGGTGATCACCAATGCTAAATTGTCTTTGTTGGTTTTAGCGGCTATTCCTGTTGTGGCCATTCCCTTGGTAGTCTTTGGACGTAAAGTTCGCTCTCGTACCCGCGCGGCGCAAGATCGTCTCGCAGATGCCAATGCTGTTGCTACAGAGCAGGTAAGCGCTATTCGCACTGTGCAAGCTTTTACCGCTGAAAAACTCGTTACAATACGTTTTTCACAATTGATAGAACGTGCTTTTCAAACAGCACGTGCTTCTGTAATCTTGCGCTCCTTTTTTACGGGGTTTGCAATTTTTTTGGTTTTTAGCAGTGTGGTTGCTGTTTTATGGATTGGATCGCGCGATGTTTTGAATGGAACGATGACAGGAGGAACATTAGGGCAATTTGTCCTTTATGCGGTTTTTGGAGCTTCTACTTTTGCGCAATTATCGGAACTGGGAGCAGAATTAATCCAAGCAGCAGGCGCTGCTGAACGGCTTGCCGAATTGTTACAAGAGCAACCTACTATTGTAGCACCTAAAAATCCTTTATCATTGGAGCAACCTATTCGAGGTGAACTTGTTTTTGATCAGGTTGATTTTACCTATCCTTCTAGACCACAAGAGAAGGTTTTACGCTCGCTTTTATTTTCTGTAAAAGCAGGCGAAACGGTTGCTTTTGTTGGGGCTTCCGGAGCAGGAAAAAGCAGCATTTTTTCTTTGATCCTTCGTTTTTATGATCCGACAAATGGAACAATTCGGTTGGATGGCATGGAAATTAATCGCCTTTCTTTACAAGATTTACGCAGTGCAATTTCCTATGTTCCACAAGATGTCGCCATTTTTGATGGAACATTGCGTGATAATATTATTTTTGGAACTGAAACTACCCATGAAGAGGAAATCCTTGCTGCCGCTAAAGCGGCTAATGCACTTGAATTTATTCAAGCTTTACCAGATGGCTTGGATACGCAAGTAGGAGAACGTGGTACCATGCTTTCTGGGGGGCAAAAACAACGCATTGGTATTGCACGGGCAATTTTAAGAAATGCACCCCTGTTGCTGCTTGATGAAGCAACATCTGCTTTAGATGCAAACAGTGAAAAGTTGGTGCAAGACGCTTTAGAAGGATTGATGCAAAATCGAACAACATTGGTCATTGCGCATCGTTTGGCAACAATTTTAAAAGCAGATCGTATTCTTGTGATGGATAAAGGCGCCCTTGTGGAAGAAGGAACCCATGCCGAACTTGTGGCAAAAAATGGCGTTTATGCTTACCTCGCAAAACTCCAATTTTCGCCTGAGTAAGTGATCTTGATACAAGAGCAGTATCTTTAAGGGCATAAACAGCACTCTTTTCAGACAGGCTTATCAATTTAAATCTCTCATGGAAAAAAGAAAAGCAAGCATTGAGATGTTTTTCTTTTTTAACGGGCTGTTCTTTTTTCTGCGCAAGATGGAGCATTTTATAAAGACACTTCTGTGTACAGAATGTAAAATGATACCAAGTTAATCTCTATGGGCTATTAAGATGTGCAAGGAGTTCTCTTCATAATAGCACTGTCACGTTGATTTATAAGGATAATTCATTTTTTTTCATGAAAGATCATGAATACCATAGGATTTTCTCATGTCAAACCCTCATAGTGAGTCAAACAAAATCTCTTGGCTTGCACATCACAAGCAGAGTTGGCGTGTGGAGTAAAACAGTACAAGAAAGAGGTAAAATACCTCCCTTGCCCCTTTACGTTCTAAGGGCTGTCAAAATATTGGGGCGCTGGCAAAAAGTATAATAGGTGCTCGCTTTCTTGAAGCCTTTATGCGGGCTCACTTGATAGGCTCTAGGGACACAAGCTCTATCCTAAAGACTGACCACACTCTTTAAAAAACTGAATATTAAAATTTTTTCATGCCCTCTCTCACCGCTCTAAACAATAGTGTTTACCGAAAATCATGACAAATTGTAACTCACAAATACGCTTCTCTCTATTGCAAGAGTATCCTTTTATGCTCTTTCAAAAACACGAACACTTTTTGAATATTGTTTGCAGATCCGTCTTATTGAAAAAGAGCAAAGACTTTTTTAGCACTTTTGGGCTTCTTATAACTTTTGTATGAGCGCGTATAAGCAACAGCTTTTATAATAAACTGGCTTTTGGCAAAATTGTAAAATTTTATCAAATTTATTGTTTTTAAATATCACCACGACTACTGTTCTGCTCTTGCAGACACGCAACCTCAAAACACTTTCTCTTTGCTCACAAATCGTCTCTCCAGCTCTCTCTTTCAGGCATAGCCCATAAAAATAAGGATAGAGTACTTCGATTGAACACCATCTTCTCACACCACCACCAACGCCATCATTTATATTTACAGCTCTCAACTTTATAGCCACCCCCTGTCGTGCTTTAAGAAGGCATTTTAACGATGATAAGAACATGTACAAAGAGGATATATCTTTAGGGTATTTATGTTTTAAAGCTTGCACGAAATCGTAATTTTTTTGTATAGCGAGTCAAGCATATGCAGAACTGACACCCTAACCATTTCAAACCATTCAGCTGTTTCAGGAACAGATAAGCCAAGTTCTACGATTATATCTTCAACCACGAATTCACCGAAGTACGGAGGATTTTCATCATTTTTTAGCGCTCCCTCTTCAGTGATCCTCTAGATAATTAACTTCATTCAGCATCTATACCAGCAAAGCGAAATATTACGTGCTAATTTTCCTTTACATTCATTAGCCAAGCCCCCTCAAAATGACCTTTTAATAAATAGAGCTAAAAGGATAAGTCTTCAAAACCATTTGGTGAGATAGCTATATCAAGAGCACCTAAAATACGCCTTAGTTTCTAAGAATAGGCGATTTTCCCCCTTTTATTGTATCAGTCTTGTAGAACTTTAAACCCTTTATCTTCAAATCAAAAAATCATAATTGGATTATATTGCATAAAGATGCTTTTTCTCATTTTTCCATTTAACACACGATAAGTTACCATTTAGGCACGATGAGAAGCTTGCCCCTTATATCATGATTTCAAAACCGCATGAGAAAAACAAAATAAGCCGTTTTTCTGTCTTAAGGTCAAGGATGCCGTTAGGCGCAACTTGTAAAGGGTTGCCTTGAGGCTTAAGGACCCAAAGCTTGTTAGCCCCTTCATTGAACGCGGGTCTGATGTCATTATTTTGGAGAGCGATTATTAAGAATTTGAGAGGCAGACAGCCTCTCATTTTGATTTGTATGCAAACGAATTGCACCCTATTTATTCAGGGAGAATAAGAACATACCCAGGAGGTGCTAAACGGAATAAGAGAGCGTCGTAACCCCACGCAGCAGACAGGCAGCAAATAGAAGAAACGCCTTCAGCAATTGCCATGAGTAATGCGAACGATATACCGGCTTCATCTGCTGTTGCGTCACGGCGTTCTAAGTAGTATCCGACAAAAAAGAAAAAGCACCCTATTCCACTCACCGACCCAAAAACTTTTAATGCGGTATGAACCGGTCCACGTATGCTGAGCAAGATAATAAAAATTATGAAAGTAAATACTGTAAAGATCCCTTCGAATACCCCACGCACCATATTGCACAATTTTCGCATCATAATTGCAGAAAAGCTCTGTTCTGCGTATCGATTTTTTCTTTTGATGCTTGTATTCTTAGAAGATATGCTGTTATTTTTAGAAGATATACCGTCCACAACTCCCCCCGTTTTAAGCCAAGATGCTATGAAGTTAGTTATCTTTAATTATATCATCAAAAAATACAAGAAAAATTTATCCATTTTAACGAAAAAATAGGTGTTTTATTGAGGTACAAATCTATTTTCTTTCGCAAGAGTTATTCAATTCGTTCGCCAATAGAAAAACTACCCCCATTGAAGAGGAAGCTATCCTGACGCAGAAAAGCTTCATAAGCTGTATTCCAATCCACTCATACATCAAAACTCTCTAATCTACCCGCTTAATCCACCTTTAAAACTGCAATCAAATAAATTCTGCTGATGACAAGTAATGATAACATGAAAAAGAAAAAATATCACAATATCAAACTCTTCAATACAGTATGAGCTTTCTGATTTTCACTCAAAAAGCAAGTGCCCACCCATGAACGACACCATACTAAAGTGCTGTGCATTCACAAATTTCCTAGCATTATCTCCCCTTCTCGAAATTGCACCTCTCCCGCAATCTTATCTCTCGATAGCACCCATTAAAGACTTTTAAAAGGTCCAAGGAAAAAACTCTCTGAGAAAGCTTTCAAGCCTAAAATGCCCCCGCCATTTTTATCATGATGAGGGCACAAAAAATCACGCAGAAACATGCAAAATCTCTCCGCATTTAAAAACAGGGCTTGTGCTTCAATCGCACGCTTTTTCTTGTTCTTTTGTCCATTGTCCCAAGGCCGCAAGATGGTTCATCCGAGCCCGATGACGAAATGCCTTCTGTGCAACAGCAATATTTTCATCTTTTCCCGCCCATGCTTTTAAGGCAGCTGCTTGCAGTGCTCGTCCATAGGAAAAGGTCAATTTCCAAGGCAATACGCCCAAAGAATTCATGGCAGATAAATGCGCCGTTGCTTCCTGATCAGACTGCCCTCCAGAAAGAAAAGCAATTCCTGGAACAGCAGCAGGAACCGTTTGTTTAAGCACTTGGACAGTCTTTTCAGCAACTTCTTCAACAGAAGCCTTGCGAGCATCCTTTCCATCAATCACCATATTGGGCTTTAAAATCATCCCCTCCAAAAGAACACGAGCTTCAAACAATTCTTTAAAGACAGCCTGCAAAACAGTGCGTGTCACCTCAAAGCAGCGTGTAATTGAATGCCCACACGATGATCCATCCATCAACACTTCCGGCTCAACAATGGGCACAATATTGAACTCCTGACATAAGGCAGCATAGCGTGCAAGAGCTTGTGCATTTTGTCTTATGGCGCCTCTTGTTGGCAAAGTGTGTTCATCAATAGCAATTACCGCACGCCATTTAGCAAAACGTGCTCCCAAAGCATAATAATTTTTTAGCCGCTCACGAAGACCATCCAACCCTTCGGTAATTGTTTCTTGGGGAAAAGCAGCCAAGGGTTTTGCACCGGTATCAACTTTAATCCCTGGCAAAGCGCCTGAATCCCGAATAAGATCCGTCAACATTTTCCCAGTTGATGCTTTTTGCCGAATGGTTTCATCAAATAAAATAACCCCAGAGATGGCGTTTTCCATCGCTTCTTTTGTACTAAAAAGCATTTCACGATAAGCACGGCGCTTATCTTCATTGGATTCAACACCAATGCTTTCAAAACGCTTTCCAATGGTCGCCGTACTTTCATCTGCCGCCAAAATACCTTTACCTGCATGCACCAAAGCAAGTGCAATATCTTCAAGCCGTTCATTCATAAAAAATTCCTCTTTATTTTGTCTTAATTTCTAAAAATGCGCAACACTATCAAAAAACACTCTACACGACTGTATAGTTTTTCTTTAACCTTCCCTTCAAAGAAGCCCTTTAAGCCTGCATGAGGGCAAGAATACCAGGAAGAGTCTTTCCTTCCATCCATTCCAAAAAAGCTCCTCCAGCAGTCGAAAGATAAGTAAAATCATTGGCAACACCGGCATGATTAAGGGCAAAAACCGTATCGCCCCCTCCCGCAATTGAAACCAACTTTCCCGTCAAACTACGTTCTGCTGCATGGCGTGCAACGGCAATGGTTCCCTTATCAAAGGGAGACATCTCAAAAACACCAAGGGGTCCATTCCACACAAGAGTAGCAGCTTCATCTATCGCAGCATTGATATGCGCAATAGAGCGCGTCCCAATATCCAATATCATGCCATCTTGTGGAATATCTTCAATGTCATAAAGACGATGCGGTGCATCTTTTTCAAAACGAAATCCAACGACAGCATCCTGAGGGAGCAGAAGCGTACAGTGACACTCTTGCGCTTTTTTAATGATTTTTTTTATCGTTTCCATCAATGCATGTTCACACAGTGATTTTCCTACATGGATACCTTGTGCAGCTAAAAAACTGTTAGCCATCCCCCCACCAATAATTAAGGAGTCAACTTTTTCCACCAAATGATTGAGCACAAAAAGCTTACTAGAAACCTTTGCTCCTCCCACAAGGGCAACCACAGGACGTGCTGGATTGCCAAGTCCTTTTTCTAATGCCTGCAATTCACCTTGCAAAGAGCGTCCTGCATAAGAAGGCAACAAATGCGTTATTCCCTCCACCGAAGCATGGGCACGATGAGAAACTGAAAAAGCATCATTAACATAGAGATCTCCATTATGAGCCAAAGCTTCTGCAAAAGAACAATCATTCTTTTCTTCACCAGCATAAAAACGAACATTTTCAAGCAGTAAAACACCACCATTTTGTAATGACTCAACTGCAACCTGCACCGCCGAACCGATACAGTCCGGAGCAAAAGCAACCGGCTGATTAATGATCTTTTCCAGCACTTGCACAACAGGACGAAGTGAAAACTCTTGCTCTACCTTTCCTTTGGGGCGACCACAATGAGAAAGCAGAATAAGTTTAGCACCACACTTTTGTAGCTCAATGAGTGTCTCTTTATGCCGTACAAGACGCGTCTCGTCACAAACTTTGCCCTGTGCCATAGGAACATTAAAATCTACGCGCACCAGAACACGTTTGCCCAAAACATCAACATCATCAAGTGTACGAAACCCCATCACTGCTTCCTCTTCACTTTCCATTGTTTCAAATAAAAACGCATCCAACAACCCTGTCCACTTTTCTTTCCACTTATCCCCCTCTTTGCTTTTACAAGAGATCCACGACAGCCTATCTCTCACCCTTTGCTTAATAAAAATCCAAAGCTTTTATCGTCAAATGTACAAAAGCCCACCATTGCTCTTAATCTTCATATTCCATTGTGGCAAACAAATGCATTGGCTCAACTTGATCTCCATTAAAGCTTCCTTTTACTTCTAGGAAAAAGAGTTTACATCTCCTGTTTTCTAACGTTTTCTCAAAAGGTATCTCGTTCAGATCTTACTTTTTAAAAGTTTACTCTTTCATGCATCTTTTAAAAGCACGTATTGACACAGTATTAAAACAAAACACATCATCAATTTTTCAATAGCCTCTTCTCTCTAGCGCATGAGAACAACAGCCTCTATCTGTTTTTCTCAAAATTGCACAAAAATGAGACTTTTCCCTATAAAAAGAGGACCCTGAGGTCCTCTTATATTGTCTTAGCAAAAGCCACTGCCGTATCACTCATACGGTTAGAAAAGCCCCATTCATTATCATACCAAACCAGAACGCGACAGAGCTTACCATCAATCACTTTGGTTTGATCATTGTGGAAAATAGCTGAATGAGGATTATGATTAAAATCACAACTCACGAGTTTCTCTTCTGTAGTGTCCAAAACGCCCTTCAAAGAACCCTGTGCAGCAGTAGCAATAGCTGTATTAATTTCTTCGATTGTTGTGGAACGCTTAGCGATAAATGTCAAATCAACCACAGAAACATTAGGGGTCGGAACACGAATCGATACACCATCAAGCAATCCCTTTAATTCTGGCAAGACCAATCCCACAGCTTTTGCCGCTCCTGTTGAAGTAGGAATCATAGAAAGAGCTGCCGCACGTGCACGATAAAGGTCCCGATGCATTGTATCCAATACAGGTTGATCACCCGTATAAGAATGGATTGTTGTCATAAAGCCCTTTTCAATGCCGACCGTATTGTGTAAAACTTGTGCAACAGGCGCCAAACAATTGGTTGTACAAGAAGCATTTGAAACAACGCGATGCTCGCTGCTTAAAGATTGATGATTAACCCCATAGACGACCGTAAGATCTGCTCCTTCAGAAGGCGCAGAAATAAGAACACGCTTTGCCCCCGCATCTAAATGAGCACTTGCTTTATCACGCGCAGTAAAAATACCCGTACATTCCAAAGCAATATCGATATCCAAATCTTTCCAAGGCAATTGAGCAGGATCACGCTCTGCGCATACCTTTATTAAACCACCTCCCACATCAATAGCATCCCCTACCACCTTAACGATCCCAGGAAAACGCCCATGAACTGAATCATAGCGTAATAAATGGGCATTTGTTTCCACCGATCCCAAATCATTAATTGCAACCACTTCAACATCTTGTCGTCCACTTTCCACAAGTGCACGTAAAATATTGCGACCAATACGACCAAACCCATTAATTGCAACACGAACTGTCATTTCACATGTTTCCTCATCAATTTTTAAAAGCACAACATTTAAAACACAATAAATGGGTATTTCACCAATCCAAAATCATTAATTCCCACAATGTCAATATCTTGATCACTCACTCACTTATCCACAATAATGCACAAGATCATCCACAATACTGCACAAAATATGATGCCCTACAATCACCCCATTCATGACAACATAAGCTGTCACTTTGTCTTTTCCTCTTTGATCTTTTCCAGCTCTTTTTCAACGGTGGCAACAACATTTTCCCAAGTAATACCAAAATGCGCATAAAGGGCATCAATTGTTCCACTTGCCCCAAAGCCCTCCATACCAATAAACACACCATCACAGCCAATAAAACGGTCCCATCCTTGGGCGACAGCAGCTTCAATGGCAATTTTAATCGGTGCATCTCCAATGAGAGCACGCTGATAGGAGAGAGATTGTTGAGAAAAAAGTTCAAAACAAGGCACAGAAACCACACGCGTTGGGATGCCTTTTTCTTCTAACACCGCATGTGCCTCCACTGCAATTTGCAATTCTGAACCAGAAGCAAACAGCGTCACTTGTGCATCATCGCTAGCTGTTAGGAATTCATAAGCACCAAGCATACAGAGATTTTCTTCTTCATACTCTTGACGCAAAAGCGGTAGATTTTGTCGACTTAAAGCCAAGGTAGAAGGCGTCCCGCGTGCTTTCAAAGCCAATTGCCAACACTCGACTGTCTCCATAGCATCGGCAGGACGGAACACAAAATGATTAGGCATTGCACGCAGGCAAGCCAAATGCTCCACGGGTTGATGGGTCGGACCATCCTCACCAAGACCAATAGAATCATGAGTCATGACATAAATCACCCGCAACCCCATGAGAGAAGACAAACGCATAGCAGGACGCATATAGTCAGAAAAGCATAAAAAGGTTCCCCCATAAGGAATAAAGCCGCCATAAAGGGCAAGACCATTCATCACAGCTCCCATTGCATGTTCGCGAATTCCATAATGCAGATAGCGCCCTGAAAAATCTTCAGCAGAGATACTTTTCATCTGGCTACTTTTTGTATTATTAGATCCGGTTAGATCAGCCGAACCACCAATAGTCTCAACAACGACCTCATTGATCACTTCAAGAGCCATTTCCGAAGCTTTACGCGTAGCAACAACGGGGCGCTCTTCAACCAATTTCTGTTTATAAGTATCAATAGCGCCATCAAATCCGCCCACGAGATCGCCCCGCATCAATCTTTCAAACTCCACACGCTCTGAGATAGGAAGATCAGCAAATTTTTCTTCCCATTTTTGGCGTTTTTTAGCAGCATTGAGACTAGCCAAGCGCCAATTATCGAGAATATCGGCTGGAATAACGAAAGGCTCAGCATCCCACCCTAAAGCGATACGGGTTTCAGCGATTTCTCGTGCGCCCAAAGGGGCTCCATGAACTTTATTGGTACCCGCTTTATTTGGTGCTCCAAAACCAATTGTTGTTTTACAAGCGATCAAAGTTGGTTTATCGGAATTTTGTGCCGCCTCAATAGCCCGCGCAATTGCTGCTTGATCATGCCCATTGACTTTATGTGTCTCCCAACCAGAAGCTTTAAAACGCGCAATCTGATCTGTACTGTCAGCAAGGGAAATCTCTCCATCGATAGAAATATTATTATCGTCCCACAACACAATAAGCTTATTGAGTTTCAAATGACCGGCAAGGGAAAGTGCTTCTTGAGATATCCCTTCCATAAGGCATCCATCGCCCACCAACGCATAGGTGTAATGGTTGATAAGATCACCAAAACGGGCATTTTGCAAACGCTCTCCAAGAGCCATCCCCACGGCATTCGCCAACCCTTGTCCGAGAGGACCAGTCGTTGTTTCGATTCCCGCCACATGCCCATATTCTGGATGCCCAGCAAGCTTTGCTCCTAATTGGCGAAAATTTTTGAGATCTTCAATGCCAATATCTTCATAACCAGAAAGATACAAGAGAGCATAAAGCAACATAGACCCATGTCCTGCTGATAACACAAAACGATCACGGTTAGGCCAGCGAGGTTTTTTGGGGTCATGAGCAAGGAATCTTGTATAAAGAACCGTAGCAATATCGGCGGCTCCCATTGGCAAGCCTGGATGACCAGAATTTGCTTTTTCAATCGCATCAATAGCAAGAAAACGGATAGCATTGGCCATCTGATTCTGTTGGTGGGTGTTTGTCATGAATAATCGACCATTTCGTTAAATACGTTATTCTGTTGCTTTTTCCGTATTCTCTTAAAATTCTCAAGAAATACTATTTTCTAACCATTAGCGTGAGACTTTTTGCCACCACTTCAATAACATTAATAACATTCCCCTCACGCGTCCTGTATATCCATGTCATTTATGCCAATACGCGCAAAAAATCCAGCTTTTAATTTATATCTATCCCCTGCTTTGCTTGCTAAAATATCTTACATACTTAAAAATAAAATGCACACAACACAAGAGTGAAAGTGATTCGTTTTTGCATAACACATTGATAAAGGATACAATTACCCAAAGGATAAAAGCAATGAACCAAGAGACTACAGTTCTACAAGATGCTTTAGAGCACCTAGAAAAGGCACTTAGAACTTTAGAGATCACCATAATAAACCGTAATGCCGTTATTGATAAAAATAACGAATGGGAAGAAGAAATCCAACGAATGAATGCTGACCGCAGCCATCTTGCCCAAGCGCTTGACAAAGCTGAAGCCCAAATTGAACGCTTAGAGTCCGTAAACAAAGAAGTTTCCAAACGTCTTATTAAAGCAATGGAAACAATTCGTGTTGTCATTGATAGATAAAGGTTTGAATGTATGGAAACTGTTTCCGTTACCATTGATGGTAAAATTTATCGCATGGCTTGTGACAAAGGACAAGAACGTCGTCTTATTGCGCTTGCTGCTCAATTAGATCAATATATCACACATTTAAAGAACAATTTTGGTGAAATTGGCGACCATCGTTTATCGGTTATGGCTGGCATAATGATTATCGATGAAATGGAAGAAATAAAACGAGAAAATAAAAAATTACAAGAAGACTACAATGCTCTTTTACGACTCCACAACGAAAGAGACCGCACCATGGGGAAAATTATGCGTGACACCACACAACGCATTGAAAATCTCACCAACCAATTGCTCAAAGATGATCAAAACCACACAAACATTCAAGAACAAGAACAGGAAGATTTCTAAAAAGTACATCAGCGCATAATAAACCAGAGACTTGACTTGTCCGCCACATCTCACAGGATAAAAATTCTTAAACCCACACCAGTCTGTAAACAGTCTGGTTTCTTATAGGAAGGATTCCAGCTACTCACAACTTATGGGATTAACTTAAACCTCAACAAGAAAGCCCTACCCTGAATATTTCACCTCCGCACAAACGCTTCCTATATCAAGGAGACTGCCTTATATCACCACACTTCAAATGAGATGTCTTTTCACAGCGCAATAAGATAACAAAACCAACATCATGTAAAAAAAATCATATAAATGACAACAGCAACAAACAAATAAAGCACCCTTCGAAAAAAAGAACTATATTCATGTTCCCTATGAATGCATGTCCAAAATCCTTGCCCCTAGATAATATCAAGCAGATTCAATATATTAAGAAAATAACCTTATCTATTATACCGTAAAACACCGCTATTTGATAATATAAGCACCATAGAGTCTTTGCACCTAGAATGTCCATCCGATGAAACCCACCGAAAAGAACCGTATCATTTATAAACCAGCGTGAATTAAGTATTTTCATCCTTTAGAGCAGGAAAAAAGTCAAAACCGAAGAGTATGTTAATCTCATACAACCTCAAACATCATAAACAACAATAATAGCTCTTGAAAACATCCTCTACCGCTATTTTTATCCTTATAACAAATAATCCATATTCCTCTCCCCACCCCCCAAAATCTCCAAGCTTAATAAAAGAGCAAGTCGGCACCATCATTATAACCAGCCCTCAATATTGCGACAGCCCCCTTGGCTCTTAAAACGGTTCATAAGAATTATGCCTTTCTTGTACAATTTTTACCCACATGTCCCACCCGCTTGTGACGTACAAGCAAAGAGTTATAATTAACAAAACATAAATAAATTGAAGAGAATTTTACGGAATTCGGGGTTCTAATTCAAGTTTAATAACGATAAATTATCATTATAAATCAATATGTTGCAAATGATCAGACAAAGCATATTTTAAAAACACATTCACCCATCACTTTTTCTCATAACATACCAGCACGATTTTTTAGGCACATAATTTTAATTTTATTCAATTCTGTCTGCAAAAGTTTAAAATGAGAACAATTTCAAGGCTCTCATTCAAAAAGAAAAAGAATAAATTCTCATTATCAATGAACATCTGGCTCGTATAAACATCAATAAAGCAATCCCCAATATGCCTTAATGAAATAAAAGGGGGGCTCCCATTAAATGCCCTACCGTAAAAGCAGCTTCCTCAGAACTAAAACAAAATCAACAGACAACATCACCGCATCTGCTCCCATCCCCAAACTGGACAACCTAACGCAATACCTTTCTATCTTACGATAAGAGATAAAAGAATAATGGGTTCTATGGAGGCATTCACAAGAGGCGCGCACCCGTTGTTTTTAAAGCCTGTTCAAAGGCGCATGAAAAAACACCATGCGTAAACGGCTCAAATCCCTTTCGTTCCATCTTGAGAGACAGAAGCAATACGCAAGAGATTTGTCGCACCGGGCGTTCCAAGGGGAACCCCAGCTGTCACAAGGAAGCGATCTCCTCCTTTGCAAAAGCCTTCCTGAAATGCAATAGCTGCTGCACGATCAACCATATCCTCTAAACTCCGTGCATCTTGCGTAACCACACAATGAAGCCCCCAAACTAAAGCCAAACGCCGTGCTGTTTCCACAATGGGCGATAAAGCAATAATCGGTCTATTAGGGCGTTCACGAGAGGCGCGCACCCCCGTTGTTCCTGAAGCCGTATAGGCAACGATAGCGGATAGAGCAAGTGTTTCAGCAATCTGACGCGCAGCAAGAGAAATCGCATCCGTTCCTGTTGATTCTGGTGCTGGATGTTGTGCCCCAACCTGAGCAGCATAAGTGTGATCCTGTTCGATTTGCCGCGCGATTCGGTCCATCATAAGCACAGCTTCTTCAGGATAGCGACCAGAAGCAGATTCAGCAGACAACATCACCGCATCTGTTCCTGCATAAACTGCTGTAGCAACATCCGACACTTCTGCGCGTGTGGGAACAGGAGATGTAATCATTGATTCGAGCATTTGTGTTGCCACCACAACAGGCTTTCCTGCTAAACGACAAGCTTTTATGAGCTCCATCTGAAGTGCAGGGACCTTTTCCAAGGGCATTTCCACTCCAAGATCACCCCGTGCAATCATAATACCATCGGATACCTCAATAATTTTCTCTATATGCTCCAAGGCTTGAGGTTTTTCGATTTTAGCCATCAAAGACACCTTGCTTTTCGTCAACTGACGCACCGCTATAATATCTTCTGGACGTTGAATAAAAGAAAGAGCAACCCAATCAACAGGCTGCTGTAAAAGAGCCTGAAGATCCTCCTTATCTTTTGACGTCATCGAATCAAAAGGCAAAATTGTATCGGGAAAACTGACACCCTTTCGATCAGAAATACGGGTTCCAGAAACCACGCGACACTGTACAGAATGACCATCACAAACTTGCGCACGCAGTTCCACCCTTCCATCATCAATCAACAACCGATCCCCTGGTTTAACAGCCGAAAATACATCCTCATGAGGGAAAAAAACACGCTGTGCATCACCAAGAACATCGCGATTATCTAATGTAAAGCTTTGCCCAACACGCAAATCTTCTTGCCCCTTAGCAAAACGCCCCACACGCAGTTTTGGCCCCTGAAGATCCACTAAAATACCAATGGGGCGTCGAACTGTTTTTTCAACTTCTCGTATAGACTTGACCAAATCACCCAGCATATCACGATCAGTATGGCTCATATTAAGACGAAAAACGTCTGCCCCTGCCCTAAAAAGCTTCTCAATCATCAAACGAGAAAAAGAAGAAGGACCAAGAGTCGCAATAATTTTTACTTTACGTGCACGTTTCACGGTGGAGAATTTCCTGAAAGAGAAGGTATAACTGAATTGTTTAACAAAGACTCATCCGTCAACTGTACCATCCAACTGGTTTGATTTCCGGTATCGATCTCTTTAAATTCAGCCTTTTGATATCCTCGAGGGAAACAATCATGAACCCCTTGAATGGTAAATTGGCTATCTTGTACACACATGGTCACAGAGCCTGCCCAGTTCCCTTTTTTTTGTGCTCCTTCCGCATAAAAATAATAAAACCGTGAAGCAAGAGGCCCCTCAATTAAAGTTTTACATTCCGTCACTGGTACCGTCCACCAGCCTTCGCTCACCCACCCTGAAAATGTACGATATCCAAGAGCAACCCCTACAGACTGTTGGGTTGTATTACAAACTCTAAAGTCAGCTTTTGCAAAAACAACGAGGGGAAACAAGAGCAAAATACTCAAGAGAAAAACTTTTAATCCTTTCTGAAACACCCAATATCGTTTTTTTAAAATCACAAAACTTCCTCTATAATGTCAAATTCTCAAAACAAATTACACATTTCTTTTTTAAAAGCTTTTCAAGTCTAAAACGTATATTTTCATATTTTTCTTTTTATAGCCCTTTTATCAATGCATATATCTTAAAAATTTTACAAAATATTTAAAGTCAATTTGTAAAAAAGCTGTGTAGCTTGATTTACTTTTTATTTTCAAGCTTTTTTAACATAAATTCGTCGTCGAAAAACAACTTAAAATATATAACTTGGAGAAAAATACAATGAACGATACAGTAACCGATCAAACACACGCTATATCCGTAAACCAATTACGCTCTTTTATCGAACGTATTGAACGACTAGAAGAAGAGAAAAAAACCATTTCTGATGATATTAAAGACGTTTACACTGAACTTAAAGGCTCTGGCTTTGATAGTAAAGCTGTTCGAAGCATTATACGGCTGCGTAAAAAAGAAGAGCATGAAAGAATGGAAGAAGAAGCAATCATTGAACTTTATAAAAATGCGCTTGGTATGAATTAAAACCATTGATAACATTGGAAATTTTCTTAAGAAAAGAAAATACAAAAAACAAATGGCAAAAAATAAATGAATGTATAAAAATTTCACCCAAACAATAAGCCGTTTGTGTAACTTGTAACGAGACTATCGGTCACAGAATACACAATATTGCAACAGCCCTCACATTTAAAAGGATTTATACAGAGAATTTTTATTCTTATTCTTCAATCATTGTTTATCCACATAAACCCTCACTTGTATGCCAACCCAGTTTGTGATGTGCAAGAGAGGTGTTTTTTATGATTAAACATCAATAAATTTGAAGTGAGAAAGTCTTCCGATATTGAGGACTCTCTTCAAATTGAAAAAAATGAATTATGATGATAAATCAATTTATTATCTACGAAAAGAAACATATGAAAATGGTCAGCAGTTGAAATCCGCTAAACGAGATTCTAAACTATTTATAAAAGAAGAGGTGGTTAAAGATCTTAATCTTTGAGGATAGGGAGAAATTCAGCATATTTACACATTTGATAAAAAGACCCTTAACAAAACTTTATTGGAATCTATTAACGGACTCATAAAGATCATTGATTCGAGAGGTTAGAATGTGATCTCTCCATTTTCCAGAAATCATCAAATAGTCTTTGGCATAGCCCTCTTTTTCAAAATGAAGGCGTTTTAATAAACGTTCGCTTTTTATGTTCTCAGGTCTATAATTTGCCATCACTCTATGTAGATGATAAACATGAAAGATATGGCGTATTAGAGCCGATAAACTCTCAAACATGAGACCTTTGCCTTGTTGTTTTTCATCAAGAGAAAAACCAAGATGACAGGCTTGAAAAACACCCCGAACCACATTTGTAAAATTCACAACACCGATGACTGTGTTTTCATTTTTTAATCGTACAGCATATCGATATGCTTGTCCCTGTGCACTTTCACAAGCAAATGCATTGGCTCGTGTTTCCCAAGCTGTTAGGGTATGGTAATCATCAGATCTAACAGGTTCAAAAGGATGCAGATGATTCGCATTACGGAGGTAATAAGAAGACAGTTCAGCTGCATCTTCTAAACCGATCAATGTAGAAATTGTTCGCTTTGTTTTAATTGCCATCATTTTCTCCTCCTAGACAATGTAACAATAACACGTTGATTTATCTTAACAAATCATCATTTTTAAACTCAAATCATAATGTCGAATACAGTAAGCTTTCCTCATCACAACACTTCTTACGTTAGAATCAATGAGGATCATTTGCTTTTCCATCATAAGCGGAGGTGGTATGTTTAAAGCATAAGGTAAAGACAAGGGAATATTTCTTATGAATGCTCTCAAGTTCCAAGGGGCGCTGTAGCAACATTGGGGACTGGCAAAGTATGCAAGGGAACTGGCATATTTCCATATACGAAATTTTGAAAAAACTCACGGCAAAGATAGTTTTGTTTCTTTGCCTTGTAAGCTCAGAGCATGCTTGTTTTGCGCTATCATATCACTGTCCCCCCGTATACAAATCCCAATGACCATCACCTTGAGGTGCTATATGTTACAGTGCGATCTAAAAAGTCTCTGCCATAACTCGTCAACAACACTGTTCGCGCAAAATCAGCCATAAGATCTTGTAACAAATCAAAGAAAAGCGATGATGCAATACGAATTAAAATGCTTAGATATTAATATCTAAAACATTACCGTGAACACGCTTCCATTTCTTCGCGTAAAATTTCAAGTTCTAACCATTCTTCTTCTTTTTGTGTGCAAGTATTTTTCTTTTTTTCCAACGCTGTTGATAAACGCTCAAAACGCTCTTTATCACTGCGATAAAGGGCTGGATCAGAGAGTTCTTGCTCAATTTTTTTGATTTCGTCCTGCAAAACAGCAATTTCTTCAGGCAATTTTTCCAATGCATAAACCTGCTTATAAGACAATTTACTTCGTGTTTTTTTCTCCCGCCCTATCAAGCCATGATCTGTTGATGTGTCCTGCTTTGAAAGCTCTCCCGCATGAGATTTTGAAGGTGCTTTACGCTGCGATAATTCTGTTTTTTTGCGTTGTAAACGAAGAGCATGCTGGTTTTGCGCCATCATATCACTGTAGCCGCCCGCATACAAAACCCAATGACCATCACCTTGAGGTGCCAACATATGCGTTACAGTACGATCTAAAAAGTCTCTGTCATGGCTGACCAACAATACAGTTCCCGCAAAATCAGCAATAAATTCTTGCAACAAATCCAAAGTTTCCATATCCAAATCATTGGTCGGTTCATCAAGAATCAAAAAGTTTGCAGGACGAGAAAGAAGTCGTGCAAGCATGAGGCGTGCTCTTTCTCCCCCGGAAAATTCTTTAAGGGGAGTGCGTGCTTGTTCCGGTGAAAATAAAAAGTCTTTCATATAAGAAACCACATGCCGCTCCAGCCCATTGATCACAAGAGTATCACCTCTTCCTCCCGTTAAATAATGCGCTAAAGTTTCTTCTTCATTTAAAATACGTTGCTGATCAAGCAATGCCATAGAGAGGTTATAGCCATGCCTCACCGTTCCACTATCCACGGCTTCTTGCCCAATTAATGCAGAAAGGAGCGTTGTCTTTCCGATTCCATTGGGTCCCACCAACCCGATTCGATCACCCCGCTGAATGCGCAAAGAGAAATCTTTCACAATAATGCGATCACCATAGGATTTTGAAATTTTCTTTGCTTCAAGCACCAATTGCCCAGAATCATGACTTTTTGCTGCTGTCAAAAGTGCATTTCCCGGCTGCCCTTTATAGGTTTGATGACGCTGTCTTAAGTCTTTTAATTCGCCTAAGCGCCGTACATTACGCTTACGCCGTGCGCTCACGCCATAACGCAACCATTGCTCTTCACGAGCAATTTGGCGCCCCAATTTATGCTGTTCGATGGCTTCTTCTTCCAGTGCTTTATCACGCCAATTTTCAAACTCAGAAAAACGCTTTTCCAGTCTTTTGGTTGTGCCACGATCAAGCCATACCGTTGACCGCGTAACATTTTCTAAAAATCGCCGATCATGGGAAATCACCACAATCGCTGAACGCAAAGAAGCCAAAACAGCTTCCAGCCATTCAATGGTTGGTAAATCAAGATGATTGGTTGGTTCATCTAAGAACAAAATATCGGGTTTTGCAGCAATGGCCCGTAACAATGAAACACGCCGCTTTTCGCCTCCCGAAAGCGTTTCCAATTTTTCCGCCCCAGAAAACCCTAAATTTGTGCGAAGCGTATTGATCCACTGGACATCAGATGTATCGTCCAGCCCCGCTTCCATATAAGCATTAATATCTTCAAATCCTGAACAATCCGGATTTTGTGAGACATAACGGAGCGTTACTCGCGGGTGGCGAAAAATTTCGCCACCATGAGGTTCTAATATTCCTGCGGCAATTTTTAATAGGGTCGATTTTCCACAACCATTACGGCCGACCAGCGCAATACGCGCCCCCTGCTCAACCGATAAACAAGCTTGATTGAGCAAAGGCGTTTTTCCAAAATTTAAGAAAATGCGGTCAAGCCGCAGAAGCGGCACCGCCATTAACGAACGCGGCGCGGACAAGGTGCTTTATACATCACCCCTCTTGCATCACGGTAAGCACATAATTGTCGTACAGGAACTCTCTGTCCACAAGGTGCTTGGTAAACATGCCCTCTACGACCACGATACGTGCACAATTGTGATACCTGTCTTTGTTGTTTTCTTTGATTTGCAGCTGCACCTGTTACTGTTCCAGCCAAAGCACCAAATGCTGCACCGGTCAGTGCTGCTCCAGGCGTACTTCCAGCAATAGCAGTTCCAGCCAAAGCACCGATTGCTGCTCCTCCTACGCCGTAACGTGCAACGCGTTCATCGTTTGTAGTACAAGCGACTGAACTGAAACCAATGGCTGAAACAACGGCCACTTTAAAAATTGATTTTAACATATCAAAACCTTTCCTTCTCAAGATCAATACATATATCGTTTATGTCGGCACTTCATCACTAGGCCCCCCCCTGCCTTATTCAAAATATATTGGAAGAGCTTTATGGAATAGGTACAGACACTAACAATATAGCTTTTCCAGAACCTAAATGGCAAGAAAAGGTTCCACAAATACGGTTAGAAAGTGTTAAAGAAGAGCCAAATGACACATTTTTGTCACAAATTGGCCATTTTACCCCTTTAAGAGTTAAACCTTTTAAATCAGAAAAACCGATAATACTAAACAAACATCCCTTAGGCAAATCATACGAACAAGGTTTTGACAAAACTGGCCAACCTTCTTCCAAACCGCTTGTCAACAACACTGAAATACCCCTTTCAGCCATCATCAACGCTTGCGTTATATGAGAAAGGCTGTGATCACTTCGCTCCCCTCCCAAAGCACCGCACAAAATAAGCTTTTTAGCGCCATTTTGCAGCGCTCTTTCACATGCCAGAGCACTATCTGTCATATCTTTATCAGAGGGAAAAACTTCACGCGGAACATGACTATATTGACGTATTAAATTCTCATCTGATGAATCAAAATCCCCTAACCACAACTCAGGCGTCGCATTAAGCGCTGCCGCATGACGCATACCACCATCAGCAGCAATTACCCGACTGTTTTGAATTTGATTAAGCAAACGATCAGTGATATGAACATCCCCATTTAATAATATCGTAAATGTTGTCATGCCATACTTTGCCTTTCACAAAATTTTCTTTACAGTGCATCTTTTTATAAGTGAGAGTCATTTTTTATAAACAAAAAGCATGATATAGCCAAACGAATCCTTATCTCTAATGCCTTTCTTAAAGAAACATACGATACAAAGATACAAATGCAATTTGCCAAATTACTCCGCAGAAATAATGTGCACCATGGTCCAACGCACCCCATTTTTCACCGCAATTTTCTTTTTCGCTCGTGCCTGTATAAAGCCACTCTCATAAGTTTAACGTTTCTCCTTTCGGCTTGTCATACACCACTTTCTCAAAATGATAGGCTTTCTTCCACTTCTTCTAAAACGATCAAACGTACCAACAACCACAATATCTATGTCACATTAAGCGCTCTGCAACACCCACGTATTCTGCAAATGTATGGTGGCGCTTATCATGATGCAAAACTTGAACACCTTTTAGCAAAGATTGTCCGTAAACTGGCAGTTGCATCACATAGTTCTCATCAAAGCTATTCTGTAACAATTTTAAACTCAGAAACTGTCAATGCCTTTGCGCTCCCCAATGGCTCGATCTACATCACTCGTGGTATGCTGGCATTAGCCAATGATTCTTCAGAAGTTGCAGCCATTTTAGCCCATGAGATAGCACATATCAGAGCCAATCATGGCATTTTACGCCTGCAAAAAGAAGCCCAATTAAAGATGACCAATCACATGTCTTCACGTCTTCTTTCTTCTATTGGCAAAAAACTTCATAACCCTATGCAAAACAAGCAACAACTCGCGCAATTTTCCCGCAATCAAGAGCTGGAAGCTGATTCCCTTGCACTCGAAATGCTCCAACAATCAGGATATGATCCATTTGCTTCACCGCGCTTTCTTCAAACAATGGAAGCCTATAGTGCTTTTCGTAATATCTCCGGCACCCAAAATGCCTCTCTAGATTTTCTAGCTTCTCACCCAACCACCCCTCAACGCATTCGGCTTGCGATAGAAAAAGCGCGTAAAATCAGTAAAGGGAATAGTACAATATCCGATCATGATTCTTTTCTCAAAAGCATTGATGGCATGATTTTTGGAGGAGGCTTTTATACAGGTTTTGTACGAGGCAACCAATTTATTCACCCACAATTGCGCATAGCTTTTTCTGTTCCAAATAATTTTACAATAGAACATTCAGCACACACTGTTTGGGCCAGTGGACCAGATAAAATTGCGATTCGTTTTGACGCTATTCCACATCCTGCTGAAATATCTGCGAGTGATTATTTGAAAAGCGGCTGGATTCTCGGGCTAGACCAATCATCTATCCGCCCCATCACAATTCAAGGGCTCCCCAATCAAGAATTTACGCGTCAAGGATTCCAAAGCCAAAGTTTACTTGGAGCACAGGCCTATGCTACCAATGATCAATGGCAATTTGATGTGGTTGCCATTCCATTCAACAACCACATCTTTCGTTTTTTGACGGCCGCTCCACATAATTCTCGAAATTTTGCAGAGGTTGCCAAAAAAACGCTACAAAGCTTTCATTCTCTTTCATCTTCACAGTTAAAAAAATTGCAGCCCTTAAAAATCCGTGTTGTTCGTGTTAAACAAGGAGAAACCGTTGCAAATCTTGCAGATAAAATGCAATACACACCATATAAAGAAAAACTCTTTCGCATCCTCAACGCCCTCTCACCAACGCAAACTTTACCCGCAGGTACCAAAGTGAAAATTATTACAGAATAAGCCTTTTTTCTCATCTGCTACAGTTTTAATTCTTTTCTATCTGTATCACGCCCTCCCCCTTAAAGCATATTCGAAAATAAGGAGGAACACTTTAAAATCCAATTTCATCATGCCTCTATAGGCCTCCGTGTGATACATATTTTCTCCAACTAACTCTGCCCCCTGTCTTCCTCTGTTTATCAGTAGCGCCCCCAAGGAGGCATATTCCTAAACAAATATGCCCCCCCCTAAAACTGACTTCATCATATTCTCATATGCCCCCACTTAATATATTCTCTTTCCTCCTCCCCCCCCAAAGCATTTCACTGCTTATATATCGTAAGCGTCTTCTGAATGAACCGTAAGGAGAGCAGAACGCAATTTTTGCAAAGCCCTAGCTTCAATTTGACGCACGCGCTCTTTCGAGATTCCTAACTTTTCACCCAAAACTTCGAGAGTCGCCCCCTCTTCATTTAAGCGACGAAAGCGAATAATTTCCAACTCCCGTTCGTTGAGAATTTGCAACGCATCGTAAAGCCACTGTGTACGCCGTTGACCATCAATGACTTGCTCAATTAAAGCATCAGGAAGAGGACTATCATCCACCAAAACATCCATCTTAGCAATGGGATTATCACTGTTCTCAGAAACAGAAACACTCAAGGAATTATCAGAACTGGAAAAACGAAAATCCATCGTTTCAACATCGCGCACGGAAACGCCAAGCTTTTCAGCGATTGTGCGAAAAATATCCTGTTTTGACAAAGCACTATCATCTTGTATCAGTTTTGCACGCAAACGCCGAAGATTAAAGAAAAGTGCTTTTTGCGAAGAACTCGTTCCCCCTCGAACGATTGACCAATTTCGCAAAATATAATCTTGAATAGAAGCGCGTATCCACCACGTTGCATACGTTGAAAAACGCACTTCCCGATCAGGTTCAAAACGTGCAGCTGCTTCCAATAGTCCCACATACCCTTCTTGGACCAAATCTCCCAATGGCATTTTGAAACGTTTAAAGCGATTAGCAATAGCAATCACTAAACGCATATGAGCCGCTGCAATTTGATGCATGGCATCATCATCACGTTTGTCTTTCCACCGCAGAGCCAAATCATGCTCTTTTTGTCGTTCAAGATAAGGTGCTTGCATAGCAGAACGCATCATATTACGTCCTAAGCTTTTGTCTGCATCGCTATAATTTTTGCTGCTTTTATAAACAGCATTTGAAAGATTACCCATAATAACCCCTTGCGATTAAAATTATCAAAATTGATTTGGCAACGACATCATTGTTCTTTGCTTAAAAAGAACGCAAAAGTTGTTAACTTCTGTATCCACTACTTTAACGTGTAATTTTATAATCGCAATTGTTTTTTTTACTGTCATGGTAAAACTTCTTGTCATAAGACACAATTTCACCTGCAAAATGCCTTTACAACATGCCTTTTAGCCTATGAAATATTTGAAAAAACTTTCTCTCCACTTTTCATGACAAAACAGCAAAAAAAATAAAGTGATCACGCAAAACAAATGCTGTTTTTTGATAACCAATTCCGTTTCCTTTTAAATTGAAGAATTTATTCATGCTTTCAGCTTTACAATACAACTAATAAGTGTAATTTGCAAATATAAAGCATCTAAACTGAATGAAAACTGAATAAAAAAAGAATCATTCAAGTTTTAAAGGCGCAAAGAAACAGCAAAAAATGACAAGAGTGATTGAAGCAAACGCAACAAACGTGTTAAAGAAAGAGCACCATTATGAAATTGTCGCAAAAAGCTTTTGACCAGTGTCACACTGAGAAAGAAAATGATCATGGATAGCAAGATTGTTCAACAGAATGAGATTCTTCAAGATGATATTCTCATTGAAAAACACGGAAGGGGTAAATTTGAAGGTTTTCGTTTTTATGCCAACAAAAACAGTACCGATCAAATAGCTGAGAAGCAAATTTCAACAGAGAATGAGAATTTGATTCTTGCTTTTTCCAAACGCGCGACACGTTTTTGTGCTTGTGCAAATGGAGATTTTACCCTCAGTTCTGATGGAATTGTGCGCTGGATTGGTCAACCCGTAGGACAACTTGTAGCAACAGAAGATTTTTTCAAACCAAAACTGATTGTTTTAGCAGATGAACAACTCACGGGAGAATCCCGCAATAACGTTGTGAAGCGATTAGAACGCTTTGTCACCTTTCATTTTGAAACGACTTTAAAACCCCTGTTTGATTTGCGCAATGCTGATAATTTAACGGATTCAACAAACAGTCTTGCTTTACAACTTTTTAACTCTTTAGGGATTTTACCACGCCGCGAAGTTTTAGACATTGTCAAAAAACTTGCGCAAGAATCACGTGCCGTGCTTCGGCGTCTAGGCGTGCGTTTTGGCGCTTTTCACATCTATGTTGCCGGAATGCTTAAACCTGCTCCGGTTCAAGCCATTACTCTCCTGTGGAATCTTCAAAATGCGGGACAAGATCAAACTGGTTTGGGTGAAATTTTTTCAGCATTATCTGCTGGTCGAACCTCTTTGATTGTTGACCCTACCTATAACCGCCAATTTTATCAATTAGCCGGCTACCGAATCTTAGGACAACGTGCTGTACGGATTGATATTTTAGAACGTCTTGCCAATCTCATCCGCCCCGCACTTCATTGGAAACAAGGAAGTGATCCCAGACCCGATGGAGCCTATGATGGCAAAAGTTTTTTTGTTACACCAGCCATGATGTCCATTCTTGGGGCCAATGGAAATGATATGGAAGAAATCCTCAAAGGACTTGGTTATCAATCGTACAGCATAAGCAATACTGTTTTTGAACAAAATCTCTTTGCACACCAAGCCTCTTCCCCTGTCAATAGGACAATGCAAGATGTTCCTGCAGCAGAATGCGTTGGAAGTCAATGGCAAACAATAAGCGATTTAGAAACAACACGAGAAGAAAAAAATACCTCATACCCAAACACTTTATCCTCTGGTATTGAAAAACATCTCCATAAAACCAATCGTTTACCAGCAGCTGAACCTGTTGGGAATTTTGCCAAATCCCCTCGCTCTACAGAAGAAGGTAAAGTTATTTTATTATGGCATTATAAGCATCAATTTCACCACCACGCACAAAAAAAACATGATAAATTAGGAAATAAGTGGCAAAATAAATCGAAGAACGCTGTAAAAAAAGCGGAACACACAAATGAAAATTCCCCTCAAGAAGCACTATCACAAGCAAAACGCTCTCATAAGTTCCACAAATCCCAAGGAAAACATGCAAATCATAAGCCTTTTCACAAAGAAAAGCGCCTTAATCCTGATTCACCTTTTGCGAAACTAGCTGTACTACGCGATCAACTCACCAATCATAAAAACACGCACCCACTTTCCTCTAAAGAGAATTAAAGTAACAAATGGAGTTTGATCTTGACCCACGTAGTAACCGACAACTGCATTCACTGCAAATATACGGATTGCGTTGAAGTCTGCCCTGTTGATTGTTTTTATGAAGGGGAAAATATGCTTGTTATTCACCCCGATGAATGCATCGATTGTGGTGTTTGTGTGCCAGAATGCCCAGCAGAAGCGATTTTACCTGATACAGAACCAGGATTAGAAAAGTGGTTAGAACTTAATCTTCATTATGCAAACAAATGGCCTAATCTAACCACCCGAAAAGATCCCCTTTCTCAAGCAAAAGAAATGGATGGCGTTCCAAATAAATTAGAAAAGTATTTTTCAGAAAATCCAGGAAGTGGCGAAGAGTAATGATACAGTGTACACCCTCCTCCTTCAACGACTGAAAGACTTCTCTTGTAAAAATAAAAAAATCCTTAAGCGAAATGATTGATTCTTTTAAAGTTTGATGTTAGTGTTATTTTAACATGATCATCTTTCTAAGTATTTTTCTTTGCTTTTTACAGTAAAGCAATGTATTTTTTTTGGATTTAAAAGTACTCGGCTTTTATGCTCACTTAATTGGTACAATATACTTGGTTAAAGAAAACTCAACCCTCAGGTTTATAACCTGTTTTCCGATACATTTGTTGATCATAAGGGAGTAAACTAAAATATGGCATCCCAACATGGAACGTCTTCCAAGACCAAAGAATTTGCAACCTCTGAATATATCGTCTACCCTACACATGGAGTAGGACAAATTATAGCGATTGAAGATCAAGAAGTTGCAGGACATAAATTGAAACTTTTTGTCATTCATTTCGCGAAAGATAAGATGGATGTCAAAGTCCCCATTGCAAAAGCCCTTTCCGTTGGAATGCGTAAATTATCTGCGAGTGACTCTGTCGAACGTGCCTTAAAAGTTTTACGTGGAAAAGCACGTGTTAAACGGACCATGTGGTCACGTCGTGCACAAGAATATGATGCCAAAATCAACTCAGGAGATCTTATTTGTATCGCCGAAGTGGTCCGTGATCTTTTCCGCTCTAATCTACAACCTGAACAATCTTACTCTGAGCGCCAACTTTATACAGCTGCTCTTGAAAGAATGGCCCGCGAAATTGCGGTTATTAATAGTCTTTCTGAAACAGAAGCTATCAATCTCATAGAGATGCATCTCTCCAACAAGCCGGAACGCGAGTTTAAAACTGAGAGAGAAGAAACAGATGAAAACAGTAAAGCTGTCTACGCTGCATAATACACTCTCTCATCATAATGATGATATTTCGATAAAACCAGCGAAAAGCTGGTTTTATTTTTTAACATCCTCTCTGCCCTTAAGGACAAAGTTTCTTAACCAGCGCCAATCTATAAACAATCTAACTTTTCGACAAATTCCTCCTCATTTTCTTTCTTCATAGATAACAAACTGATTAATCATCATAATCTAGCATTATTCATATTAAATTAGAATCTTGAATATGGTAAGATTACTCATTTCAAATTGCTCTCATGTTGAATTAATCAAATCACTTGCTTGTCAATCATAAGCGAGGCTGATCTGTGGGTAAAAACTGTACAAAAAGAGCAAGACACTGTCTCAAGCACCAAAGGATATACCAACATTGGAATCTGGCAAAATGTGTAAGGCAGCAGGCTTGCTTTTTCATGAAGCGTAAAGATCATAGTGCCGTTTATACACTACACCGAGACTTTACCATTTACCCTTCTACAAAACCATTATAACATTCAAAAACGCCGTCATAAAATGGATGCCACAAATATTGAAAAATATTCCTTTTAAAAAACGCGTGACGGTACAACATAAGCATATTTTGTCGTGGGCGCTCTATTTTGCATGAGAAGCATTCCCCCATTAAAGAACGCGATAAAAAAAACATGAACTAAAACCATCATCTCCATTCTGTAAAAAGCATTCCAAATACTTTTGAAAGCAGTAAAGCTCACTTAAAAAATAGCAATAAAAATGAACGTTAGCATTGCCCTTTCAATTTTATATTTTTCCCAAATGAGGTTATATTCTCATTTCAGAGATTACGAGATATACGCAATATTCTTACTCCAATCGGACACATAAAATCTAGAATGATTCATAGAACTCTTAAAAGTCTCAATCTCTGTTTCAAACAAACCGCTAAAGATTGGATATTCTCAGCAGGAATTGTCCAGATATCATCTTCAATCTGATCTTCACGAATATGACGCAAAGGATTAGTATGAACGCCTGTCAGGATAAGCAAACGCAAAGCCAGTTGTGTTATGTTTTGTGTTTTACAGAGTAACTGATAAAAGGCAGGGACATCTTTCCAATCCATAGCTGGTTTATTTTGCGTTTTATGACGTTGTTTCCCTAAGAGCGCGCGTGCTTTTATCGTTGCTTGTAAATCAACATCCAAACCCTAATGCAACCGCATGTTTAAGACAAAGATTAAGACGCTTCAGTGCTGTCTGAGCTGTTCCAGCTTTTGCATGCCAAATGGGAGAAAGCGTATTGCGTATCTCAGTTTGCGTAATCTCTGAAACGGGCAGACAGCCTAATTTAGGGAGAATATAAAGGCGTAAGTGTAAAGACCAATCACAAGCCTCACCATCATTTTTTAATTCAGCTTTACGGCTTTCAAAAGCATCTAAAGCAATATTTTTTAAATAATGGAGATTGCGCATTGCCTCACGCTTTTGTTTCTCACGTTCTTTAATGGGATCACGCCCCTCACGTAAAACAGCCCGCCACCCAGTTGCCAATTCACGGGGTTTGTTTTAAAGAAACATCTCTCAAGGCACCCAAGCCCATTTCGCAGCCCCCGGAAAGGTATAACGGTAAATCCATTGACCACCCCCATCTCTTACGTTTGTGAAGAAGCAAGCCGGCACCATCGTTATATTTGTCAGCTCGTGGGTGTTGTGCTACAGCCCTTGGCTCTTAAGACAATTCATAAGAGTCCTTTCTTATACAAATTTTATCCACACACTCATCCCGCTTGTGACGTGCAAGCAAGTGGTTTTGATTGATTCTAGATAGAGAGATTTGAAATGAGTGAATCTTACGTTATTCGGGGTTCTAATTCAATATGAAAACAGTGAATTATATATATAAATCAATGTGTTGTCTAGTAATGAACAGATAACAAAAAAAATCATAAACTTAGGTAAGCACCACCATAAAATCACTCATAAACCAGCTATGAACTGGAGAGTCGTACCGGCTTTGATAAAATACTTTGCTCATCCCCATACACAACACATTTGGTTTTAAGTTTACTTATTTTTACAAGCTGTTCGCAACAAATCCCTTATATTCACAAAAATAAGAAAAATATATGGACAATTCTTAGTTCAAAAATATGAAAAGACAGCGTGATATTCATAGAAAAGTCTCATGTACCTTTATCAATTAAAAGCACTAAAGATCATTGAATGTGTACACCTTCTGTCTTGTAACGGTTGTCTCTTTTCTGCTCATAAGAAAGCACGCTGGCATCAGCATACACTTAATCCCAATGTTACAACAATTCTTACATTTGAAAGTATTCATTATAGACATTTTTTCCTTTTTTATAGAGTTTTTACTCACATACCATCCCCACTTGTGACCGAAAAGCAAGTGATTGTCATTGATTCAACATGAGAGAAATTTGAAATGAGAAAATCCTACGATAGACCTTCCATTCAAGGCGCAAAACAACAAATGATCTTTATAAATCAATGTGATGTCGATCTCTATTTTTTTAAGGAGAATCACATGTCACAATATAAGCCTATAGACAACCATTGCCTTAAATATTCTCATAAAAAACACCGATATGCTTAAAGCCTTACATAGATCAACTGCCTTAAACGATGATATTTTACGGTCTAATAGGATTCTCTCTATAATCAATAAAGATTAAGTGCGATACAAAATGATTCTATTACTGAGCTAACTTATATCAATACCCAAGCTCTTAACGAAGTCATCATAAAAGACACTGATACAAGTAGCCCTTTATAGCCTCTCAAGAAAACAAGAAAATCATCTCCCACAATAGAATCATTTCTCTACGGCAAAACTTTATCCCACATATGTTCCCAAGAAAAAGCGAAAAACGCATCTTACCCAATGCATTCACTAATGAATCAAGAGAAACTTACCACTGAAAGAGATAAAACGCTAAAGTTTTAACCACTAAAACGGAACGCCCACGATACATTCCCTGTTCCACATCGATAGAAGACGATGCAAGAGAACCTCAACATTCATCTTAAAGCGAAAATGCACGCCCCAAGCGTGCATTGATCGATGAAATAAAAGAAGTTCACCACTGGAAAAGAAAGAAAACGCTAAAGTTTTAACCTCTAAAACAGAACGTCCACGATACATTCCCTGTTCCACATCGATAGAAGACGATGCAAGGGAACCTCAACACTCATCTTAAAGCGAAAATGCACGCCCCAAGCATGCATTGATCGATGCAATAAAAGAAGTTCACCACTGGAAAAGAAAGAAAACGCTCAGTCTTTAACCACTAAAACGGAACGCCCACGATACATTCCCGTTTTCAAATCAATGTGATGAGGACGACGTAATTCACCAGAATTTTTATCTTCGATATAAGTCGGCGCCTTCAGAGCATCAGCCGAACGGCGCATGCCCCTCTTCGCTGGAGAGGTTTTTCGTTTAGGTACAGCCATAAAAAGACACTCCAAATCCATTAAAACAGAAAAAGCAATGTCAAAAATGACAATGCTTCATTTAAAAACACTATAAAATTTTAAGATATTATACACTGATAAAAAAGAAGAGGCAATGTCAAAATGATCCTCCTCTTACTAAAAATGACCTTCTTGTTATCAAAAATGGTGTCACAATAATCAAAGGAATATCAAAAACACTGCAAAATTTGAGAATTTTATACACCAATGAAAGCTTTTTTATAAGACCTTCATTCAATTTTTATTTGGTTTAAAAAGGAATTTGCGCATACAGTAGAGATACGGATAAAAAGAGAAGTTGATTTTTAATAAAAAACGACGCCAATTTATGAAAACAAGAAAAAGCGACAACCTTTCTCTTTAAACTTCATAATTTCATTTTTGTAAAAACAAAGGAAGCAAGAATGCACGAATTTACCACCCTTCTTGCAAAACATAGAGACACCGTTGAAAAGCGGCTTGATACCCTGTTAAGTGATCAAATCCAAAATGGTGAAATTTCACGCCCTAAAAACTTAATCAAAGCCATGCGTTATGGTGTGCTGAACGGTGGAAAACGCTTGCGTCCTTTTCTTGTAATTCAAAGTGCTGCACTTTTTGATGTCCCTGTAGAACATTCTCTTGATGTTGCATGTGCCTTAGAATGTATCCATTGTTATTCGCTCATTCATGATGATCTTCCCGCTATGGATAACGATATACTCCGGCGTGGAAAACCCACTGTCCATGTAGCATTTGATGAAGCAACAGCAATTCTAGCAGGCAATGCCCTCTTAACATTTGCCTTTGAAATTATTGCTCATAAAGCTAGTATTTTATCTACAGATATTAGAATCAAGCTGATCACGTCTCTTGCACAATCGGCAGGGCTTGGCGGTATGTTAGGTGGACAAATGCTGGACCTTGAAGCTGAAAAAAGACCGCAAGAAAGTACTGACATTATCACTCTACAACACATGAAAACAGCAGCCCTGATAAGCTTTGCTTGCCAAGCAGGTGCCATCATTGGCAATGCATCTAAAGAATTAACTGAAAAGCTTACTGATTTTGGTACCTATCTTGGTTTAGCCTTTCAATTAACCGATGACCTTCTTGATGTCACCGCCAACACGCAAACCCTAGGAAAAACGGCTGGGAAAGATGAAACGGCACAAAAAGCCACTTTTGTTCATCTTTACGGCATTAAAGAAACCCAAAAAAAGCGAGATACACTCATCAGTAAAGCAGAAGCATTCTTACATCCTTTTGGCGCTAAAGCACTCCCCCTCCAACAAGCAGCACACTTTAGTGCAATACGCCAAAATTAAACTTCATCCGCCATATTGTACACCATCATATTTATTGAATGCATAATAGACTTTTCAAAGAAACGTTACCATTAATCTCCATTATAGTCCTTATCATGAAATGGGTGCGACAAATCTTGAGAAGAATTTCATTAAAACAAGCCGCGTGAATTTATAACACAAATGCATTCTGGGTATCCTATTTTGCATGAAAAATGCCTTCCATTAAAGAATGAAAGAAAATGTGAAACAATGCGCAATCACTATGCTTTAAAAGATATTACCGTAGATGCTTTAAAGCCAAATAAAAAACGACCGAAAGAGGAAAACTCGTTTTCTCCTTTATGTCTTTAATCTTCTAACGATAAGGCAAAAAATAAACAGAATAAGTATAAAACAAGGCATTTTATAAACCCGTAAAAAACAATAAAAGAAGTACAATGCTCTAAGTAAATGCCCTCAGTAGAGAATCGTAATTTTTATGCCTTTCCACGCTATCTTGTTGTAGAAGATCAAATATGCTTACATTCTGTAAATTCACTCGTGTATTGCTTGCTCTCTAAAAACACTTTTACAAAAGTGCTCGTTGTTTAGTTTAAGCATCATTTTTTTGAAGCTCGTATTTAAAATATCAGAAAAAAATGAACATAATGGCTATTTTGATTTTTATGCCACCCTCAAAGAACAAAGTCTTTTAACCTAATCTGCTCTGTAAACAGTCTAGTTTCCTACCGAGTAGGTTTCTCTCGCTTTCCACGCATGCGATTCACTTAAACTAAAGACGCAATAAACAAGACTTAAGAATATTCACCATGCACTTCTTAAAATACTTAATGTATCAAACAGGCTACCTTCACCACCCCTCAAATGACAGTATGTTACGGCATAACAGGATAAATAAAACCACTAATTTCAATAGAACGAAAAACCAAAGCAGTATTATTACCGATCTCTCTTTTCTTAGCAAGAAAGATATAACACATTGATTTATAATGATAATTCGTGGTTGTTCAACTTGAATAAGAACCCTGAATATCATAAGATTCTCTCATTTCAAATCTGTGTATGTTAAATCAATCAAAATCACTTGCTTGCACGTCACAAGCGGGAAAAGCCGTGTGGGGCAAAACATCAAAGAAAAGACTAAAAAATGCCTCTTATGAACCGTCTTAAAAGCCAAGGGCTGTCCGCAACATTAGGGGCTAGCAAAGTGAATGATTGTGTCGGCATGCTCCTTCAAAAGCAGAAACATTTTTATTTACAAAAGTGTGTAATAACTTCAATTGAATAATAATCATGATCACTGTACAACTTTAATTCGTCACACTCTTTATCTCGTTTATTCAATTCATCGCATAAAAAGAGAATTGATAAGATTAAACAGAGAATGATCATTGCAACAGAAAGATAAAGAAAATCCTTATTATTATATATAATAGCGCAATCTAATTTGTGATAAGTAGTTTTTTCAATCCAAGTGCAAATTTCCTCCTTCAAGTGAAATTTTCTTATTAAAATGAAGAGCATCATTGTAAGTGAGCCTATACCTGTTGTAAAAGCTGGAAAATATGTCCACCTTTTGAAGCCATAATAAAAAAACATGCAACATGGCCAAGAAAATGCCGCGATTATCAAGAGTATTATAGCCATTTAATATCCTTCGAGAGAATTTTACCCATTACCCATTAAATGTCATTTGTAAATTCTTCTTGGTTTCATCATGTCATATATCGTGTTTAGCTCTATGCAAAAACGCGCTATTTGTTTAGTATTGTCATCATGACCAGCTCTCATACTAGACACAAGGTCAATAATTTGTATTGTTGGGCTAATACCATTTCCACTTGAAGAATTAAGAAATTTTTTCGCATAATCAATCATGGGGTCGGTAGAATTCATAGACATATTATAAGCCCAAATAAAATCGCTTTCTCTCCAATTATAGTCATTCCGCAAACTGCTTATGACATTAGGTAACATTGCCCATGACATCTCCTCATTATAATCACCGCGCAATAAATTAACAAAACGTCCACATAAAACAATAAGTATGTGACGATGCCATATAATATCAAATTTGGGCGCTATATTCTGATAGCCACGGCTATAGACGAAATTTCTTGCTTGTTCCTGCTTTTGAAAATGTTCAAAAGCCTCGTATTTTTCACTTATATATTCTTCGTAAAGGTTATTGTACTGCTCTAGACTATCTACGCGCGTACATCCCAACAACACGGATACAAAAAAAAGAGTTATAAATGTTACAATATGCGTTATGGATAACGATTTCACCGCTTTATCTTTTAATAACTACAATTTGTACAGCCTAACAGATTCCTATCAAATATATCAATATGTGCTGGTTTCTTGTGGCTTATTTATAGCAAATTGTACTCAACAATATTTCTGTACTTGATTTTATTCCCTCTCAAAGAGGGGGCTGTCATTCAAAGTTTCTATAGATAAGTTTATTATCTGGATAAGAGTATTTTCTAACATCAGAAAATACAAAGCTAACGCCACAACCAAAGAGAAAATACTCAAAAATGAGCTATAATGAGAATGAAAAATGTAAGAAAATATCTCAACAAGATGATTGATATTTTAAAGGAGGCAATGGTAAAATCCGCTAAATATACCAACAATAAAATAGATCATCAAAATATCAAAATCGATCATAAGGGAATTCTTATGAGGACAGGCTATAAATTGTCCGACTGTTTAAATTAGCTCTAATGAGATAAAGTGTTACCAGCAAGTAACCAATGAAAATGGGGAAAACTGCTCCATCACCATTCCTTAATAAGCATATAATCCAGCACAATCATTTTCTTTATCAGCGTCCAATCTTATCAGCAACTCTTGGCGCAATATTCATGAGCAGCATTTTTATTTCCTTTTTAACGATTATTATGCCACGCCCACTTATAACGACAAGCGGATGACTTTGATTACTTCAACATACATAGATTTTAAATAAGAGTAACTGACACTATTCAGCTTTCTCATTCAACATGCAAAAACAACGATGTGCCTTAATAAATAAAAGCATTGCCCCACTATGAAACCCTATAAAACACGTATCGTAATAAGTTAATATTTTCACTGAACTTTTTTGAGAGTTCCTTCTAAAAAAAATACCGCCAACAAGTAAATCAATAAATAAATAGCAAAAATATAAACGAGTGAGAAAAAGCCAAATATATTGACCATATACGCACTCATGTAAAAAAATACCAATAAGCTAAATCTCCCAACGGTTGACAAGAAAGATTCATATGTAGCCCTGAAATGATCACTAATACTATCATGCAAAACAACTTCTACACGAAGATATGTATACTTAATGAGATAAAAAATCATACAGACTAAAATGACAGCCATTTCTTTTCTTGGTTCAAAGAAAGCAACGGTAAAAATCAGTGAAGCTGAAAGAAACAACAGTAAAATAAAATTCACTCTTTCACTTAGTTTTGTAAAGAGAAAACTAGCCAAGAGCTGAGAGAACAATATCAGTGAAAATGTCACACCAAGATCAAAATAAGTGACATTAATATTATGATCTTTAAATATCCACTGCCAATACTGCGAGAATATATTGAAAAAGATCAATGAAAAATAAAAGCATGAAGAGATATAAGGAACTTTAATAAAAATAGATAACATCTCCTTAGCTTCACAAATGAGAGAATTCGCTTTATTTGGTTTTTTCTCCCCCTTCAAGTCATCAAGAAAAAACAAACCAAATAGTGTTGTCATCAACATTAAAAACGCCGCGATATACCATATATATTGGCTAGAATAATCAGCAAAATATGCCCCGATTAAACTGAATATAAACATGCCGATGTAATTATATTGAGAGCTGGAACCAAGCACTTTTTTAGTGGATGTCACTTTTGCTTTTGCATATTGAACAAGTAAAGCATTATAAGCCCCAGCAATTAATGTTAGCGATAAGGCATTAAAAGTTTCTGCCAAAAGAAAACCATAAAAGCTTGTAGAAAATCCCATGAGAAAGAGCCATGTAGCAGCAAAAGCAGCTGCCAAAACGATCGATATTTTATAACTTTTTCGATCAGCAAAATATCCCAGAGGAATATCGGTAACCATCATAATAAAAGCCTGAAACGACTTAATGACACCTATATCAATAAGCGTTAAGCCTTTTTCAAGCATATAAAAGACAATAAAGGCGCCAGTTAAAATCCTTATACCATTAAATAAAAAGCCAAACGCTAATATACTTGTCATGCATTCCCCCAATAACGCCCAAAAAGGCACCCGTATACATCATTTTATATCAATATAAAAGCTTACATTTTACGACAAATAGGACTATAATCGCTATAAGGATTTCCAATCCTATCAATTTGATACCCCAAAAAATGCTGGGAAAATGCCTGAAAAATCAATAAACAATGTTCTTTCTATAATTTGATATTTGAAGAATCCGTTAAATATTTTACTGTCTCAAGAGCAGCCAAAAAACCAGCAACAACATTTACGGATCTATTAAAGTATTCATATCGTTTTGCTTAATAGTCTTAACACACTCAAACTCATTAATATCCTTCATAAGCTTCTGATTCTAAAACAGGCATATCATCTGGTTTTACCTAAAATAATAAGCAACCAACGACAGTATTGACCATAGCTAAAGCAGCATACAACAGCACCCTCTTCACATTGAAGACAGCTTGTTTTTAAAAAATGACACACCATTTTTACTTCAACCTTATGCGATTTTTACCTCAACCTTGCCCAAAGCGTGTATGAATATAATCACTCAAAAGCGCTTCAAATTCTTCAGCAATGTGATCACCCCGCAAAGTTTTTACCTTTTGTCCCTCAATGAAAACAGGTGCCGCAGGACTTTCCCCCACTCCAGGCAAAGAGATTCCAATATCCGCATGCTTTGACTCCCCCGGTCCATTGACGATACATCCCATCACAGCAACCTTCAAGCTTTCAACGCCAGGGTATTTTTCACGCCAAATAGGCATATTTTTGTATAAATCTGCTTCAATTTTTTGCGCCAATTGTTGAAAGACCGTTGAGGTTGTGCGCCCACAACCAGGACAAGCCGCAACAACAGGCAAAAATTGCCGAAACCCCATCACTTGCAAAAGTTCTTGCCCCACCTTTACTTCTCGTGTCCGATCACCACCAGGTTTTGGCGTTAAGGAAATTCGTATCGTATCGCCAATCCCTTGCTGTAATAAAATGCCCAAAGCCACCGAAGAAGCAACAACGCCCTTTGTTCCCATCCCAGCTTCCGTTAATCCCAAATGAAGAGCATAATCACAACGCGCCGCTAAGGTGGTATAAACAGCAATAAGATCTTGGACGTCACTCACTTTAGCAGAAAGAATAATTTTATCACGTCCCAACCCCATCTCTTCAGCGCAAAGAGCCGATTGCAGAGCAGACTGCACAACAGTTTCCCGCATCACTTCAGCAACCGATAAAGGATTTTCTTGCTGTGCATTTTCATCCATAAGCCGTGTTAACAATGCATTATCAAGAGAGCCCCAATTCACGCCAATGCGAATAGGTTTATGATACCGACAAGCAATCTCAATAATTTCTGCAAATTGACGATCTTTTTTTGCGCCAAAACCAACATTTCCAGGATTGATGCGATATTTTGCAAGCGCCTCAGCACACGCAGGATGCTCAGATAAAAGCTTATGACCAATATAATGAAAATCCCCAACCAATGGTACAAAAAATCCTAACCTCTCCAATCGCTCCCGTATTTTTGGTACAGCAGCCGCCGCTTCATCGCGATCAACAGTAATTCGAACCAATTGTGAACCAGCTTGCCAAAGAGCAGCCACTTGAGCAACAGTTGCATCAACATCAGCGGTATCTGTATTGGTCATTGACTGTACAACTATCGGGCTCTGCCCCCCAATGATCACATCACCAACAGCAACACCAACAGATCGACGACGCTCAAGTGGTTTAGATAAAAAATAGGTCGTATTCATCAAGTCCTCAAATTTTTAAAACCTGCGCTATCAATCATTACTTACATTGACTTCCTCCGCGCTTCAAAGGACGAAAATTACACCGCCCACCAATCTTAACAGATTGCTCTCAAAAGGTTCTACCTACTAACACTGATGCAATTCAACTCATAGGTGGATTCATTCTATAGACGCACCGGATAAGTTCTACTACTTCTGTTCAAGTTTATACTTCTACACTTGGTTGATTCAAAAAGAAACTGAAACCAAACAGAGACAATACTGTATTTTTAAGTTGCATGCCGATACCTTACATCAACGTCATCACAAAACAGTGTTTTACAACACAACAGATAACGCCTAACAAAACACCATTTTTAAAATGCATGAAAGACATCGCCAAATTAATCCAACATATTGATTTATAATAATCTATTTTTTACAAATTTGAATGCTAAACCCAAATATCGTAAGATTTCCTCATTTTAAATCTTCTTAATTGAATCAATCAATACCACTCCCTACAGCCACAAGAGAATATGTAGATAAAAACTCCTTATAAACTATTTCAAGTGCCAAAAGATATCCCAACACTTTAAACAAACAAAAAAATGAAGACATCGCCCACCATCTTTATGATGAATCTTACACCATCTTGTAAAAATTTTTACCTTACATCCTTAACAAAAACCATCATGAAAAGAACTCGGACACATTAAAAAATGCCTCATTAAACTCAAACTCTTAATTTTCATCTCACCCACGCGCGGCATTATCAATGCAACTTTTCAATTTTCAAGCCGTTATAGCAAAACCCCAAACACAATTCCAACTGTCACGCAACAATTTAACACATGAAGGAGTCAATAAATGTGTCTATTTTCACCCCATAGAAAAAATGCTAAAATTAAAAAACGTATAGCACAATTAAAAAGAGAGCTGGTCCCCGTAAATCATTGGAGTTTTCAAAATGATAGCTTTGAAAACATTTCTGAGCTGTTTAACACATGGAAACAAAAAGGCCGTCACGCACTTTATCACCTCAACGAACATGCTACAGAATTAAAGAAAAAAGCGAAAGAAAATCCTAAAAAAACCCTCGCATTAGCAGCAGGAATTGTTTTAGTAAGCTTCTTGCTAATCCGTAAACATTAATAACGCAATCAATAACCTTCCCTTTTAATGCCCGATTCAAAGCGGGCATTTTTATGGTTTACAAAATATAAACTTTACGTCTTTCTCCTAACTTTACGCCCTCTCCCAAAAGGATAAGTTTTCCAGCCATCCAGCCAGTCTATAATCCAGCTTTTGTCTATCGGAAACCTATCAACGCATGCGATTCACATCACCACCCCTCAAAGGAAAACATTTCTAAAGGCAACAAACAAGCCCTACAACGAATGTGCTCCCCACACAAACACTTAACGCATCAAAAAGATGCCTGATACCACACCTAAAATGAGGATATTCACGGGACAATAAGATAACAACTCAAATATTCAATCCAAAACTTCCCCCAATTTCCCAGCCTTCCCAAAACTTCATTGTGTATATAGACTAAAAATAAAGAATTAATACTGGAAAAGCTTACACTTTTACTCTATACGCCCCCGATTGTCATTTTAATTGGGGAAAGGGGAGGATATTTTGATATTGAAAACCCACACTCCTCTCACTACCAGGTATTTTTTATAAAAAATACCTTTAGACAAAAGAAATGTTTCTCAACAACAATCATTGCATTTTCCTTTGAATTTCACACGAGCGTATTTGCAATAATTCTTCTATTTTTTTCCAACTCATTTTGCCAAAATATAGAACAGATTAAACAAGAAAAACAACAGCTTGCACATTTTAAAAATCCACTCGATGAAATAAAAAAACGACATGGTTTCTTAAATAAAACATCCGCAGCTCTTCAAAGAACATTCAAAAAGCAAAAGAGTCATGGCCTCCATCGCTCTAATTTTAGTCACTTTCAAAAATTGACAGGTATCAGCAGCAGCAAAAATACTGAAAAGAGGAAAGAAAAATTCTTATACTAAAGAGCCATTAAAAAACGCAAAATCAAAAGCCGCAGTTGATATTTTTGATGAACAAAAAGCCAAAACACAACATAGAACAAGCTATTTACGAAAAAGCGCGTGAAAAACAAAAAAACCATAAAACAGCTTATTGATCAACTTAAAAGTCCTAAAGATACTGATCAAATTCAGCCCATTCAAACACTCTACGCAGCCCTACAGATTCACGAATACGAGTTCTACAAATGAAAGCCTCGGCAATAACCCAACAAAGAAAATTAGAAAACGACACAAAGATTATACCCAACCACTCTATAGTCATTAAACTAAAAAAAATTGTGAAAACGTACGAGTAGCTGATCATGAACTTGCCATAGAACGTCAGAAAAAAGCTGAAGAGGAAGCTAAACGAAAAGCCGAATATGAAAATGGGAAGCTGAAGCTGAAAAACGGAGAGCTGAAAGTGAAGTTAGAGGACGAGCTAAACTTTAAGAATTACAGTGAACATAACAAGAGAATATTCGTAAAATGTTTGGAACTGAAAAACAAAAAGAAAACGAAGGCATATTGACCTAGATAGATAACGATTTAGTCCCTTACAAAGACAAATAGACAACACCATTACACATCTTTCATCGGCTATATCTGCTCCGGTAACTACATTTTATACGCTCTATAGTGTGTCCCCATAAAGTACAATATTATGTATAAGCGTTTTTTAGCTAGATTATTGCGACAGTTTTCAAACTTAGCATCATTGTTATACACACAATACAGATTGATAATAACAACACATCTATCAGAGATAGATTTTTCAATGATCTGCCTCACATCATGCAAATATCACATAAAGAGTACACTCAGATAAAAAGAAGAGCCTCCTTTCCACACCTCAAAAGATGATGTTGCTAGAAACGACAGGCAAAGCTTCCAATACTCCATCCCCCCCTACTGAGTTATTTCAAAAGAAATGGAAGTGAGTAAAGATGCATGCGCTTTAATATTCTAAGGCACATTATTTTACATCATGAAATAGAATAATAAGAAGCTTAAGAGCTTTAAAAGATGTAGTATAGCAAACCAAACGAAATCTTCTAACGTGAATATCCATTTGCTATAAGTAAATGACGCAAAAATTAAACTGAAAAAACCCAAAATTTTATCCTCCAGAATCGACTCGCTGCGAAGTATCTACATAGGTAACCACGGACATGCCAGGAATGAGTTTTTCAATCCCTTCCTGTCCAGGATCTAAAGCAATCCGTACTGAAATACGTTGCGCAATTTTGATAAAATTACCAATTGTCGTATCCGTTTTTAACAATGAAAACTCTGAGCCTGTAGCAGGTGCAAAACGAACCACACGCCCTGTTAACTTTTTGTTGTTCAATGCATCAACAGAAAAAACAACCGGTTGTCCCACACGCATCTGAGAAAGTTGCGTTTCCTTATAATTAGCAATAATCCAAATATCATCAGAAATAACAGAGACCAATTGTGTCCCCGGCATAACATATTGCCCTACCCGCGCTCCAACTAATCCAATATAGCCTGTTCGAGGAGATAAAATCTTTGTATGATCGAGATTAAGTTTTGCCAACTCAACACTCACCTTCGCTCCAGAAATTTCTGACTGTAAACTTTGCCGTTCAAGATCCAATTGTTTTTGCAATTGGCGTTTTGTTTCGAGAGCTGTCAAGAGTTGTGAAAGAGGACGAGAAACAGAACTTGCCGCATCACCAAAACCTAACTTTTTACTATCTGGAACAACATTTGAAAATGCTCGTGAACGCGCCAACTCCACCTCTGCTGTATTAATCTCGCCCTGCAAAAGCTGTGCTTGTAATTCAATACTTGCCAGTTTTGCATTTTTTGAATCGAGAACAGCCTGTGCCCGTGCAAGCTGCTGGCGAAAAAGAGAATCATCGAGCTCAAAGAGCAGCATTCCCTTTTCAACGCGTTGATAATCTTGCACATAAATCCGTGCAATCACCCCAGAGATCTGTGAACTAACCAGAGTAACATTGCCCTTAATGGAAGCATTATCGGTTATTTGAATGTTACTCACAAAAGGAGGAAGTCTCCAAGCCCACAAAATCAGCAAAACACCCGTAATACCCGATAGGAATGCAACAATCGTAGCTTTTGACCGTAATTTTTTTATCATTTTTTTGCACCCCTCTTTCTATGACATTACTCTACTTTTCTAATGTGCGCAAAGAGCATGACTTAACAATCATTGTGACAAGAAAAATAACGAATACAACCATTGAAATATAAAAATAAAGCCGAAAAACGTCATCATAAGCAAAAATATTTGCTGTTAACTTAAACTTCTCTATCAACATAGAAGTACCTTGCTCACTTCTCAAGCCATTGGGAACAGAAATACCATAAGAAGGCGAAAATAAAGTATTCATCTCACCAGAAATAAGTGGATCAGTAATAATAATATTTTGTGTTAAGGACTCAAAGTTTTTATGGGCAAAATAAAACTGTAGGCTGCCAAAAAAAGCCGACCCCATCAATCCCCCTGTCACTTGCGTTAACAAAAAAACAGCAATAAAACTTAAAACGTAACGCGGTCCTCGCTCACCAGCGATCACAAACCCTTTGAAAAGAGCAGGAGGCAAAAAAAGTGCATAACTAAAACTCACCAACCCTTGGCTCAACATCATATCTTTCGGACGCGTTAAATAGTTTACATGACTGTCTAAATAAGCTCCCAACGCCAAACAACCTAAAGATAACAAATAAAAATAATCCTCACGCCCCGCCCGTAAAAAAAAGACACAAACAGCCCCCCCTAACAGAATCCCTAATGTCACCGCAAGATACATGGGCGCCATCTCACGATTGAGCAAACCAAAAAGATTAAAAAACCCTACGGGCAAATTTGACCGCTCCAATAAAAAAACATGAAAGATCAATAAAATAAAAACAGATTGGATCATTTCTTTACTGAAAATCCAACGTAAATCAATCAACGGTTTTTCTCTATTAAGCTCAATAATAATAGCAATAGCCAACGAGAAAATAGCAAGTGCGAGCCCCCAACCAATCCATGGTGCTTCATACCACCAATACAATATGCCAACAGACATGATCACAGCATTTAATCCAAGACCAAGAGCAATCAAACCATAGCTTATCCAATCTAATTTTTGAATAACCTTACTACGCACAACAGGAGTAAGAGGCAAAGTATAGATACAGACCAAGCTGATAAGAACCAACCCCATTTCCAGAGCGGAAAGACTGGAAAAACCACCATTTTCCAGCAAATCAGGAGAAATCAAACGTGATAAAGGTGCCGCTAAAGCCGCATTCATATAATTCAAACTAAGACCAATAGTAAACTTCTTTGCTGGAGCAAAAGCCTCCATCATATAAAGCAGCGCAAGCGAAGCCAAAGGAGCAGCAGCAATCCCAGCAAAAAAGCGAATAATCAATGCAGAACGCAAATCCGTAACAAAGAGCTGCAACACGCAAACCAAAACAAAGCCAAGAATTGATAATTCAGCAAAAGCGCGTAGCCCAAATTGATAGCGGATTTTGATCAACATAATCGCTACACTCACATTTGGCGCCATATAGGCCGCTACCAGCCATGTCGTCTCGGCCAAAGTTGCATGAAAATCACCCGTAAGATGGACAATATTAGACTGAACAATATTAGCCCCTAAACCATAAGCCCATTGCAAAATAAGAGAAGCCAAAATATAAACAAAGCACTTTGGCAAAGGTCCCGCAAAGACACGACCAGGACGAGGAAAGGGTTTTGCGCTCCTTTTAGCAGACACAACCGTACTCTTTTTTCCGCTCATGTCACCTTTTCCTGTATACTCTGCTACGCTTCTATCAATACAGCACCATCAGCTGACAACTGCTGGAAAAAAGACTCTATTTTATGATTGTCCTCATCACTTGTCCCTCCTTCTAACGTCGCTTGAATCTGCAAAATCTGCTGTTCTAATGCATCAAAAGAAAGATTCTCTACAGCCACAACGTGCTCTACCAATAAAGAGCAGCCCGAAAAGGTAATATTTGCAACGCCCCCGCATACAGCAAATAATTTTTCACCCAAAGAGGTGCGAACACGAACACTACCCAACACAATACTTGCCACCAATGGCGCATGATGCGCCATAACTGTCAAATAACCTGAGGCTGAAGGAAGAACAACAGACACTACCTGCTCTGAAAACACAATTTTTTCAGGCGATACAAGCTCAAATAAAAAATGCTCTTCTCTATTGTTTTCCACAAAAATCTCCACAATACCCGATATAAGGACTCTCTGTTTTCTTCAACGATGCGTCCTTTTTAACGAAAAATACCCATGACAGTTTTTTCTTGAATAAGAAGCTTCTTACTAAGAAGCCTCTGCCATGAGACGCTTTCCTTTTTCAAGTGCTTCATCAATCGAACCAACCATATAAAAAGCAGCTTCTGGCAAATCATCATAATCGCCAGCACAAAGACCTTTAAAGCCTTTGATTGTCTCTTCTAAAGGAACGAGTTTCCCCGGCGAACCAGTAAAGGCTTCCGCAACATGGAAAGGTTGTGAAAGGAAACGTTCAATTTTACGCGCCCGCCCCACCAGCAACTTGTCATCTTCAGAAAGTTCATCCATTCCAAGAATAGCAATAATATCCTGAAGCGCTCTATAACGTTGTAAAATGGTTTGTACTTGACAAGCAACTGTGTAATGCTCTTCCCCCACAATCAATGGATCCAACATACGTGAAAAAGAGTCAAGCGGATCAACCGCCGGATAAATTCCCTTTTCCGCAATAGAGCGCGAAAGCACAGTTGTTGCATCCAAATGAGCAAAAGACGCTGCAGGCGCCGGATCCGTCAAGTCATCTGCCGGAACATAAATTGCCTGAACGGAAGTAATAGAGCCTGTTTTTGTACTGGTAATACGTTCTTGCAACGCCCCCATATCCGTTGCCAAGGTAGGCTGATACCCAACAGCAGAAGGAATACGCCCTAAAAGAGCAGATACCTCAGCTCCTGCTTGCGTGAAACGGAAAATATTATCCACAAAGAAGAGAACATCTTGTCCTTCATCACGGAAACTTTCTGCAATTGTCAATCCTGAAAGAGCCACACGCGCACGTGCTCCTGGTGGTTCATTCATTTGCCCGTAAACAAGGGCACACTTTGACCCTTCCGTTGAACCATTATTCTCTTTTGGATTCACATTCACGCGGCTTTCGATCATTTCATAATAAAGATCATTTCCTTCACGTGTACGTTCTCCCACACCAGCAAATACAGAATAGCCACCATGTGCTTTTGCAATATTGTTTATAAGCTCCATAATGAGAACGGTTTTTCCAACACCAGCACCACCAAACAAGCCAATTTTACCCCCTTTAGAATAAGGGGCTAACAAATCCACGACTTTAATACCGGTGACGAGAATTTCCGAAACAGTCGATTGCTCAACATATTCAGGTGCCTCTTGGTGAATAGAACGTGTTTTGGTTGAAGCGATTGGTCCCACATTATCCACCGGCTCCCCAATCACATTCATAATACGTCCCAACGTTGCTTCTCCTACAGGAACGCTAATTTGTGTGCCTGTATCCACAACCTTTTGGCCCCGCATCAAACCATCAGTCGTATCCATAGCAATCGTACGCACGGTATTTTCACCCAAATGCTGCGCAACTTCTAATACCAAGCGATTACCTAAATTCTCTGTTTCCAAAGCGTTGAGAATATTTGGCAATTCACCTTCAAATTGCACATCAACGACAGCACCAATAATCTGCTTGATTTCACCAACAGCGCCTTTTGCACGCTCTTCTTTTTTTGCGGATGTATCTTTTTTTACAGGTGTATCTTTAGCTGCATCACGCGCAGGTACAGAGGAAGCCTTTACATCCACTTGAGATTTCGAAGCGGCTTTTTTCACGCTAGAACGAGCAGCTGGTTTCTTTTTTTCACCTTTTTCTGTTCCTTTGCTTGAGGTTACTGCTTTTACCATCAATCCTTACCTTCTCCATTTAAAGCGCTTCAGCGCCCGCAATAATTTCGATCAATTCTGTCGTAATCTGTGCTTGACGTTGACGATTATAAGCCACCGTCAATTTACTAATCATTTCACCCGCATTGCGCGATGCATTATCCATAGCTGTCATCTTGGCGCCCATCTCACCAGCAACATTTTCCAGCAAAGCCCGAAAGATTTGCACCGAAAGATTACGTGGTACAAGGGCCTCTAAAAGAGACGCAGCATCAGGCTCATATTCATAAACAATCGATTGTGAACCTGTGTTATGATCGGTTTGCTCCACAACATCTATTGCCCCAACAGCTGCTTTTGGAGCAACCATTGGAATCAAATCCAAAGCTGTTGGACGCTGATTAATTACGGAAACAAATTCAGAATAAAACAGCGTACAGACATCGAAAGCGCCTTCATTGAATAAATCAACAATCCGTTGACTAATCATCACTGCCTCTGCAAAACCAATTCGCTTTACAGCATGCAAATCGATATGGTCAATTATCAAGCCTTTGTAATCACGCGATAAAATATCCGCGCCCTTTTTACCCACAGTGATAATTTTTACTATTTTATCAGCCGCCAACAATGCCTTAATCTGTTCACGTGCACGACGAGCAATTTGCACATTAAAAGCACCACACAAACCGCGCTCAGCAGTACACACCACCAAAAGATGCACATCATCGCGCCCCGTACCACGCATAAGAGCAGGCGCATCAACACCATCTACATCAGCAGCAACACTGGTCAAAATATCAGCCATTTTCTTCGCATAAGGGCGTGCAGACTGCGCTGCCTCTTGAGCACGATGCAACCTTGCCGCTGCAACCATTTGCATAGCTTTGGTAATCTTTTGTGTTGCTTTAACCGAAGCGATACGGTCTCTAAGATCTTTTAGTGAAGCCATTCAAGCATTCCATCAATTCATCACGAGAAATTTTTCGCATAAGTATCAAGAACAGTTATCAACTTATCTTTCAGCTCATCTGTTATTTGCTTTTGCTCAGCAATTGCCTTTAAGAGATCTTGATAATCACTACGCAAAAGCACCAAAAGTCCCTGCTCAAACCGAGCAACATCAGAAACCGCCAAAGCATCAAGATAGCCATTCACACCCGCGAAAATAACCACCACCTGTTCTTCTGTTTTGAGTGGAGAAAATTGTGGCTGCTTCAACAACTCTGTCAAGCGCGCACCCCGATTTAACAAACGCTGGGTTGACGCATCCAAATCAGAGCCAAACTGCGCAAAAGCTGCCATTTCACGATATTGCGCCAATTCACCTTTAATCGAGCCAGCAACTTGCTTCATCGCCTTAATTTGTGCGGCAGAACCAACACGCGATACAGAAAGACCAACATTTACAGCAGGACGAATTCCTTGATAAAACAAATTAGTCTCTAGAAAAATTTGCCCATCAGTAATCGAAATCACATTTGTAGGAATATAGGCAGAAACATCATTTGCTTGCGTTTCAATAACTGGCAAAGCTGTCAACGACCCAGATCCATTTTCCGCATTCAACTTTGCAGCCCGCTCTAAAAGACGCGAATGCAGATAGAAAACATCTCCCGGATAAGCTTCACGACCTGGAGGACGACGCAATAAAAGAGACATTTGACGATACGCTACCGCCTGTTTTGACAAGTCATCATAACCGATCAAAGCATGTTGCCCATTATCACGGAAATACTCACCCATAGCACATCCAGCAAGAGGTGCAATAAATTGCAATGGTGCTGGATCAGAAGCGGTCGCTGCAACAATAATAGAATATTCCAGCGCTCCACGTTCTTCTAAAACTTTAACGAATTGTGCCACAGTCGAACGTTTTTGACCGATAGCCACATAAATACAATAAACTTTATCTTGCTCTCGTCCAGCCCCTTTTTCATGAAAAGGTTTTTGGTTTAAAAATGTATCGAGCAAAATTGCTGTTTTTCCTGTTTGGCGATCACCAATCACCAATTCACGCTGCCCCCGTCCAATAGGGATGAGTGCGTCAATCGCTTTCAATCCGGTCGACATCGGTTCATGGACAGACTGACGCGGAATAATTCCAGGAGCCTTAACATCGACACGACGACGCTCTGTTGCTTTAATGGGCCCCTTACCATCTATAGGGTTTCCCAACGCATCAACCACACGCCCAAGCAAAGCGGGGCCCACAGGAACATCGACGATAGCGCCTAACCGCTTTACACAATCACCTTCACGAATATCACGATCTGAGCCAAAAATGACCACACCAACATTATCAACTTCCAAATTGAGTGCCATACCGCGCACACCGTTTGGAAAGGCGACCATTTCCCCTGCTTGGACATTATCCAAACCATAAACGCGAGCAATACCATCTCCCACAGAGAGAACCCAACCAATTTCTGAAACCTCAGCCTTTTGGTCAAAGTTTTTGATTTGCTCTTTTAGAATTTTTGAAATTTCAGATGGTCTAATATCCATCAGCTGACCTCTTTTTTCAATGCAAGCTTAAGCGAAGACAATTTTGTGAGAAGAGACGTATCAATTTGAGACGACCCCACACGAACGATTAATCCACCAAGAATTGTTGGATCCACAATGATGTGCAGCAAGACTTTTCCTCCAACAACACCTTCCAAAGCCTCACACAACTCTTGTCTTTGTTGAGAACTTAAGGGGCGCGCAGAAACAATTTGCGCAGTAACCTGCCTACGAGCGCGTGCAACACAACGCTGGAAAGCATGTAAAATACCAAATACGGCACTAAGCCTACGGTTTATTACAATAACGCGTAAAAAATTACCAATGACCTGCCCTGCGTTTTTATCAGCAAATTTGATGTTTGCACAAACAGATTGCATCACCTTAATTTGCTCTTTAACTGAAAAGAATGGACTGAGCACAAAGAATTTTAAATCCTTATTCTCCAAAACAAGCAAAAGATCCTCTACTGCCTTTTCAACCTTTTCGACATTTCCGGCTTCTTGAACGCAATCAAAAAGCGCTTGCGCATAGCGTTGATCTACCAACGGCAGCGGTATGAGAGAAAATGAATCCGACACGAAATACCGCCTCTTTCCCTTGAGCGACTCTCTGATAGTTATCAGATGAAATGAAACAGACATTCTCAATCTTAAGAATCTTCTTCTTAAAACCTAGAACAAAAATCACTTGGTTTCTAGCATAGACATAGCCGACTCGCAACACCACAAATCGCTGCTTTTCAAAAATTTTAATAAAATATTCAAAATATTTTTGAAAAGCATTTTTTTAGATATACAGGATGGCATCACAGTTTTTTTATGCCTCTTTTTGACATTCTCTGAGCGATTTTTTCACTCTCTTTGATTTTTCTTCAAACGCTCTTGTCACCAAACGCTCTTGTCACCATAACAAAACATTCCCTTTATCACTACAAAACCTTTAACGAAAGACGACGGCGACTGAAAAAGTCTATTATTTCAAACTGATAAGAAAGAAAAAACAATGAATATCCTCCTAAAAATTAAAGAAAAAATTGATCTTTTTTCTTCAAACACCCACTCCTTTTAAAAAATTTTACCAAGTAATATTTTCTTGTAAGCACACTCTTTTAATATACAAAACATTGATTTATAATGATAATATATCATTTTTCATACCGGATGAGCTTCAAATATCGAAAGATTCTCTCTTTTCAAATTTTTTTATCAAAATCACTCCCTTGCTTCATCACAAACAAAAAAGGAAATGATTAAAGAAAACAACACCTCTTATAAACGCTCTCAAGTACCAAGAGTTTTCGTAATACTCAAAGCTAAATAATAAATGGCGCCATTTTATACCTTTATGAAATAAAGATGGGGAGCCTTAACGTGGTTTTTTCATTCATGAAAGCTTTGATATTCTACACTCGAAAAACATCGTAAAATGAATTCGAGTATGCTGAGAAACATTTGCTTAAACAAGCATATGAATGTAGTAATACAATAGATGTTCTGTAATATTCCGCTTTGGGCGTTCTGCTTTACATGAAAAATGTGCCCCCATTAGAGAACGAAAGTAATAAAAGCATGAAACAATGGATAATCTCCATTTCACGACAACGCCTATGAATGCTATAATGGTAACCCCATTGAGCAGCCCCATCTTTACACTTATGAAAGAACAAGCCGGCACCATCACACACTTTGCCATCTCCCAATTTTACGACAGCCCTTAATTCTTGAGATGATTAGGTATTTTGGTCCTCTCTTGTATAGTTTTACGCGACACATGCTCCCCCATCTGTAACATGCAAACGAATGGTTTTGATTGATCAATATAAATAGATTTTAAATAAGAGAATCCTACGATAGTTGAGGCTATAATATGAATAACGGCATATTATCACTATAAATCAATATTTATTATTTATAAAAATTATTATTATGGATGCTTTTGAAAATTCTAGAGCCGAATGAATAAGGATGACAACGATGAATGCTCATTTTGACCTTCACGCTCCAAAATGAGTCCGTGTTCTCGTCAAAGATAAATAAAATAGATATATGCAATATTCTCGCCCTAATCTAGCATATAAACGCAGGTACGACTCGTACAGCGCTGATACATCTTATGAACGCTGCTTCATAAGGCTTTAAGGTCAAATAATATCAAAAACACGTCCCTCATTAAGCCCACATAGCGTCACTTTATATGGCACTATATTGCACTGATTTAGAAAAAGCATAGATCAATATCAATTTGAACGCGAACGGAACTGGGCATTTTGGGTGTACAGCTAAGCATTTTAAGCCCTTATAAAAAGAATCCGCCTATCAAAAGAATACTGTCCCTCATACAAAAAAGGAGTAAAAGCCGAAATGATAGTGCCCTCGAAGAAGAGAGGCGCTTCTGCTGGTTCTATAACAAAGATATTTTTTCCCGTAGCTCTACTTAATACAATGTACATGTATCATATTTTGCTGCTTGGATGCTTATTCTGAATAATATAAGAGTTCAAGTAAAGCACCTTAAGCAAAGAGACCTTCACTTTATGCGATACTGGTTTTAGAAAAAACTTTGCGGATCAATATCAATTTGAACCCGAACGGAACTGGGCATTTTGGGTGTACCGCTAAGCATTGCACGTATAAACCCTTGTATATCAAAAGAACGCTGTCCTTGCAGCAAAAGCCGAAAACGATAACGCCCCCGAACCAAAGCCAAAGGCGCTTCTGCTGGTCCCATAACCGAGATATTTTTTTCCCGTGGCGCTGCTTGACGCAATGCGCGCGCATAATGTTCTGCTGCTTGGCGCTGTTGTGCAGACACGATCAAAGAGGCAAGCCGCCCATAGGGAGGCAAATGATAATGCTGACGCGCTGCAATCTCACGTGTGTAAAAATCTTCTGGCTGGCATGCAAGTAAGGCTTTGATAACCGGATGATCTGGTTGATAAGTTTGCAATAATCCTAAACTTTTCAATCCCACACGCCCTGCTCTTCCGGTAACTTGAGAAAGCAGCTGATAGGTACGTTCACTTGCACGTAAATCGCCATTGGCAAGACCAAGATCAGCATCAATAACACCAACCAGAGAGAGCTTGGGAAAATGATGTCCTTTAGCGACTAACTGTGTTCCAATAATAATGTCCACATCGCCATTTGCAATGGCTTGTAATTCGCTTCGCAACTTCCCAATCCCTCCTTTGAGATCTGTTGAAAGGATCAATGATCGCGCTTGAGGAAAAAGCATTTGTGTTTCTTCGGCAATTCTTTCCACACCCGGTCCACAAGCCACGAGATGATCTAATGTCCCGCATTCAGGACAGGCTTGAGGAAGTGGTTCATGATATCCACAATGATGACATTTCAGTTGCCCGTGCGCACGATGTTCGACCAACCAACTTGAACAATCGGTACAATGAAAACGATGTCCGCAAATTCGGCATAAAGTTAAAGGTGCATAACCACGACGATTAAGAAAAAGAAGAGCTTGTTCGCCCTTATCAAGCGTTTGCTTTAAAGCCCTTTCAAGAGCAAAGGAAATAAAGCGCCCCTTTTGCACCCCTCCTTGGCGCATATCAACCACCCGCAACTGTGGAAGTGCAGCTTCTTTAAAACGGGAAGGTAAATGCACCTTTTGATAACGCCCTTTTAAAACATTGGCTTGGCTTTCAATCGACGGTGTGGCTGAAGATAAAATAACAGGAAAATGCTCAAAAGAGCCCCGTGCAACAGCCATATCACGCGCATGATAAAAAATGCGCTCTTCTTGTTTATAAGCGCTATCGTGCTCTTCATCGACAACAATCAAGCCAAGCTCATGAAAGGGAAGAAAAAGCGCCGAACGAGCCCCCGCAACGACACGCACCCGCCCTTCTGCAACTTGTCGCCAGACGCGTTCTCTACGACGTGGCGTCAAATCAGAATGCCATTCTGCTGCCGCAGCGCCAAAACGTGCATAAAAACGATCTAAAAACTGCTGTGTTAAAGCAATTTCCGGCAATAAAATTAAAACCTGCTTGCCCTCTTTAAAGGCTTGAGAAACCGCTTCAAAATAAACCTCTGTCTTTCCTGAACCCGTAACACCATCAAGCAAAAAAACTTGAAACTGAGAAGATAAAACACCTTCCCGCAATAATGTTGCTGCTTCACTTTGCGCTCCCTGCAACTGAGGGGGACAAAAATCAGGATCAGGCATTGCCACAAGATCAGGAGCAGGAACCTTAACATCTTCAAAAATTCCTAGCGCTTTTAAACCTTCAACAACAGAAACCGAAGTTCCAGCTGCATGTGCCAGACCAGAACGTGTCCATATCTTCTCATTACGCACCAATTCCAAAACCCGTGACCGCGCTGGTGTGAGACGTTCTACATTTCCACCACAATATCGCAAACCCAGCATCTGCGCTTCCGGCTCTAAAGCAGCCGGTACCGACAAAACCAATCGTGCGACAAGACCAAAAGGTGCCATTGTATAGCGACTAACAAAACGCAAAAATGTGATCATTTCTGCTTTTAATGGGGGGCAATCAAAAACATGAAGCAGAAAGCGTAATTTTTCACGCGCCACCGAAGCAGACTTGTGCCCATCGGCTGTCCGCTCTCCAACATCTACAACAAAACCGCAAAGCTCACGCCCCATCAACGGAACCCGAACAAAGGAACCAACGTTCACCTCCATAGAAGATGGAACTTTATAACTATAAGCGTGAGCAACAGGAAGAGGAACCAATACGGATACAATCTTTTCCTCTATCATGCTTGAATTCATCTTGTAAACCAATCTACGACCTATTGAGCATCAACAAGTCTACACCTTATCTTTAAACACTCTTATAAAATTCATTGCAGGATTCAATCCCCCCGATCACAACACTTTTCTAACAAAAATTCTTTTTAACACGCATTCCCTCACCAAAGTGCCAATATAAAGAACCAATCTCATCGTCTATAACAAAAAACTCTATAGCAAAAAAACAGCACTATTCTTCTGTGTAAATAAAACGCATCACTATTAAGCATTCAACATGCTATCGGTTAAGTGCATCCTTCAACAAGGCGATCCCATAGTGTGACCTCTTCCCAACGCACACGTTTATTTTTTTACCGCCTCATATCTCAATTTATCTTCAACAAACTGATTTATAAAGATATAATCATTATTTTACCTATTGTAATAAAAACCCTCAATACGATGATTTTTTTTCATTTCAAACCCATCGAGGAACATTTGTAAATCCTTATTGATAAAAAAGTATCCCATGATTTTAATTATAAGGAGAATAATATTGCAAATGGAGCCGTTACAATATTCACCTTGGCTTTGTGCCAAAAAGTGAAAACACGTGTATACATCTTTCAGCTTGATTGAAAATCAAGCAACAATACAAGCAGCACAAAAGCGTATTTTTGAAGAATGGGGAAAACAGAATAAATCAATGTAATTGACCATAAAAAAACCCTTCATGCGTAAAATTTTACAGGCGTTCTTCAACAGTGTTTTACGACAAAATAAATCCATCCGCTTTCATCAAAAACAAAGTTAAACATACCCCCTAAAAAAGGAAGGTATCTTATGATGCACTCTCAAATATCAAGAGCAATCGCAAATAGGAAATGAGCAAAGTGTTTGATAATGCTAGCTTATTTCCATAAATATAAAAACACCGCTACGCAAAGATGCCAATACGCAAAAATGTTGGTACGCAATGAATTCTATGCCTTATCACGAGCAACACTATGAAATGGGTGTGGAAACGATAAATCATATTTCTTTACCGAAAACGGATACATGATTAACACCATAGCATTCTTGTTCTTTACACAGATATTAATTCTTTCTCTTGCTTTTGCAGTCAACAATAGCGCATAACAAAAAATAGGATAAAGCTAAAAAAAGAGGTTAGAGATGAAATTTTTTGTGGATAGCGCCAATATTGAAGAAATTCAAGAGTTACAGAATTTAAGCCTTGTTGATGGTGTTACCACCAATCCCTCTCTTATCCTAAAATCAGGACGCAATATTCTTGATGTTACAAAAGAAATTTGTGCTCTCGTTAGCGGACCTGTTTCTGCTGAAGTTGCAGCAACGGAATTTGAAAGCATCATGAAAGAAGCAGCTGTTTTAGCAAAGGTTGCCGACAATATTTGTATCAAGCTTCCTTTAACACTCGATGGATTAAAAGCCTGTAAAGCCCTCACAGCAGCAGGACTAAAAACAAATCTCACACTTTGTTTTTCTGCCAATCAAGCCTTATTAGCCGCCAAAGCAGGCGCAACATTCGTTTCACCTTTTATTGGTAGACTTGATGATTGTGGAAATGATGGAAGTGAACTGCTTCATGAAATTCGCACAATTTATGATAACTATAACTTTGAAACACAAATCTTGGCCGCTTCAATCCGCACCGTTAATCATGTCAAAGAAGCAGCACTAAGCGGTGCTGACGTTGCAACAGTTCCACCAGCAATCTTAAAAGCACTAGTCAAACATCCTCTCACCGACAAAGGGTTGCAAATATTCCTCGACGACTGGAAAAAAACAGGACAAAATATTGCTTAATGTCTAGAAATTTTATTGAACAGATCTTTTGAAAGTAACAAAAAGATCTGTTCAGCCAACTCTTCCGCAACACGTTTTTTTGCATCTTCTTCTGCTTGCAGCGTTGCATATTCTTGACGAAGTTGCTCAAAAGATGCATTCATCATTGCTGTTCCTTTTGCAACAAGAGTATTTTTCATATCCTGCAAAGTATAAGAAGCTCTGCTCATAACAGTTCCAACAGAAGGTCGTCCCTTTCTCTTTTTCTCGAAATCAACCTCTATCTGCATAGATTCTCTTGTAAAGACGGATATCTGCAATGCCAATTTATAAGCAGGTAGAGAAGGTTTAGCACCATTTCCATACAAAAGAAAAAGCAGATGATTGCGCACCATTTGACCAAAACGATCCGAAGGTTCTTCCACAACAATAGAAGCAAGCTTTTGCGCTAACCCCAAAGAAGCTTGTCCAGAAGGGTATCCAGAAGCAGGATTCCCATAAGAAGCAGAATCCATTGTCATTGCACTCTGCAACTCTTGACGGTAAAGCGGTTCAACTTTGCATCCACACAACAGTGTGAATACACCAGCTAAAATGACAAGAATAGAACTTCTAAAAAACGACATTCACAATCCTTTGTGGAACAACAATGATTTTTTTCACAGGCTTTTCAACCAGTTGCGCCTTTACAAAATCTAACGCCAAAACCGCTTCTTTAATCATCACCTCATCAGCAGTTGCTGCAACGCTCACCTCACCGCGTTTTTTACCATTAATTTGTACTGGCAAAGTATAGCATTCCGCAACGGTTAACGCACGATCATAAACAGGCCAAGCAAGCGCAGACATTAAAGTTTTTCCTCCTAAAGCAGCATGACATTCTTCTGCTAAATGGGGCATCATGGGTGCAATCATGGCAAGAAAAAAATCCATAGCTTGACGTAAAGAAGCTTTCATTTCATCGTCAACACTTGCTATCCTATTTAACAACGGTGCCATAATATTCAAGAATTCATAAAGGCGTGCAATAGCCCGATTAAAAGCGAAATTTTCCAAATCATCTTCTACAGCGCAAAGCGTGCGATGTGCGACCTTTGAGAGTTCCAAAGCCGCCCCCTGATGCCCTGCACAAGGCGCCACATCCTTTAAAATAGAAGCACTCACAGCCACATGGCGCCAAACACGCTGTACAAAGCGATGTGCACCTTCAACACCAGATTCTGTCCAAATGACATCCCGCTCGGGAGGAGAATCTGACAACACAAACCAACGCACAGTATCAGCGCCATAAGATGCAATAATATCATCAGGATCAACAACATTCTTTTTTGATTTAGACATTTTTTCAATCAAACCAATCGTCACTTCACTTTGATCGGTTAATTTATAAGCACACCGCTTTCCATCTTTTTCAACAATCGAAATTTCTGCTGGAGAAACCCACCCTTGATCATCCCGATAGGTTTCATGCACCACCATCCCTTGGGTAAAAAGCCCCTTAAAAGGCTCATCTACCGTCACATGACCGACCAATTTCATAGCACGCATAAAAAAGCGCGCATAAAGAAGATGCAAAATGGCATGCTCAATTCCACCAATATATTGTTGCACAGGCAACCATTCAGCTGTTGCTTGTTTGTCAACAGGTCCCTGCGCAAAAGGAGCCGTAAAGCGTGCATAATACCAAGAAGAGTCAACAAATGTGTCCATGGTATCGGTTTCGCGTTTGGCAGGTTGACCACAGGAAGGACAAGTAACATTCTGCCACCTTTCATGTCGTGCAAGAGGATTTCCTGGTTGATCAAAAGTAACATCATCAGGCAACACAACCGGTAAATTGGCACGTGGAACAGGAACAACCCCACAAGTTGTACAATGGATCATCGGAATGGGACACCCCCAATAACGTTGACGTGAAATCCCCCAATCACGCAAACGAAATTGCACTGTTTTCTTCCCTTGCGGTTGCCCATTGAGCATTTGTTTTTCAAGCTTTTTAGCAGCTTCTTCAAAAGCTTGTTGGGGTGTTAAACCATCCAAAAAACTGGAATTGATCATCACCCCATCACCCGTATAAGCTGTTTCAGTAATAACAAAATCTTCTGCTTGCTCTCCTTTTGGTAAAACCACCGGTTTTATTGGAAGATCATATTTACGCGCAAAATCGAAATCTCTCTGATCATGAGCCGGACAACCAAAAACAACCCCTGTTCCATAGTCCATAAGCACAAAATTCGCGATATAAACGGGAATATGTACTGTTGAATCGAAAGGATGAACAGCCAAAAGGGGCGTGAGAAACCCTTGTTTTTCAGCTGTTTCAAGTGCTGCTGTTGTCGTTCCACCACACCGACAATTTTCAATAAAAGCACTCAACGCTTTGTCTTTTTTTGCCAAAGCTTGTGCAATAGGATGATCAACAGACAGAGCCAAAAAGGAAGCGCCAAACAGTGTATCAGGACGCGTTGAATAACAAACAACCTCATCAAATTTATCACAAACATCATCAGCATCACCCGCCGACTTTAAAGCCCAACGAATCAGCAAACCTTGTGATTTTCCAATCCAGTTTTTTTGCATGGTGCGAACTTTTTCCGGCCATTGGTTCAGCTCTTCAAGCCCTGCCAAGAGATCTTCACTAAAGTCGCTAATTTTGAAAAACCACTGCGTCAATTCACGCTGTTCTACCAACGCACCAGAACGCCATCCCCGCCCATCAACAACCTGTTCATTGGCCAAAACAGTATGATCAACAGGGTCCCAATTCACCTTAGCCACTTTACGTGCTACCAACCCCTTTTGATAGAAATCAAGGAACAACATTTGTTGGCGGTGGTAATATTCCACATCACAAGTTGCAAATTCACGCGCCCAATCGAGTGAGAGTCCTAATTGTTTTAATTGCCCGCGCATGACCGCAATATTTTGATAGGTCCAAGTTTTAGGATGCACTTTACTTTGCAGAGCAGCATTTTCAGCTGGCATACCAAAAGCATCCCACCCCATGGGATGAAGTACATTAAAACCCTTTGCCCTTTTATAGCGTGCCACCACATCCCCCATGGCATAATTGCGCACATGCCCCATGTGAATACGGCCAGAAGGATAAGGAAACATTTCTAAAACATAATATTTTTCACGAGCATCTTCTTGAAGAGTCTGAAAAATTTTCTTTTCATCCCAAATTTCTTGCCATTTTTTTTCTCTCGCACGTGGATTATAGCGTTCGCCTATATTATAATGTCCAATTGTCATTCCCATTATACTCTTTTAATAAAACAGAACCAAAAACTTGTTTTATTATGCTTGACCATGGATTAACCTCATCGTCAACATTTTCGTGAAATATTTCCCTAAGTATTTTATAAAACTTTAAAAAAAACGACCAACTCTTGAACAAAAAAGGTAAAGCACAAAAATATGAATACACAAACGCCCCTCGATGCCCCTTCCGTTGAAGCATGGCAAAACCTTCAAAAAGACATTGCAGCAATATGCCAAGAGCTACAACGCCCCGTAGAAGAAATTGAACTTATCGCTGTTTCAAAAACTGTTTCTGCTATTGATATACGACCCCTTTTGCAAGCAGGCCAATCTTTGTTTGCAGAAAACCGCGTACAAGAAGCAGCACAAAAATGGCCTGCTTTACGTCAACAATTTGAAAATATTAAACTTCATCTCATCGGTCCCCTACAATCAAATAAAACAGCAGAGGCGGTAAAAATTTTTGATGTTATTCAAACGGTTGACCGTGAAAAAATAGCCAAAAGCTTAGCTGAAGAAATGGAAAAACAAAAAAGGCATCTTCCTTGCTATGTTCAGGTTAACATTGGCTTAGAACCGCAAAAAAGTGGTATCGCACCACAAGAAGCTACATCTTTTGTCAACCAATGCAAAAACAACTATGGACTTGATATCATCGGACTTATGGGCATTCCCCCTGTCGATGAAAACCCCGGCCCCTATTTCGCACTGTTAGCAAAATTAGCAAAACAAGCAGGTCTTCCAAAGCTTTCCATGGGCATGTCCAGTGACTTCAAAACCGCTCTACAGTTTGGCTCTAACGTCCTTCGCATTGGCTCTGCTTTATTTGGAAAACGCCCTGTGTAAAGCAATTCCCCCTTCATATAAATTCATTCCCCCTTCATATAATCTCCCTTGAAAATTCTACGAACAAGCCAAAAACAGCAGAAATGAGAAAAAATATTTCCTTCAATATCAATAAAAGAGCAATTCTAGCAAAAAAGATTCCAGTCCCTCTTTCATCCTGTTAGCAAAAAAGCTGGTCTTCTCAAATTTCTCATCGGCACATCCACAACACGTACAATAGCTTCAAGATAGCATTGCAATTTGGCTCTCATATTCTCGCACATTAGCTCTACTTTACTCCCCTCTGACCGCCTCTCCAGCAAAAGCAACGTAAAAAATAAATCCTTATATAAAGGCAAAATGATAAGAGAGGCGTTGCGCATGAATGAAAAAACTGTCGCGAAATAAATAATTACAAAAGAATATTGAATAAGATCATCGCAATGATTTCCATTGAAAATCATGAATTCTCTTAACTTCTCCAACACGCGTAAACAATTTCCCCACATGCCAATGGCATAAAGCAGACAAAAAGAGGCTTATGGTTACATAATACAGTAACAAAACTCTTTCATGTAAGTCACTTGAGCAAAATAAACATCTCAAATACCCAATAGAGCGCCAAGAACCGCGCTAAACAACATGAATAGCAATCTATAAGGTCAACGATAGTATAGAGGCTTTCCATGCTCTACAAAGCGTAAAATACAGTCAATATTCGCCTGAAAAATAAAAGAACAAATCCCGTGCATATGCGCACAATACATACCCGCAAAACAATGGAAATGAGAACGATTTCAATAACGATATTCCTTTATATTTCTCGTAAACAAAGAGAAAAACTTCAACTTTTCATATGCCTAATTTTTCTAATTTTAAACTTTAATTAAGGAAAAACAGGGGATATTTCTTATATTCTAAAATATTGCAAATAATATTATTATCTTCTTAAGAAGAAGATTTCATGTATACATAGTATAGATATTATTTATACAGTATTTTTATTGTTATTTTTAAAATTTATCTTTGACATTTTTCTAAAAATACATGATAGACATTTGAAATGTATCATTATGATACTACTTTTAATGTAGATAATTAAGGAGAATTAATATTTTTGGTTCATGCAGCACATTCGGTCATATAGCGACAAAGATATCTCTCTGAAGTTAAATAATTTTGTAAGTATATTTGTAAGAATATACCAAATTAAATATCTACATCTGTGGATAAAATAATTTTCAGAGATATCTATTGTGGATCACATCTTATAATCAGAATTTTTTTATAATGAATATTTGTTATGAAATCGTAAGAATGTTTTGTATTCTCATTGTCTTTATCCCTATATATGCTATTGGTTTTTAAAAATGGTAGTTACATTTGGAAAGTAACTATAAAATAAACTTTATATACAGTAATTCTTTTCATTATTTTTGATATTTTGGTTTAATTAATTATTAATGAACTTATTCTTATTTGAATAAGGGAATACAAAATAAAAAACATTTAAAGCGATAATCAATAAAGCACCTTCATCTCCCTTTTTATATGATATTTTTTAATGCCTTTGTGCGTTTATAAAAGGCTCTATACCGCAATAGACTTTGCCACATTTAAATATCCTAAAAGCATAAAATACCTTTTTAAGAAAAACGTATCAGATTTAAAAATTGACTATTCTAATCTTTGTCATTTAGTCTAACCTCACAATGAAAAGCTTTTGGGAAAACTCTGCCACAAATATAACCATACAAAAATACAGAGGCAGATTTTCAAAACAATAAAAAGAGGGAAACATGACTGAAAAAATCTATCCAGTATCAGAAGAGATCAAAAAAAATACTTTACTCGATGAGGAAACTTATCAACAGTGGTATCGAGAAAGCATCGATGATCCAGAAAGCTTCTGGGCAAAACATGGTCAACGCATTGAATGGTTTAAACCTTTTACAAAAGTAAAAAACACTTCTTTTAACGGAGATGTCTCCATTCAATGGTACGAAGATGGGATAACAAATGTTGCCTATAATTGCATTGATCGCCACCTGAAAACCCATGGAGACAAAATCGCACTCATTTGGGAAGGAGATAATCCTTACCATGATAAAAAAATAACCTATAACGAGCTTTATGAACATGTTTGTCGTTTTGCTAATCTTTTGAAAAGTCGTGGCATTAAGAAAGGCGATAAAGTAACCATTTATCTCCCCATGGTACCCGAAGCAGCCTATGCTATGCTCGCCTGCGCCCGCATTGGTGCTATTCATTCGGTTATTTTTGCTGGCTTTTCTGCTGAGGCAATAGCAGGACGCCTTGTCGATTGTGAATCAACCTTCATTATTACCGCTGATCAAGGCTTGCGTGGCAGCAAACGGATCAACTTAAAAGACAATGTTGATCATGCTATTGAGATAGCCGCGCGCCAAAACGTGCATGTGGACCAAGTCATGGTTATACGGCGAACTTGTGGACCCATTCAATGGGTAGAGGGGCGTGATTTTTGGTACCACGAAGAGATAGCTCATGCCAAAACAGCTTGTCCACCAGAACCAATGAATGCTGAAGATCCACTTTTTATTCTTTATACTTCAGGCTCAACAGGCAAACCTAAAGGTGTTTTGCATACCACAGCGGGCTATCTTATTTTTGCCTCGATGACTCACCAATATGTTTTTGATTACCACCCCAATGAAGTTTACTGGTGCACGGCTGACATTGGGTGGATAACCGGTCATTCTTACTTGGTTTATGGACCTTTATGCAATGGTGCGACCACTTTAATGTTTGAAGGCACACCAACCTTTCCTGACAAAGGCAGATTCTGGGAAATTGTCGACAAACACCAAGTCAATACGCTCTATACAGCACCAACAGCTATCCGCGCCTTAATGGGAGCAGGAAATTCGTTTGTTGAACACTCAAACAGAACATCGTTGCGTCTCTTAGGCACGGTAGGAGAACCGATTAATCCAGAAGCATGGGAATGGTTTTATCATATAATTGGAAATGACCGTTGTCCGATTCTCGATACATGGTGGCAAACGGAAACAGGAGGGCATATGATCACGCCCTTGCCCGGTGCAACACCCCTCAAAGCAGGATCGGCCACACGTCCTTTTTTTGGTGTTCAACCCCAAATTGTTGATGCCCAAGGCAATGTTTTAGAAGGTGAAGCAGAAGGCAATCTTTGTATCAGTGATTCATGGCCCGGACAAATGCGCACACTTTATAAGGATCATGAACGCTTTATTCAAACTTATTTTTCCTCCTATAAAGGAAAATATTTTTCAGGCGATAGCTGTAGGCGCGATAGCGACGGTTATTATTGGATCACAGGACGAGTTGATGACATTCTCAATGTCTCGGGGCACAGGTTAGGAACTGCTGAAATTGAATCAGCTCTTGTTTCTCATCCCGCTGTATCAGAAGCAGCTATTGTGGGTTACCCGCATCCCATTAAAGGACAAGGAATTTATAGTTTTGTGACTCTCATGGAAGGAACAGAGCCAAGTGAAGAATTGCAAAAAGACCTTATCAAGCATGTGAGACAAGAAATAGGCTCTATTGCCATATTGGATAAAATTCAGTTTGCTCCGCAGCTTCCCAAAACACGATCAGGGAAAATTATGAGACGTATTTTACGAAAAATCGCTGAAAACGATTTTGATACTCTCGGAGATATTTCAACCCTTGCCGAACCACAAGTTGTTGAAGATCTGATTGCCAACCGACAAAACTAAAAAACACGACGCAATACAACATACGGTGGTTTTTGTTTTTTTGCTAAAATTATCTCAGCATTATTACGAAAACCACCAAGGAGAATAAAAAACAAAACAATGCATGAGAAGCTCAATCATTCTAACAACAAACGCTTTTTTTCATAACAGGTAAGAAATAATTTAAGCAAAAACCTCAAGATTGGGATGCGAACAAGAATAAGAAAGTAAGATAAAAAGAGCAACATAGCTTTTTAAAATCACCCAATGTCCACTCAATGCAAAAAAAGCCTCTGAGTAAGAAGGAAAAATAGTTCTGATGTTTATGCTAGAATCCCTTTGAAATTCCTGCTAAAATCATAAATAAAGCTAAAAAAAGAAAGTATAAGTGATAATATTCTTGAGCAAAAATATTTATCTATAACGAGGGTGTATAAAAAATATTGAAAACCATGAAATCTAAAATAAACAAGCTTACAACAAAAATCTAAAGCAATGAAAGTAAGAGTTTTTAGAATAAATGATGCAATATAAAATCAGGAGTAATAATAAAAAGTGATTCATTTTGAAAATGTCGGCCTACGCTATGGAATGGGCCCTGAGGTCCTTCGTGATATTAGCTTTCATATTCCTCCTGGATCATTTCAATTTCTCACAGGTGCCTCTGGAGCAGGGAAAACGTCGCTGATGCGTCTTATGTTTTTGGCACTCAAACCCACCCGCGGTCATATTGATCTCTTTGGAACAGACACAGCATTACTCAAACGACAAGAGCTCCCTGCGCTGCGACAACGTATCGGTGTGGTTTTTCAAGATTTTCGTTTACTCGACCACATGACCACTTATGAAAATGTCTCCTTACCTTTACGCATTAAAGGACAAGAAGAAGCAACCTATCGCAGTGAAGTGGAAGATCTTCTCTGTTGGGTAGGTCTTGGAGATCATATTCATGTTTTACCACCTGTTCTTTCCGGTGGGGAAAAACAAAGGGTAGCCATTGCACGCGCACTCATTGATCAACCTGAAATTCTACTTGCCGATGAACCGACTGGAAATGTCGATCCGCCCTTGGCAAAACGCCTCCTCCGTTTGTTTATTGAATTAAACCGTTTTGGAACGGCTGTTATCATTGCCACCCATGATATTGCCTTAATGGAACAAGTTGCAGCACGGCGTATGCTTCTCCATAACGGACGGATGACGATTCATGAATAAGTCTTTCCCCATTTTTACAAGCAATAAAAAAAATACAACAGCGATTATTCCCAGTGGTAATATTTCTGGAAAAGCATTGGTTGCCGTAATTGCTATTATGACATTTCTTTCAAGCCTCACCTTAATCGGTGTTGATTTAGTCCAACATGCTGCCCAAAATTGGAGTAATCAGATTAGCTATGAAGCAACAATACAAATACGTCCCATTGACAATGTTGATATCAACAAAGCACTCCGTGATGCCGTACAATTGGTTAAAACATTTTCTGGTGTACAAGATGCAAAAATTGTTGACCAAAAAGCTACAGAAAAGTTACTGGAGCCATGGCTTGGAACAGGCTTCAATGTCAATGAACTACCCCTTCCCCGCCTCATCATTGTGACCCTGAATGGGGATGAAAAAATCAATTTTGCAGCCATTAATCACGCCATTAAAACCCAAATTCCAGGAGGTCAATTTGATGATCACCGTGTTTGGGTTCATCGTTTTGCGACCATGGCACACACCACTGTTTTCATTGGTTTTTCAATTTTAGCATTGGTTCTAGGTTCTCTTATCCTCACCATCATTTTTGCCACCCGCAATGCATTGGCAGAAAATACACATATTATCAATGTCTTATATTTCCTTGGTACTGAAACTCTTTTCATTGCCCGCCAATTTGACTGGCATTTTTTTAAAACCGCGCTGCGTGGTGCTTTATATGGTGGTCTTACAAGCATATTTCTGTTTTCAGCCTTTTGTCTCTGGACGAATTATAACTTGGGAAGAGTGGAAGCTAGCCAAATAACAGCTTTGTTTGGACATCTTTCCATAAGTTCCATCCCCTACGGAAAAATCATTTTTCTTATTATTTTCGTTTCTTTTCTTACCACCCTTACAAACCGCATGACTATTTTAACACAACTGAAAAAAATCGATCAATGTGAAAACGGTTTATTTTAATTTTATGACTCACAACACTTCCAACTCATTGACGCAAAACAATTTAGAACGTCCTCTTCCAAAACGGCTCCACTATAGTTGGTCTCCCCGCTTTTTATTTCGCTATTTTCCACCGACAACCCTTACTCTTTCAATCATTGTTTTCATTTTCTGGAGCGGTTTTATTATTTTTTCTGAAAAAACTGAACGACTTTCTCCCCCACAGCCTCTCCCCAAAGCTGATGCCATCATTGTGCTGACAGGCGGAGAAAACCGAATAGAGACAGGACTTAATCTCTTACAAAGGGGGCTTGGTTCACGTCTCCTCATCAGTGGTGTAAATACCACAACCAACCTGAAAAGTCTCATGCATAACATGCATATTACCCGACGGCTTATCTCCTGTTGTATTGACATCGGGCATCAAGCGATTAACACCAGAGGAAATGCTAAAGAAAGCGCCGATTGGATCAAAAAACACCACTATAAAACCCTTTATATCGTCACCCATGATTACCATGTGTGGCGCTCGATGCGAGAACTTAAATATTTAATGCCTGATATCCATTTCATTGCCTATCCTGTTAAAAAGAACAATGCTGAAAGCGCAATACAACAGATCAATCAAATCCGCATTCTCATATTCCAATATATTAAAACGCTCCAAGTCTATATCAGAACCGCATTCTAATCTTTATCCTTCTGACTTTTTAAAAATCTTGCCATCTTCTGACCTCTTCATACCTTTCTCTCATACTCTTCCACAAGAGGTTGCTTCTATAAAAGCTCGACAGAGCTACCTTCATACAACACAGAACACCCCACAATACATGTATCACTGTATTGCACATTCACCCAAAACATCTCTTACATCCCAAACATATCTCACAGCACGGGATCTGTACATGCCATCTCAATATATAAGCTCTTGTAAATAGAGCCCCCAGACAACTATAAGATCTTCAGACTTGTTATAGAGATCTATTTATACCACCGTCTTTACGCTTCATAAAAATGCAAACCACCCCACCCTATATTTTGCCGCCCCCAAGTATTACGATAGCTCAAGCCTCTTGGGATGATTGGTAAGAGGCATGCATTACGCCTTTCTTAAACACAAACATACCAACCTCGTATGACATGCAAAGAAATAATTTTAATAGATTTAAAATGAGAAAATTTATAATACTTAGATTTCTCATTCAACAGAGAGAATGTTAAACTATCATTATAAGTCAATATATTAGTAAATATTTCTTCATTCTAAAAAGCATCTTCTTAAGAGCATTTTAGATCACAGATAGGAATAAGCTCAAAACGCACACCGCTACAAATACCCCACGTTTTTTATCGCAATCTTTTTTGAAATCATTTCGCTCTCTAAGATCACTTTTTGTCTGGTTTCCTCCCAGAAAAAGAACGAAAATTTTTAAACTCTATTGATCTGTAAACAATAATAACTCAGCTTCTTGTCTAACGCGTTCCACCTGCTCACTTCAATATCAGAACACCTCAAAAGACAGATTTCATAAGAATTGTGATTTCCTCTCAACATCTCAAAGGACGATGATTCCTATCAGCAACGATTTGTAAACAGTTCACTTTCTCTGGACAGGTTCCTCTCAGCTTCCCCATTTATATGGTTTACTCACATAAAGCTCGACAAGAAAACCCCTCTGCCTGAGAATATTCATCACTGCCGCTAAAGCTCATGCGTCATAATTTTAGTGACCTCACTGCCTAAGGTGCTTTATTACATACAACATATTGATTTATAATGAAATTTTATTACGCTACAACTTGAATGAGAGCTCTCAATATCATCAGATTCTCTCATTTCAAATCTGTTCTCTATTGAATCAATCAAAACCACCCGCTTGCACATCACAAGCGGGATGAGTGTGTGGATAAAAACTGTACAAGAAATGACTAAAAATGGCTCTTATGAACCGTCTTAATGCAAGGTCTATCGCAACACCCACGAGCTGGCAAATATAATGATGGTGCCGGCTTGTTACTTCATAAGCGTAAAGATGGAGGTGCTCAATGGATTTACCGTTGTACCATTCACGAGCGCCGTCGTGAAATGGGATTGGGTGCCTTAAGAGATGTCTCTTTAAAACAAGCCCGTGAATGTGCAAACCAATGGCGCTCTGTATCGGACTTGTAGCAGGAGGGAGAATAACCACCATACCAACTAGACATACCATTGCTCATCACTAGCGCCATTATGTTCTTTAGCAGCATAACTGCAGCTTGGTATTACGATGTTCTCTTACTTCATCTCACACCTGCTGAATATGAGCTTATTCTTTTTCAATAAATGAAAGCCCTTTTCATTGATACATCATTCAAAATAAGAAGCTATCCGCCTCTCAAACTTTTTGTCTTCCTCACCAAAACCATTAAATCAAACCCGCATTTCACGGTATTAGTTCTTAAGATCACGCCCCCCTACCGAGTATCTGACGGCATCCTTACCCTAGAAACTCAAATGGCTTGTTTATCCTTCAGCTCCAAAATCATGAGATAAGGCAGAAAAAAGCGATGCCTTAAACAAAATATTCTAAAGAAAGCTAAGTTACTCGCATAAAGGAACAGAAAATGGCTGTGTCTTAGGTCACATTTTAAAACTTGAGCACAATCATAATTTATTTGCATAAACCTAAACACCTATAATTTGCACCACCCTCTGCAAAACCAAAAGTGAGAAATACTCATAACCTCTTTTCCGAAAATCTTAAAAATACTAAACGAAACCTCTTAAACTTCTCAGCTATCTCGATACCAGTTCATTTTTTTGGAAGAATGGAGGTTTAAGCTGTTTTTGGCATCAACCTTCTTTTTTGTTCTTTTGTTTGTTAGCAGATACACTATTCACTTCCCCGCCTCTTTTTAAATTAAATCTTAAGAACCGTCGCGCAATCTATTTCATTTGTTCTCCTCTTCATATCTCAGAAGACGAAGATTTTTAACAAAATTCAGTCTGCAAGCAATCTCATTCTAACGGGTTCCATTTAACTTCTCCTTAATAGGATTTACTTCCATAAGACTCGACAAGAAAGATTTAAAAATATTCATTATGCATTCTCAAAACATTCAATGCCTCAAGAAGGCTTATATGCCTATCATATCTCACATGATGTGGTGTGCTATAAGAAACGTTCACCTCTAGTGGTATGCTCCACTTAATAAACAAAGCGTTTTCTAAAATAGAGCAGCAAATAATGCCAAACTTTTCCCATTCATGTTTCGCTTCATAAACGCTTCATCCAAGTGGAAAGCATCACGAACAAACATGACCCAATTGATAAAGCTTAATCGCGTGAAAGAGCGACAACAGGGTCAAGCCGTGAAGCTTGCCGCGCTGGAGAAAAGCCAAAACATATTCCAATGAGTGTTGAAAAAGTAAGAGACATAATGATCGATTCAATAGTATAAACCAAATGGATAGGCGCCTTAAACAGAAGAAATAAGCCACCGATAGAAAGCCCAAGCAAGATCCCCAAACCACCACCAATCACACAAACCAAAATCGCTTCAATGAGAAATTGCTGTAAAATATCACTTTGCCGTGCACCAACTGCCATACGCACGCCGATTTCATTGATCCGCTCAGAAACAGTGACCAACATAATATTCATCACCCCAATACCCCCCACAATCAGGGAAATAGCTGCAATTGAAGAAATTAAAAGTGTTAAAATATTTGTACTCTCCATAACACGTTCACGGAAGAATTCAGAATTTCTAATGAAAAAGTCCTCCCCACCATGCCGCATAATGAGAAAACGTTTTATCATGGTCTCCGCTAAATGTGAATCAATATCATCAGCAATTCTAACAGTAATTGCACGAACTTCTGTTGTGCCAAGAAAACGTGTCTGCACTGTTGTATAGGGCAAATAAAGCTGTAACGTATTTGATGTATCTCCACTTGCATTATTTTGCGAATCAACAACACCAATAATACGCGCTGGAACATTCCCCACATGCACCACCTTTCCAAGGGGGCTTTCATAGCTATGGGGGAAAAGAACAGACAATGCTTCTTTCTCGATCACGAGATCAACCGCCCGATCATGGACACTTTTTTGATCAAAAAACTGTCCTTTGAAAACTTTGAGCCCCTGTGTCTGAAAAAATTGTTCTCCCACCCCCGCAATGACGGCATTGACTTCAACTGCACCAAAACGCACTTTCGAGCTTGCTGAAATCTGTGGTGTTACACCAGAAACATAAGGTAATCCAGACAAGGCTTCTGCATCAGCTTCAACCAAACTGGTTATTTTTTCTGCTTGTGGATCAGAAAAACTTTTACCAGGAAAAATGGTTAATGTATTAGTACCCAAACTTTTAAAATTTTCCAGAATTTTCTCTCGTGTACCATTCCCTAAAGCCACCATAGCAATAATCGCCCCAATACCGATAATCACCCCAAGCATTGTTAGAAAAGTCCGCATACGATGTGCATTCATTGCCAACAGAGCCATCACAAACGCCTCACGGAATCGCTCAAAAAAAGAACGAAAAAAGCCCAGTTTTTGTTGGCCTTTTAGATTTTGTTGTTCCTGAAGAGATTTTCTACCAACTTTTGTTTTTGCAACCCTTGACCGCTTATCAGCAATAATTTCCCCATCACTGATTTCGATAATACGCTCTGCTCTTTCAGCCACCTGCATATCATGGGTTACAATGATAATAGTACGCCCTTCTTGATGAAGTTCATCCAAAATATGCAATACTTCTTGCCCACTCTTTTTGTCCAATGCACCAGTTGGTTCATCTGCAAGAATGACCTCCGCATTATTCATGAGCGCCCGAGCAATAGAAACACGTTGTTGCTGACCACCGGAAAGCTGATTTGGACGATGATTTATCCGATCACCCATGCCCAAACGCGTTAAAAGATCCTGTGCACGCTTTTTTCTTGCTTCCACGGCACATCCCGCATAAATAGCCGGAATTTCAACATTACCAAGAGCTGTCAATTCATTCAACAAATGGTAGCGCTGAAAAATAAAACCAAAATGATTACGTCGTAAAGCCGACAATTCATCCGCAGAAAGAGAAGCTGTTTCTTTACCAGAGATCCAATAACGGCCAGAAGTTGGACGATCAAGACAGCCTAAAATATTCATCAAGGTAGATTTACCTGAACCGGAAGCACCTACAATTGCCACCATTTCACCACGTTTAATGGTAAGATTGATGTTTTTCAAAACGGTAACAAACGTTTCGCCCGCAGGAAATTTGCGCACAATATTTTCCAAGACGAAGACAGCATCTGCTTGATTTGTGCTCATGCTTTAACTCTCGTCTTCGCTATGCATGTTAGAAGACTCTGGCATCACTCCATCAGACGAACTGGTGATGACGACATCACCCTCGTTAAGTCCTGAAATAATCTCTGCCATAACCTTATTATTCAACCCAACACTCACCTGTTTAGTAACCACCTTATTTTCCCCCACCAAAACAGAAACCCATGCTTTACGCTCTCTTGTCTCATCGCGTAAAGCATCACTTGGAACCAACAAGACATTCTGCGCGCGCCCTAAGATAATATGAACTTGAGCAGTCATATAGGTTCGCAAAAAATTGTCCGCATTATCAACATGTAGAATTCCATTGTAATAGATAGCCGATGATATTAAAGCACTAGAACCACTCACCATACCAGGATTAATACTCACATCAGCACGAATTGCTTCAGGAGCCGGCTCTACTTTTTCTAAAACGCCTTCATAACGACGCTGTGAATTACCTAAAACTGTAAAATAAAGTGGTTGTCCAGCTCGGACTTTAAGAATATCTGCTTCTGAGATTTGCGCCTTGATCGTCATCTTTGATAAATCACCCAAAATAACAATTGTTGGCGCCGACTGAACCGCATTCACATTCTGCCCTTCTTCCACAACTGTTGCCAAAACCGTTCCCGCTGAAGGGGCAGTGATGCGTGTATAACCTAAATTAACCTCTGCACTCTCCACATCAATTTGTGCTTGCACAATCTGCTGACGAAGTTGTTCAATTTGCGCCTCGCGTATTTTCACCTGTGTCGCAGCCTCATCGAGGTTCGCCCGTGAAATCGCACGTGTTTCGATCATTTTTTTCTGACGCTCTAAATTTTTCTGTGCAAGAGAAAGATAGGCTTCTTGTTCTACCAAATTCGCATAATAATGCGATAATGCCGCTTTTTTTCTTTTTAAATCATTTTCCTGATCTGTAGGATCAATTTCTGCCAAGAGATCGCCTTCTTTCACAACACTCCCAGGGGAAACACGCATTGACACCACACGCCCTGTTGCACGCGCACCAACAGCCACCAACCGGTAAGGACGTACAAGACCAGAAGCTAAAACACTTTCCTCAATATCCCCACGCTTCACCACCGCTGTTATATAAGTTGGAGTAGATGTTCCAAAAAAAACAGAACGTAACCATAACAACAAGAGAATGAGAAATATAGCAGTTAAAAAGAAGGAAAGTTTTTTATGTTTTGTAATGAAATTTTTGAGTAAGTTTTTTTTCATTTCCCTACCTTTGCACGCGAACGAGGTGCATTATCAACGACTTCTGGACGCGATACATCAACAACGCCATCCCAGCCTCCCCCCAATGCTTTCATCAACGTGATATATTGCGTAACCAAAGAAACACGGCTATCTTTAAGCGCCATTTGTGCAGAATAATAAGAGCGATCAGCATTTAACAATTCAAGAAAACTAGTATTTCCATTCTCAAAAAGGCTCCGTGAAAGTTTTAAGGAATGAAGAGAAGCTTTATTCGCAACGATTAGCTTTTCTAAGCGTTGATGTTCCTTCGTTAATCTTACAAGCGCATTTTCTACATCTTCTAAAGCTTCCAACACAGCAGCTCGATAAGTAATAAAAGCTTGATCACGCTGCGCGCGCGCTACCGCAATAGAAGCCTCGACCTGACCTCCATTAAAAAGAGGAAAACGAAGACCAGGTCCAAAAGACCAGCCAATCGTTGAATTTTTCCATAATTGATCAATTGCCGTTGCTGCTGTTGAAATATTACCTGTTAAAGTAAGTGATGGATAACGATCTGCTTCACGTTGACCAATCCGTGCTGTCGCTTGCGCATATTGACGCTCTGCCCGTCGTAAATCCGGACGTGTTAACAAAATATCAGCTGGAATTCCTGCTGGTATCGGCCAGCGTGGTTGTGGAATCTTTGCATGCTTAGCATTTTTTTGTAAAAGATCCTTCAATGCCGTAGGCACACGACCAGTTAAGACAGAGAGGCGATGAACGCTCATTGCTACATTCGCTTCCATCTGTGATATATCTGCCTCTGTATTTGCCATTTGCGCTTGCGCATTTGAAACATCAAGCTCAGAGACATCACCAGCTGTTAATCTAGCGCGCATCAGTTCATAAGTTTTACGTTGTGAGACAGCAATTTGCCGCACAATAAACAACTTTTGTTGCCAACCACGCATTTGCACATAATTTGTTGCCACATCTCCTAGTAATGTCACCATGGTAGCACGCATATCTTCCACAGCCGCATCAAGGCCATAACGCGCTGCTTCAACCGCACGTTTATGCCCACCAAAAAAATCCAGCTCCCAGCTTGCATCAAAACCACTACTATACTGGTTTAACAATGCATCAGACTGTCCAGAACGACTACGGGTTCCTGAAATTGAATTGGACACATTTGGCAAAAGAGTTCCCACAACCTGCCCTAAACCTGCACGCGCCTCACGTACCCGAGCTTTGGCAACAGCAACATTATTATTTCCAGAAATAGCATAATCCATTAACGCATCTAGAACAGGGTCATTCAAATGCCGCCACCATCCGGCAAGCGCAACGGACTGCCCTGCAGTCTGTGCAGATTTTTCTCCCCAAACTGCTGGAACACGAAAAGATGTTTTCTGGTAATTAGGACCAACCATACATCCTGACAAAAGCAAACACAACAAGACACTAGAAAATAATCCACGAGAAGCGCCCCATTTGAGATTTCTGATATACATCCAGTCTCCCGCATTCTTTCAGAATCATTATTTAATATTAATACTTTATTTACCTCTTATTTCAAACTTGACGTGAAAAATCAAATACAGTTTGCACAGGAATATGATCTGAAGGACGTTCCCATCCGCGCGCATCACGAAAAATAGAAAGATCTACAACAAAAGGTGCTAAATCTTGAGAAGACCAAACATGATCAAGCCGCCGCCCATAATCGGTAAATGCCCAATCGCGAGCACGATAACTCCACCATGTGTAAAGCTTGGTAGGAACAGGAATATGCAACCGCATCAGATCAACCCATCCACCTTGACAACACAAATCCTGTAAACGCTCGGTTTCAATAGGAGTATGGCTTACAACCTTCAACAATTGCTGATGAGACCAAACATCCTCTGCCAAAGGAGCAATATTTAAATCTCCCACCAAAAGAGAAGAAAGACCATCGCCGTGATCCGCACGAATGGAAGACATTTCTTCTAAAAAATCAAGCTTATGACGAAATTTTTCATTCACATCAGCATCAGGGATATCTCCCCCAGCAGGAACATAAAAATTATGAATCCGCAAGCTTCTCCCATGGGCTTCCACAATAACTGAGATATACCGGCAATCTTGGTTTTGACAAAAAAAACGTTTTTCTACCTTTTTAAAAGGCAAACGAGAAACAATAGCCACCCCGTTATAAGATTTTTGTCCACTCAATGCGATATGCTTATAACCCGCTGCTTCAAAAGCCTCCACTGGAAATAAAGCATCTGGACATTTTGTTTCCTGTAGACACAAAACATCTGCGGAAAAGAGTTCCAAATACTGAAAAACCTGTGCAAGACGCAAACGAATAGAATTAATATTCCAAGTCGCAATACGAAAGAACATTTGTTTTAATCCAAATAACGTAACACTCTTTCTTCATTTCTTCGAAGGAAGCGTGAACATCCCATTAGCGAACCGGACGTCTGTCCGCACATTCATAACCTGCACAGTAGTTTCCAAATTTTGTTGGTCAACAATTGTCCACTGCCGCAAAGCAGAGCCTTTAGAATCAAAAACCATCCTTATTTGCCCTGCCCCAATCGTTTTATCACGCAGAACAATCGTCACAGCCCCTGGATCTTCGCGAAATGCCAACAAGCGCCCAGAAGATACATCAATTTTATCATCCAACAAAAACTTCATTGGCGTTTGCGAAAGTTGTGAAAAGTTCCAAGTATTCAAAGCCCGATTGTTAATACCCACAAATTGGCCATCTGCAATAATTTGTAAAGGCATTTTTTTGTAAATGAAACGAATTTTCCCTGGACGCTCTAAATAAAATGTCCCCTGAGACATTTTTCCCTTTGGACTAAACTGAATAAAATCACCTGTCATTGTTTTGATTGCCGCAAAGTGATTCACAACATTTTGCGCCTTTATCACTTTATTAGATACTTGCGAAAAAACAGGAAAAGTTAAACACCAAAAGATAATAATTCCCACCAACCCAAAGATTCTTCTTTGCGGTAAAAAAGACGTTTTCATAAAAAATGCTCCCAAGCAATACTTAATTAACTTTATAATTCATAACTTAAGTGATCAACGACGAATAAATACCTATCTTTATAAGATAAAGATATTGTTTGAAAAAAATATCAAAAGATTTTCAAAAGTATTCTTCTTCGACAGTCTCCAAAACTTTTTGCTTACCCATATCATTTACTGGACTAATGATGCCTTCTTCTTCCATCCTTTCAATCAATGTTGTAGCACAGTTATAACCAATGCCTAAACGACATTGAATATAAGAAGTCGAAGCCTTACGATCACGAAGCACAATAGCAACAGCTTGACAATAGGAATCATCTGCTAAAGAAACATCCTTCCTTTATTTCTTGCGATCTCTTTCGGTATCGTTTCCAAATAACCAGTCTGCGTTTATGTTTCCGAAATCATCAAATTTTCCTGCTTTTCTGCTGATTTTCTAAACGCATAATATATTCTTTCCCACCCCTAATCTATGAAGCAACATAAATTATAGTCAATACATAATGGATTAAGGACTAAACATATTACTCGCGAACCTGAAAGCTCTTTTAAGTGTCAAAAATGCTTTTTTGACTTCCTTCCCACCCAAAAGAATAAAAATCTCCATCCGAACCACTCTGTAAACAGTTTGGAGTTTAGCAAATTTCACTTAGCTTCCCACCCCATATAATTCATTTATATTAAGACTCGACAGATCAGCCTTGCCCTAAATATTTAGAGCGCACTTAAAAAGACACTTAAATACCAAACCTTACATGCTTTTACCCCCCTCTACACTCGCAATGACATTATTTTATACCAAGATATTGATTTATAATAATTTATCTTTTTAACTTAAATCATAACGCCAAATACAATAAGATTCTCTCATCACATACTCTCTCATATTGAATCAATTCAAATCATTTGCTTGCACGTTACAAGCAAGGTTGGTGTATGGATAAAAGTTATATAAGATAAAGAATCCCCTTATAAGGAGTCTCAAGTACCAAGGAGCTATCGCAAATTGAGAGCTGGGATATGAAAATGCAGACTTTCTACGATACAATAGGATAAACACTTGTTTTACAAGGTATTATAAAAAACAACTATAAATATTTTTCAAAAGCGTTCTTCTTCAGCCGGCACTAAAATTTCTCGTTTCCCTGCGTGATTTGCTGGACTAATAATACCTTCTTCTTCCATCCTCTCAATCAATGTCGCAGCGCGGTTATAACCAATGCCTAAACGGCGTTGAATATAAGAGGTTGAAGCCTTACGATCACGAAGCACAATAGCAACAGCTTGACTATAGGGATCATCTTCTGAAGGAGAAGACAAAGAAACATCAGCACCATCCTCTTCAACTTCTTGCGTAATTGTTTCTAAATAATCAGGTCGTGCTTGCTCTTTGAGATGCGCAACAACCTGCTCCACTTCATCATCCGCAACAAAAGGCCCATGCACACGCTGAATACGTCCTCCTCCCATCATAAAGAGCATATCTCCTTGTCCCAATAATTGCTCGGCCCCCTGTTCGCCTAAAATTGTTCGGCTATCAATTTTGGAACTCACAGAAAAAGAAATGCGTGTAGGAAAATTGGCTTTGATCGTCCCGGTAATAACATCGACGGAAGGACGCTGTGTCGCCATAATTACATGGATACCGGCAGCACGTGCCATTTGTGCTAAACGTTGAACCGCTCCTTCAATATCTTTCCCAGCAACCATCATCAAATCAGCCATTTCATCAATAATGACAACAATATAGGGCATAGGACTAAAATCAAGTGTTTCCGTTTCATAAAGAGGCTCACCGGTCTCGCGATCAAATCCAACTTGAATTGTCCGCACCATTGTCTCTCCCTGACTTGCAGCTTCCCTAAGACGTGCATTAAACCCATCAATATTACGAACGCCTAGTTTTGACATTTTACTATAGCGCTCTTCCATTTCACGAACAGCCCACTTTAAAGCAATCACGGCTTTTTTAGGATCTGTCACCACGGGTGTTAATAAATGGGGAATGCCATCATAAACCGAAAGCTCAAGCATTTTCGGGTCCACCATAATGAGACGACATTGTTCAGGTGTCATACGATAAAGCAATGATAAAATCATTGTATTGATAGCAACAGACTTTCCTGATCCTGTTGTACCAGCAACCAAAAGATGGGGCATTTTTGCTAAATCTGCAACAACAGCTTCTCCTCCGATTGTCTTACCCAAAGCAAGTCCTAGCTTTGCTTTGCTGTCAATAAATTCTTGCGCCTGCAACATTTCTCGTAAATAAACCATCTCACGCTTTGCATTAGGCAATTCTATTCCAATAACATTACGTCCTGGAACCACCGCAACACGCGCCGAAATCGCACGCATCGAGCGTGCAATATCATCTGCCAAACCAATGATACGGGAAGACTTAATACCTGCAGCCGGTTCAAATTCATACAAAGTTACTACCGGTCCAGGACAAGCATCTATAATTTTTCCTTTGACCCCAAAATCTAACAAAACCCCTTCAAGTTCCTGAGAATTTGCTCTTAAAACAGCAGGAGAAAGTTTTGCATCCCTAACAGACGGTGGTGGAACCGAAAGATAATCTACAAGAGGAAGAACAAAACCACCATTTGAAGAAGCTGTTAAAGACTTTCGATTTTTAACAGGAGAAACATAGGCTTTATTTTGATTTTTCTCACACTTTACTTTTTCACCCAAAAAAGTTGGCTCAATCCGATCAAATGGCTTTCCTTGCCCTTTACTCTGAAAACGCCTTTTGAAACAGAATAAACGAAAAAAACGCGCTTGTAAAAAATAAAAAAGATGCAAAAGAGCGCCACAAGTTGTCGCAAAAAAACCATGATTTTCACGATCCTCCTCTGCGGCATATTCCGTATCTTCTTCCAACTCAAAGACTGGATTAACGATTTCGTCTTTTGGAATGCTTTTTTCTTTTCTTTTCTTTGTTCGACGCCGCCATATCACATTACCAGCAAAAGCAGCGGTGAAAAAACCTAAAAGAATAAAAACAACACTGAAAAACACCGTGTAAGGAGGAGAAAGAAAAAGAGGAAAGACTGAAGAAGCAACACTTAAAACTTTATCTCCTAAAACCCCTCCCAATCCCATTGGCAATGGCCAATAAGTAAAAGAAGCAACAGGTGACATAAGGGCAAAAGCAATTAAAAAACAAATCGTTGATAGCACCCATAAAAAAAAGCGCAAAGTCAAATTGTAGATATTCTTTTGCGCCAACAAGAGAAAAGACCAAAATAACGGTGGCAACAAAACAGAAAGACTTGCCAAGCCAAAAAACTGCATAATAAAATCTGAAAAAATTGCCCCCATCCACCCCATAAGGTTTGTAACCTCATTTGTACTTGCATGGGTTAAAGATGGATCCGCAACATTCCACGTCGCCAAAGCAAACACACAAAAAATAATAAAGCCCAAAAGCCCAAGCCCAATAAATACCCCTATCTGACGTAAAAACATCTCAATAAGACGCGAACCTTGAGAATTTCGCACTTCTAATGAATCATAAGGAGAAGAACTTCGGTGCATCTATCAATTCCAAATACAAAAATTTCATATTTTAAAGAGTTATAACTCCCTCTCTCTCTTAAAAAAGCATGAAGCTTAAACTCTGTGCCGATTTGTAAACAAATAGCCTGTAAACAATCCGACTTCTTATCTAGCGCGTTCTACCTTCTAACCACTTCATATCATTCATATACCACCACCCTAAGAGACAATCCTTCATAAGGCGCACAAAAAGCTCTCCCTGAATATTTATCAAACGATCAACCAAAAAACACCTCATGTGTAAAGTGTTACATGGGTGCTATAGGCACCTTCCTAAACAGATGATGTTTTTTACGCTACATCATGATAACGGCAAAATATGAATACTGTTTTAACCATCACGAATGACCACAATTTTTTATCTACCATACTAACGAAATGTCCCCCTTCAGGACAGGTATACTGAAGTAACTCACACAACTTAAAAAATACACGACATCTTTGTTTATTTTTAGTTTTCTTTTTTATCAACCAAGTGTAAAAAGAATTGAAGATGATATTCAAAAAAAAGCTTATCCGATAAATCTGTAAAATGAATCACATAAATGATTAAGCAGAAAAACTCTGAAAAATTAATCTACCATAAGATTGGCACTAAAAAGGAACCTCATTTTTATAAAAAGAGAGAGAGAAAAGTAAAAGTTAAGTTATTTTAGGCAATGTAAAAAGATATTCTTTTTAAAAGAAAGCAAACTGTAAACAATGGAAGAAGTATTGTGTGTTCTAATCGCAATAAAGACGTACAACCCAATAAAAAAATTAAATCTCATAAAACTAAACAATGTGATCTGCTCATTGCCGGAGGGGCAGCTGTCGGTTTAACCTTAGCGATAGCACTCAAGCAAACAGCCCCTAATCTGAAAATAAAAATCGTTGATGCTGCTCCACAAGGAGATCCCCCTGCTTCTAACATACGAACCATTGCCCTTGCTGCTGCTTCTATTCGTATGTTAAAACAATTACAATGTTGGGAACCTATAAAACCCTATGCGCAACCCATTCATTCAATGATCATCACAGATGCAAGCACTAGTGATCCTGTCAAACCCACCCTTTTAACCTTTGAAGGCGACATTACCCCCGGTGAGCCCTTTGCTGCTATGGTAGAGCATAGAGAACTCATCAACACTTTAAAAAAACGTGTCAAAGATCTCAATATCCCTGTTATTACAAACACGCGTGTCATTGATTTTCATCAAGAACACCAACATACAACCGTCACTTTAAATAATGAAGAGGTTTGGCAAACAAAATTGCTTATTGCAGCTGACGGAGCCCATTCGAAATTACGCCAAAAAGCTGGTCTGAAAAATTTTTCTCATCCCTATAAACAAACAGCAATCATCTGCACAGTTGAACATGAAAAACCCCATAATGGTCAAGCAATTCAACATTTTTTACCTGCCGGTCCTTTTGCTCTTCTCCCTCTCAAAGGCAACCGATCCGCCATTGTGTGGAATGAAGATCATAAAACTGCGCAATATTATCTCAAAGCTGATGCACTTATTTTTGAAACAGAACTCGAAAGACGCATTGGCCATCGGTTAGGCAAACTCTCTTGGGATGGCGAACGTCAAGCTTTTCCTTTGAGTCTTTCTTTAACACGTCAATGCGTTAAACCACGTTTTGCTCTCGTTGGCGATGCCGCCCATACCATCCACCCCATTGCAGGACAAGGACTCAATTTAGGATTACGCGATAGCGCTGCCCTCGCTGAAGTGATTATTGAAACAGCACGACTAGGTCTTGACATTGGCTCCCTCACGGCTTTAGAGCGCTATCAAAGCTGGAGACGTTTTGAAATTGTCCGTATGGCTTTAAGCAATGATTGGCTTAATAAACTCTTTTCTAATGATAGCCTTCTTTTACGGATGCTCCGCGATACCGGCCTTGGAATCATTAATCAAGCGCCAAAAATAAAAAAATACTTCATTCAAGAAGCTGCCGGACTCACTCCAAATGCCCCACGTCTTCTACACGGCTTCCCACTTTAAGAAAAAATTCATACTATTTTACAACCTTTGCCTTCCTCCTTCAAAGAACAAAAAATTCCTATCTCATCCAATCTGTTTACAAACCGGATTCCTGTCGAGTAATTTTTTCTTGACTTCCTCCTCCCATATTTCACTCAACATAAGACTCGACAAGCAAGCTACATTATGAGAATATTCACTACGCACTGAAAAAAACGTTTAATGTCTCAAAGAGGTTGTTGCTTTATATCACCACACTTTAAAAGAAGCCATTTCACGGCATAATAAAATAAACAAGACTTTTTAGCACACAACACTTTTATTTATAATAATAAGTTCATTGTTCTCATATTGAGTGAGAAATCTAAAGATCATAAAATACCCTTATTTCAAATCTCTCTACATGTTGAAGCAATCAAAATCATTCGCTTGCACATCACAAGCGAAAGTGTCGTATAAATAAAAACAATTAAACAAAGCGACAAAAGCCTCCCTCTCTCAAGAACTAAGGACTTTAGCAATATTGGAGGCGAGTAAAGTGTATAAGGACGCCGGCTTATACTTTTTATTGAAGTAAAAATGGTGGTGTACAATGAATTTTATATGATCATAAGGGCTTTTACGTTATACTATTCACGAGAAGCGCCATAAAATAAGCTTAGTTGTATTGAAAAATTTTTCTTTTAAAAAAGCGCGTAAATTGGAAACACAAATGCATTCCGTTTGGGGCATTCTGTTTCTCAGACAAACCCTTTAACTTATTGTGGAATACCACACAATTTTAGAAAAAATATTCCGACATATAACAAAGTATTCCGCACTCTATACCATCACACACAATTGTAAACCTGCATACCCCCCCTATTTCACACCATAAAAGAAGATAAACCGCAATAGAAATGATCCAATCCTTTTATTTTCAAATACACTCTTTATTCATTATTCATAAACGCTCAGAAATGAATTTTAATCACAAACGCTCAGAAATATGTCATAAATTCTATAAAACCCATAACAGCCATAGAAATTTTCCATTTTCTACACACTCACTCATCTCAACTAACGATAAATAAAGTAAATGCCTCATATATAATCTTACAGAAAAAAGCCCAAACAAAATCTATAACATCAGGCTTGTTCTACAGAACAGTATTTCAAAAATATAAGTATACTAATTTATTAACATATTAATTGATAAAATTATCATTTTACATATTGAGTTAAAATCCCTATGCAATAAATTATTCTCATTTCGACCATTTTTGTAAATAATCAATAAAACTCTTTATTTACATAGACTAAAAAGAGCAACGTTAATGAAACGATAAAAAGAAGTAAAATACCCCCCTCTCTCAAATGCCAAAAGCAATTACAATATTTCAACCTGGCATCATCATTATGCTTGCCAGATTATGACAACAAGACCTTTTGCATTTAAATAAATTGTTCACGCTCCCTATTGTTGTATTTGGTAACTCAATACTTTAATATATTTGTTCAGTATGTTTATACAATCAAATTACCCAAAAGAGCATACTTCTTGCATTTACATTCCTTAGTATTCCCTTATCTTGTAAATATCGCACACGTGTTACGTTACTTCGAGTTCATCAAGTGTATACCCATTCTCCAACCACTCTTTAATCCACTTAGGTCTACGTCCACGCCCATTCCATAATTCCCATTGGTTATTGGGATTTCTATAATGGCGCTCTTTGCTCACAAGATCAGCGATATCAATTCCATGGGCATTAGCAATTTCAAGAATTTTTCGTCGCGCATTTTGCTTTTCCTTTGCTTGCCGTTTTTTTAATTCCACATCGATTTGTGTACGCATCTCTTGTAGCTCATCAAAATTCATATTCTTGAGATCATTCACCTTAATTACTCCCCTTGCAAAAAAGAATTTCTTTTTGCCATATTTTAAACACAATTATAGACAATTTCTGTCCATTTATTATCGAAATTAAAATTACGATACATATATCACTTTGACGGAGATGTGCTTTGAGCCACAAAGAACTGTTTATTGGTATATCAACTACCACCACTGCATCTTTTTTCAGTTCAATTACTGGAACTACTAAATGCAGTGCTCAAACACCATCACACCTCTCTGACTCTCATGAATCAGTAGTCAAAAGTAAATATAAATCGTCACTCTATAAATTATGGCAATACGCAACAAAGAACAAGCCCTCTCTGTATAATGATAGTGTAGTTCATTATAACAGTAAAACCTCCCCTTACACACAACGGCTTTTTACTTCGTATAAATTTTTTTTGAAAAAATTTTTGCAACTAGAGAATTATATAAAACAAGCAGCTTCAATACAGTATCAAAGATTATTATTTTTTAAAAGCAGCGCCTTTTTTCGTGATTCCAATAATATTGGTTGGCGTAATGTGCTCTATTTTATTCAACACTTTTATCTTGTTGGTTGGATATTCGCATATATTAGAAATCTTCTTAGAAGAGAACAAAGCAATAATCACAAGGAATATTCTAAGCTAAACAATCTCATTCTGCAAATTTATAAAATCAAAAGACAACGAGAAAAAGCACCACAAAGAATTAGCATTTGTATTAATAAAATTCTTCGTAATAAGGTGTATTGCTAATGATTGTTCCAGATTTCACATTTTTTGCTGCTGCATACATATCCAATACGCCCCCCATAGCATTTTCAGTTATCGCCAAACAAGAAGCGCGGGACAATGTCTATGTAATAGATGATAAAGATAACTTGTTCTATCAATCATCTCAGCTTAAGGAAACAATCGCAACAGCTGAACAGAGTGAACATAATTTTAACATAATTTTAGGGCAAATTGGTGTTGGAAATGTGAAATTGTTTTCTCTTTTTGATGCATTTGATTTTTGCAGAAATCTTACAGCTGCACAAAGCGCTTTAACTTACTGCTATGAACAAACAACATCAAAGTGCGTCTTTGAAAAAGCGACTTTGCAGTCTGTGCTGAATTTTTACAATACAGAAAACTCAAGCCACACCCGTATGCAAAAAATTACTTCATATGTTGGAGTAAAAGCTGCTGTACGAGGAAATGAAGACTTGCAGGAGCCTGTAAAGCTTAAAAAAGAAGAACCAGAACAGACAACTAAAGTAGATTCTCTTTCTCTCTCTTCAAAAGGAGAAGAAGATGCATTTACACATAAAGAAAGTAGCGCCCGCGATGCTTTTTCAGCTGAAGATTTTTCTTCATCGAGAAGATCGCAGAGTGAGGACTGATATTTTCACGAAACTCCAGAAATTTGATAGGATATTATAATGAAGGGTAGATAAGAAAATGTTAAAGCTCTAATTAGTAAGATTGAACAAAATCTCTTCTAATTGAGGGCAAAGATAATGAAAATGATAGAACAAAACAGCGTTGATATAGCATTTAGTCAAAAAGCAGCACGTGAGATTACAGTCGTGATGCTTTCAGAAAGAGAATGGTATTTCACGTTTATTTCTGACGATCCAATCACCGGAAAGCCAAATAAATATACGTTACTTACACAAAGAGGAAAACTAAGAACTTGGGCTGATCCAAAATATCTTTTTAAGTTTCTTCATGAACGAGGGGTCATTTGTGGGAGTTTTAATCTTAATCAGGATAAAGGACATGAAACAATTAAATATTCTTCACACAACAGCTCGTAATAAAATTGCTGCATTTTCTGCAGCTTTAACCGTATTTTTTATGACCAATCCCGCATATACCCAAGCAGCAGGTTTAGATCCTGCAAAAAAAGCTTTGGAGCTGCTTCAAACAGATTTGAAAGCGATTATCCCTATCGCCGCTGCCGTGATACTTTTGTGCTTAGCAATTGCTTATGCAGGGCGCTATATCGGAAAAGATACATTCGTACGGTGGGCAATTGGTGTCGTTATCGCTGGTTCAGCAGCTGAACTTGCCGATTTATTATTTAAACCAAACTGATAAATATTTTAGACATAAAATGTTTCTTTCAGGAAATAAGAAGATTAGATTTCTGTGTTTTTATTTAGCACAATAAAAACTATATCAAAAAAGAGATTATTTATGTCAACTGTAATCTAAATTGGAATAAACAATATGAAACAATTAAAAACTCTTCAAACAATAATTTGGAATAAAGCTACTAAAACCTCTACAGCTTTAACTGTATTTTTTATGGCCAATCCTGTGTTAGCCCAAGCAGTAGTTTTACAGCCTGCAAACAAAGCTTTAACTGCACTCCAAACAGACTTGAAGACGATTATCCCTATCGCCGCTGCTGTTATACTTTTGTGCTTAGCAATTGGTTATGCAGGGCGCTACATCGGAAAAGACACATTTGTACGGTGGGCAATTGGTGTCGTTATCGCTGGTTCAGCAGCTGAACTTACTGGTTTATTATTTACAAAATGATAATCTTTTGAAACATGAAATGCTTCTTTCGTAAAAAAGAAATTTAGGTTTCAGTGCTTTTATTGCACATCAATAAAATTATTCCTTATTTCATGGAAAAACTACTTACGTCAAATACAATTTGATAAGGTTGAATAATATGAGAAAATTAATAAATTTTCAATTGAAAGATAATAATAAAATTACCGCAGCCTCCGCAGCTTTAACTGTATTTTTTATGAACAATCCCGTATGGGCTCAAGCAGCACAAGGTTTGAAAAACGCAGATACAGCTTTAAAAGCGCTCCAAAAAGACTTGAAAGATATTATCCCCATTGCTGCTGCCGTGATACTTTTGTGCTTAGCAATTGGTTATGCAGGGCGCTACATCGGAAAAGATACATTCGTACGGTGGGCAATTGGTGTTGTTATCGCTGGTTCAGCAGCTGAACTTGCAAATATGTTATTCATAAAAGTGTAATGAGCATGACTATTAAAGTCATGCTGTATAAAATATCTTTTTATTCTAAAGAAAAGTCTAAATTGAGATAAACAATATGAAACAATCAAATACCCTTCAAACAATAATTAGAAATAAAACTACTAAAATCTCTGCAGCTTTAACTGTATTTTTTATGAGCAATCCTGTGTGTGCTCAAGCAAAATTAACAAATGCAAAAACTGCTTTAGAGACACTCCAAAAAGACTTGAAAGTGATTATCCCTATTGCTGCTGCCGTTATCCTCTTGTGCTTAGCAATTGGTTATGCAGGGCGCTACATCGGAAAAGATACATTCGTACGGTGGGCAATTGGTGTTGTTATCGCTGGTTCAGCAACCCAACTTGCAAATATGTTATTCATAAACACGTAATGAGAATGACTATTAAAGTTATGCTGTATAAAATATCTTTTTATTCTAAAGAGAAATCTAAATTGAGATAAACAATATGAAACAATTAAAAATTCTTCAAACAATAATTCGGAATAAAGCTACTAAAACCTCTGCAGCTTTAACTGTGTTTTTTATGGCCAATCCTGTGTATGCTCAAGTAACATTAAAAAATGCAAAAACTGCTTTAGAGTCTTTACGGGACGACCTTATTAAAAACATTATCCCTATTGCTGCTGCCGTGATACTTTTGTGCTTAGCAATTGGTTATGCAGGGCGCTACATCGGAAAGGATACATTTGTACGCTGGGCAATTGGTGTTGTTATCGCTGGTTCAGCAACCCAACTTGCTACAATGCTATTTACAGGTAAACCATGAATACGTATAATACAAAATGTTTTTAATATAAAAGTTCATTCAGTAATTATTAACATGGCAAAATGCTATTCCATTTATAATAGTAAATACAAAGTATTCATAAGAACTTAATAAGGGTAAAATATGCAAAAACCAATTAATCTCCAATCAAAAAATAATAAAAAAATCACCACACTTTCTGCAGCTATGACCGCATTTTTTGTAACAAATCCTGCATATGCAGCGTTAAATAATGCTAAAACAGCTTTAGAAAGTCTCAAAACAGATCTTACTACCAATATTATTCCTATTGCTGCTGCTGTTATACTTTTGTGCTTAGCAATTGGTTATGCAGGACGCTATATCGGAAAAGACACATTTGTACGGTGGGCAATCGGTGTTGTTATCGCTGGCTCAGCAACCCAACTTGCTACAATGTTATTTAAACAATGAATAAATATAACATAAAATGTTTTTAAGATAAAAGTTCATCCAGTAATCATTAACATGGCAAAATGCTATTCCATTTATAATAGTAAATACAAAGCATTCATAAGAACTTAATGAGAGTAAAATATGCAAAAACTAATTAATCTCCAATCAGAAAATAATAAGAAAATCGCTACACTTTCTGCAGCTATAGCTGCATTTTTTATAACACATCCTGCATATGCAGAAATACAGAATGCTAAAAAAGCTTTAGAAGCTCTGAAAACAGATCTTATTGATAATATTATTCCTGTTGCTGCTGCTCTTATACTTTTGTGCTTAGCAATTGGTTATGCGGGACGCTACATTGAAAGAGATACATTTATACGGTGGGCAATCGGTGTTGTCATCGCTGGCTCAGCAAGCCAACTTGCTACAATGCTATTTACAGGTAAATAAATATAATACAAAATGTTTTTAAAATAAAAATTCATCTAATAATTATTAACATATCAAAATGTTATTCCGTTTATAATAGTAAATATAAAGCATTTATAAGAATTTAATAAGAGTGAAATATGCAAAAACTAATCAACCTTCAATCAAAAAATAACAACAGAGTCATTGCGATTTCTGCGACTATAGTTGCATTTTTTATAACGCATCCCGCATATGCAGAAATAAAGAATGCTAAAGACGCTTTAAATGCTCTGAAAAACGATCTTACTACCCATATTATCCCTATTGCTGCTGCCGTTATCCTCTTGTGCTTAGCAATTGGTTACGCAGGGCGCTACATTGAAAGGGATACATTTATACGATGGGCCGTCGGCGTTGTCATCGCTGGCTCAGCAACCCAACTTGCTACAATGCTATTTACAGGTCAAGCATAAATTAGTATAATACAAAATGTTTTTAAAATAAAAATTCATCTAATAATTATTGACATGGCAAAATGCTATTCCGTTTATGATAGAAATACAAAGCATTTATAAGAATTTAATAAGAGTGAAATATGCAAAAACTAATCAACCTTCAATCAAAAAATAACAACAGAGTCATTGCGATTTCTGCGACTATAGTTGCATTTTTTATAACGCATCCCGCATATGCAGAAATAAAGAATGCTAAAGACGCTTTAAATGCTCTGAAAAACGATCTTACTACCCATATTATCCCTATTGCTGCTGCCGTTATCCTCTTGTGCTTAGCAATTGGTTACGCAGGGCGCTACATTGAAAGGGATACATTTATACGATGGGCCGTCGGCGTTGTCATCGCTGGCTCAGCAACCCAACTTGCTACAATGCTATTTACAGGTAATCCATAAGTAATTATAATACAAAACGTTTTTAATGTAAAAACTCATCTAATAATAAGAGTAAAATATGCAAAAACTAATCAACCTTCAATCAAAAAATAACAACAGAGTCATTGCGATTTCTGCGACTATAACTGCGTTTTTTATAACGTATCCCGCATATGCAGCAATAGATAATGCTAAAAACGCTTTAGAAGCTCTGCAAAAAGATCTTATTGGTAATATTATTCCTGTTGCTGCTGCTCTTATACTTTTGTGCTTAGCAATTGGTTATGCGGGACGCTACATTGAAAGAGATACATTTATACGGTGGGCAATCGGTGTTGTCATCGCTGGCTCAGCAAGCCAACTTGCTAAAATGCTATTTACAGGTCAAGCATAAATTAGTATAATACGTAATGTTTTTAATGTTCGTCGATTATAGATTTGCACCAGTAATAATGTAGCTCATACTACGAAAAAAGGAATATTATTTATAGCAACTTTAATTAAAAGGGGATAAAAGATATGAAACAATTAAATACGCTTCAATCAAAAATATGTAAGATTAGTGCTATTTTTATCACTTCGATTATGTTATTAATAACTCAATCTGCATATGCTCAGACGGAAACAAAGAGTTTAGATGTTTTCATAGGGATGCAATATGGATTAAGTATAATTATTCCTATCGTTGCTGCTATCATTCTTTTATTACTTTTGCTTATTTATATATTTCGCATCATCGCAAGAGCTACATTTATGCGATGGGCATTCAGTGTCATTATTGCTGGTGCAGCTTTTTATATTAGCCACATATTATTTCACCTCCAGTGACGAGGACATTCCATGAAATCGCAAGAAAAAAAAGAATTCCCCCTATTCAAGGGAGCAACACGTGTTCCAACGATATGGGGTGTCCCCATGATGCCATTTATCGTTATGGTTATGGGGGTCGCTGTTATTGCCATGACAGTAAGTATCTTTTTATGGATTATAGCACCTCCATTATGGTTCATTATGGTGCAAATTACTAAAAACGATGATAAAGCGTTTCGTATTTGGTGGTTATGGATCGATACTAAGTTTCGCAATCGTAACAAAGGTTTTTGGGGCGCATCAAGTTATAGTCCCTCTGATTATAGTAAAAGGAGATAAACATGACAGCTGTTGAAAGCAGCAAACGCCTTGCATCAGAGACACCTGTAAGCCTGTTTCTGCCTTATTCACATCATATTACAGATACGATTATTTCTACTAAAAATGCGGAATATTTGTCAATTTGGAAAATTGATGGGCGTTCGCATCAAAGCGCTTCAGAAGAAGATATTTTTCAATGGATAAAAGAGCTTAACAATACTCTACGGGGTCTTGCATCAGCCAATTTATCATTTTGGACGCATATTGTGCGCCGTCGTGTTTATGAATATCCCGATTCAACATTTGATCAAATGTTTTGCTATCAACTTGATGAAAAATATCGACAAAGCTTTACTGGTTATAATTTGATGGTCAATGATTTATATCTGACTGTTATTTTTCAACCGATAGCGGATAAAATTATGTCGTTCTTTTCTAAACATGAACGTGAAACGCTTGATCAAAAAAAGATGCGACAAGACACATGTATCAAAGAACTCAATGACATCAACCGTACTTTAGGCCAATCTTTAAACCGTTACGGTGCAGAACTTCTTGGTGCTTATGAAAAAAATGGGCATGTTTATTCTTCTGCACTTGAATTCCTTGGAATGCTTGTCAATGGTGAATATCGCCCTATGCCAATTTGCCATGATCGTTTTTCCGACTATATGTCTATCAATCGACCTTTTTTCTCAAAATGGGGTGCTCTTGGTGAACTGCGAACAACCAGTGGAATGCGTCGATTTGGAATGCTGGAAATTAAAGAATATGATGCAACAACCAAACCAGGACAATTAAATGTTTTGTTGGAAAGTGACTTCGAGTTCGTATTGACGCAGAGCTTTTCAGTACTCTCTCGACATGCTGCTAAAGACTATTTACAACGGCATCAGCGTAATCTTATTGATGCACGAGATGTAGCAACGAGCCAAATTGAACAAATTGACGAAGCACTAAACCAGCTTATCAGTGGGCATTTTGTCATGGGAGAACATCACTGCACATTGACTATCTATGGTGATACAATTCAACAAGTACGCGACCATATGGCCAAAGCGAGTGCAGCATTACTAGACGTTGCGGTACTGCCCAAACCTGTAGACTTAGCGATAGAAGCTGGCTATTGGGCACAACTTCCTGGCAATTGGAAATGGAGACCACGTCCTGCTCCGATTACATCATTGAACTTTTTATCATTTTCATCTTTTCATAATTTTATGTCAGGAAAACCCACTGGCAACCCGTGGGGACCAGCTGTCACAATTCTTAAAACAACCAGTAAAACACCGCTTTATTTCAATTTTCATGCCTCCAAACTTGAAGAGGACTCGACAGATAAACGTTTACTTGGTAATACCGCACTTATCGGACAATCTGGTTCCGGTAAAACTGTGTTACTCGGCTTTTTGTTAGCACAAGCACAAAAATTTAAGCCGACAACTGTTGTTTTTGATAAAGATCGTGGCATGGAAATTGCCATTCGGGCGATGGGTGGAAAATATTTAACATTCAAGCCAGGCAGGAGAAGTGGTTTCAATCCTTTCCAACTCCCCCCCACACAAGAAAATCTTATTTTTCTGAAACAATTTGTTAAAAAATTGGCAGAAGCTGGTGGTGAGGTCACGCATCACGACGAGGAAGAAATTAACAAAGCGGTTATGTCTGTTATGAGCAGTAACATTGACCAATCACTCCGTCGTTTGTCCTTTCTGGTACAATTTTTACCAAATCCGCGTTTAAGTGATTATAATGCTCATCCTTCTGTTCATGCTCGCTTACTAAAATGGTGTGAAGGTGGTGATTATGGATGGTTATTTGATAATCCCCATGATGCTCTTGATCTCTCAACACATCAAATTTACGGCTTTGATATCACGGAATTTTTAGATAATTTTGAAACTCGCACTCCAGTGATGATGTATTTGCTTTACCGCACAGAAGGCATGATTAGCGGACAGCGATTTATGTATATCTTTGATGAGTTTTGGAAGCCTTTGCAAGATCCGTACTTTGAAGATTTAGCAAAAAATAAACAAAAGACTATCCGTAAACAAAATGGTATTTTTGTTTATGCAACACAAGAGCCTAGCGATGCCTTGGAAAGTAATATTGCCAAAACACTCATTCAACAGTGTGCAACTTACATTTTTCTAGCCAACCCCAAAGCAAACTATGAAGATTATACAAAAGGCTTTAAACTAACAGATACCGAATTTGAACTCGTTAAAGGACTTGGTGAGTTTAGTCGCCAATTCCTCATTAAGCAGGGTGATCAATCTGCGCTTGCAGAACTGAATCTTGGTAAATTCCATCTGACACGCGATGGAAGAACCATCGAACACGACTTTAGTGACGAGCTCTTGGTGTTATCAGGTACACCTGATAACGCAGAATTAGCCGAAAGCATTATCGCGGAAGTCGGTGATGATCCAGCAATATGGTTGCCAATTTTCTTACAGCACGCAAAAAATGACAGGAGGGAAACATGAAAAAAAAGGTCATTTCAATAGTAGTTGTAATAACTTTAGGGATTTCAAACCCAGCAATGGCCTGGGTTTTTGGCGCTGGAGCAGCGGATTTGTCTGCATCAATTCCAACGACGTGGCCCAATTTTTTTGGGAGTTCAAAAACATCAAAGAAAACACCTCCACAACAAAAGAAAGCGCCACCTGATGCCCAACTTCTCGATATGCTAAAAAAACAACTTGAGGAAACAAAAAAGATACACAAATCTATAACGGGAAACCAAAAGTTCGACACTAAAAAACTTAAAAGTGCACAAACAGATCACAGCAGTTTTTTTCTCAAAAATCCAGAAACGCTCTACAATAGAAATGAATCTTCAGCGCTATCTACATCACTTAAAAAGATTTTAAAAGAAGAAGAAATTCCTATTTCTATCCATGAATCTAGCAGTTTTATCAACGATCGTATTCAATATGCAGCCATCACTGATAAAGCCGTAAGTTTAAAGACTTTTGAAGAAGCAAACTATCGTTTTCAGCAAATTGAAGAACTATTAAATGAAATCAAGACAACAAAAGATCTAAAAAGTATTGCTGAGTTACAAGCATATATAATTGGAATGCTCGCTAAGCTACAAAATGAAACAGCAAAACTACAAATGGTCGCACATTTACGCAACGCTGAACATGCACTTATCAAACAGCAGAAGGACAAACATAACATAAAAATTTTAAATAGTAAAAACACGAAAATGCCTACCATAAGATTTATTAGATAAAGCTTTTTGTAACAATATTTCGTTGTATTATTTTTCTTGTATGCTCGAAAAAAGAAAAAGTTAATGTATAATATTCAGTCCTTTCTCATAAACTGAAAAGGTCTACGAAATTTAATTCCATCCTAAAAAAATCAACGAAAAATGCTTAAAAATCATATAAAAAGTTGAAAATTCATTAAAGAGGAATTCCATGAACTTTACAGTGTTCACGCAACTTTTCAATAAAATTGATCAGATAACAAAAACATATGT
>NZ_JBHIPV010000003.1:0-185782 GCF_042196165.1 Bartonella sp. AP20NXHL | reverse complement strand
ATAAATGCACTGATGCTGTTCTCATAACCAAAGATCACCTGTAGCGCACTATTGCTTGAGGGAACCTCTAAATCATTACCACTATCATCAAACTCTGCTTCAAATGTATCGGCTTCATTCCCGGCATGGTCCGTAATCGTTGCGGTTAAAAGACGCTGGTAAAAAACCTCATGAACAGGTTTGTCTCCCACCTTGACCACAATAAAAGGGTGTGTACGCATTAATCCCATAACCGCTTCACCATGCTTTGGGGATTAGACAACACAAATTCAGGCAAAATGACCTTTAAGCCCCGCGGTAAAAACACACCATATTTGGCAATCTCTGGATTAGCTTCCAGTGTGGCTTCTAAATAGCCTTTGAGTAAACCAGCTTGCCTCCGGTCTCCTAACACAGCCATGACATGGTGAAAGCAAAGGAGATCGAGGCTCATATCCTCTAGCTCTACAATAACGCGCTTTTTGGGTATCTTCATGGGGTAGGTTCCTCTTGGTAATACCCCATTTGATATTGTCTCTCTTGGTATTGTCCTTGTGGTTTTCCGCCATTAAAAAAGGGCAAGAGCGTAATGGAATAGCGGATGCGCTGGGATTGACCAGAGCGACTGATATAGTCATGGTCTTTATTGATCGTGGTGATTACTACGGGTCCATGGAGAAGGACACTATAGGTGGGGTATCATTGATCCAACGAAGCATCTGGACAGGCTTTGCTCTTCGGATAGTTGTAGTGATGGCATCTATCGCTACCCGGTCCCCAAATTCTTCTGGAAACCAAACTCCATGAATGGTCTTTGCATCATTGCCATAGCCGGTAAATTGCAAACTGGGGGACCTGCCAAAACACTCCATACAAACCCATGAGGCAGAAAGCTCTTCTTCAAAAGATTGGAAATTCAGCCAGTCCACATAAAATTGATGCGGACCTAACATCATCAAAGGATCTCTCATAGGCTCCCTCCCATTGATTGTATCCCTTCCAGCACGTCATCTCTTTCGAAACGTATCATTGCATCTCTCCTACCATTGCGCCCTCCTAGCACTTCATCCCTCCCCTCATTGTGTTCTTTCCAGCACGCCGTCTTTTCCCTTATTCTGTAACCCGTATCATTCTGTCCCGCCATACAGGGCATTAGCGCGTGCCCGTTGAATGGCATGGGCAACCGCACGACCAGTGACAACAGGATCACGGGCGCCATTGACATGCACCGTGACATTTTGATTGTGTGTGATGGTGGAGCGCTCTTTGCCTTTTGCTTCTGTGAAAGGGGAATTTGCACGCCCCGCCCCCGCAAATTGTGCTATGGGCTGGATTGGTGTTTTGCCCCCCAAAAAACTTGGCAAAAACTCTCTTACATCAATGGAACCAATCCACCCCTTCATGCGATGGGGCAAAGATTTACAAAAATCTGTCAGTTGTGAGATGGTGCCCATAAAACCATCGACAATCCAACTTGCTAAATCTTCGCCGGCTTGTTCCATACCAGCCTTGGCAGCATCAGAGAGCTTTTCGCGAACAAAAAAACTCTTCAACCATTGCCAAAAATTGGAAAGGCTTTGTTTAGCCCATCCCCAAAAGCTTCTAAATAAGCCGGCATTTCTTTGCCATACCAACTTTGCGACAATTGTACTTCCTTCACAAGCCCCCCATAACGCTGCGCCGTCTTTTCGGCTAAATAAGCCCCATTGCCCCGTGCATCCAAAGCGCCCCCCAACAAACGCGGCAAACTATTCACCACATAAAATAAAATTTCTCTTTGTTGGTCAAACGGCGTATTGCGCAATTCCACCATAAACCGAACACGGCGCACCAAATCTTGTCCCACTTCCATCACCACAATCGACGTCGCATCGCCCGATCTGGCAAGATCAACACCAAAAACATGTTGGCGCCGTCGGTCAAGCCCAATATGAAGAGGTTTTAAGCGCCCCTCACACCAATTAAAAGCAGCTTGACTTCGTTGATAATCCGATTGATTTTTTAAATCATCCACACAAGCAAAACGCAACACTGCAATGTCAGGCGCACAACAATTTTCAATCTGTAAGCGTATTAAAGCAGCCGCTTCTTGATCGGCTGGTATGGCATCTAATTTTTTAAATAGAGTTTCGTAACAGGACCAAGTCCCATTTCACGGCGCTTATTGTGGTGCGTATAGCGAAAAAACCAAGAGCGTGTATTGTCTTTTAGAACATTCAACCATAGCCCTGCCCCATCTCAATAATTTACCCTGTGAAGATGACTTGACGAATGATACTGATAACCAATGAATAGCCCTCACTTAACGCCCCTCTCGTCCACCTCTTAGATCACCTTTAATTTCTGATTTGAGATTTTTTCTTTAATACTTAATTTTTTATTGGAACATAAAAAATTATCTGCATCAATAGCTCTTGCACATATTTACATAACTTGAATCTTGTTGCAAAAGCCCGCTCCACCCTCTGGGGGTACCATATATTTTTTAATTACGTGTAGCTTATTCATTTTCCAAGTGTTTTTAAATCCAAGAGAAGGTAGAGATGAACGTGAATTTACAAAACATGTTATTTTTATCAAACTTCTTTTTTAATGCTTTAAATTCAGCTAATTTATACCAAGGAAAATATTAAAATTTAAGTTTCTAATGAATATACTAACAACTTCATAACATTGGCAAAATTATCCGGCGGGCTATTATTAAAAGAATCAGAAAGTTTTTTGTAAATTCTTTTCACAAACATTTTCTTCAATAAAGCCACCTGATTCATCAGCCTTAACTTTAGCAAAGATATAACCAAAGTCTTCTAAAGCTTTAATGCGATAAAGAGTGTGATTATAAAATACATGTGTTTCATTTTTTAAAGCAAATTCTTTTCTTTAAAAAGGTTATAGCCTTCTATCTAACAGCGTTGTTTGCTGTAAAATTCAAATTATCTATCTGCTCAACTAAAGAACTTTTATTGTTTAGCTTTTGTGCTTTTTTCAAAGAGATGTGGGCTTTCAAGAATAAGCTTTTCTCGTGCTTTTTGTAACTGTTTAATGACCTCATCAATCTTTGACGGAGAACAAAAAGATTCTTGGCTATTCAACAAATGCAGCCTCTCCTTTCCCTCATATAAACATTGCATCTGAGATTGAAGTATTCTAACTTCTTGAAAAAAAAGACGCCCTGTTTCCTTAAAACCATTATTAAGTGCAAAAAGTTGATCAGAAATGGATAGCAGAATTTGTTTTAAAAAACGCTCATTTTCTTGGCGTTTACGATATTCTAAAATAAGAGCATGGCTTATCTCATCTAACTGTTTTTTTGTAGAATCAATTTGACGCAATAAATTTGGTTTTTCCCCCATATCACCTTTTCTCACCTTCACAAGCATAGCATGAATGTCTAACAACTTAATTGCGGAATGAGATAAATAATCAACAACTGTAGGCGTATTAACATAGCGTTTCCGTGTGATCATCACAAACTCACCTAATGACTGTTTTTTACATTCATCCCGCTATTTATTTTTCATTTTACAAAACCATTCTAAAGAAAGTGCTAAAAAACATTACCTCCAATACATTATTTGATGGAGCTCCTTCTCTCTTTTCACTATCAACGTGGAATCCGTGGAGAGAGAAAACGTACAGGTGTATAAAGGATAAGATGTGTTGTTTTCTCCAACACACTACTACCATCAGCAAGAAGGGCTTGACTAGGTGACAATTCTGTACCTTGCATAATTGTGGAAGCTAAAGAACCTTCTCGAGAAAGAGCCATCAACGTTGGTGAAGATGCAAAGACATTGTGTGCTCCCCCATCCACATGAGAGAAATCAAGAACAGCTATTCCATTTTTACGCAACATTTCAATATCTGAGCCATCGCCCACACGATGATGTCCACCCGTAAGACGTCCTGAAACCGCGAGAGCTTTATCCGTTCTGGATACTAAAATAGCTGTTGGCTGCGGGAGTTTTTTTATATCATTAAGTTGGCGCTCAAATACATCAACATCAATATCGGGTGCAGCCATTAATAAACTTGTAATACGACGAATAGGCCTATATTTTCCCTGTAAAGCTAATGTTCTAAATGCTTCCATTATAACAAAATTGCCCATAGAATGTGCAATAACCGAAATTTGATCAGCATTGGTTTCACTAATAAGCGTTAAAAGCTCTATCAATCCGTCACGGGCAAAATTAGCACTATCACGATCATAAATATAAAGAGGAACAGATCCGGCAGAAGGCCAAGAATAATGCACAGCGACAACATTTAAAGAATAATCGTGTGTAAACTGTGCTGTACGAAATGTACCATCTGCAAAATTATTATTATACCCATGGATAAAAAGAAAAATTTCTCTTTTTCCTTTTGGCTTTTTTGCTAAAGCAGCATTTAATTGCTGTTTAAACTGTTCTTTATTATCGTATTTTTGCAATGCTACTGCTGCAAAATACTTATCATGTGTAGGTTTATACGCATTTATTTCAACAACTCCCTTTACATGTTGCTGAGGAATTCCTACGTCAACGCGATTATAATGAACTTTATTTGATCGCTCTGCACCATAAGGTTGAGCGTAATTATTTTGCATCATACGACTTGTTGCAACATACACTGGAACGATGGCTTTTGGAGAAACTGGTTTCCCTCCAACTTCCCTTTCTACGGCAGTCATAGAAGGTGTTGCATGCACCCCATGCCAAAGTACAGCACGTGAATCACTACATGCTGGCAATAAAGAAATACAAATAAGAAGTGTTAAATATCTCAGAATCATTATACTTCTCACTGCAATTTCACCCCACCTTATAAAAATATAACATTTCAAATGCATAGATAAAGTAATAAAAAACGAAACATTCTTAGAAACACACCAACAAATAACATACAAAAAAGATTTTTCTATAATACGTATAAATCCCCTCTCTCTAACATAACTTCATCTCATTATAGAGAGACTCACTGCTAACTGGTGCGGTCGAGAAGACTCGAACTTCCACGGGTTGCCCCACAGCGACCTCAACGCTGCGCGTCTACCAATTCCGCCACGACCGCACGTGGAAAGAAAAAACCTTGGTTTTTAGCCTTTAACAAATCATAAAGAAAGGTACAAGCCAATTTTCTTTTTCTCATAATTTATTTTATTCAGACCACTTATAACTTAATAGAGATTACGAGAAATATGGGCTCTACTATGACCTTTGAACCATCATCATAAAATGTGTTTGTGCCGCTTGATCTTTTTCATAATAACCATGAAAGTTTTTTGTAATTGTTGTAGAGCCCTGTTTTTGGATTCCTCTCATAGCCATACACATGTGCTCAGCCTCAATCAATACTGCTAAACCATGAGGCTTCAGATACGTTTTTAACGCGTGAGCCACTTGCGCTGTCATAGCTTCTTGAGTTTGTAAACGACGAGAAAAAATATCTACAACACGTACAATTTTTGAAAGACCAACAATTTTCTCATTAGGAAGATATGCTATATGTGCTTTCCCAATAATTGGGATCATATGATGCTCACAGTGTGAATAAAAAGGTATATTCTTTACGATTACGGATTCATTATATCCTGAAACCTCTTCAAAAACTGTACCTAAGGTTTCTTTAACAGATTGACTATAACCATTAAAAAGCTCGCGATATGCCTTGGCTATACGTTTTGGAGTATCTAAAAGCCCTTCTCTATTTGGATTTTCCCCTATCCATAAGAGTAATGTACGAATCGCTTCTTCCACCTCTTCAATACTCGGACGCTTTTCTTCAGATAAATTTGCGTCTTCTTTAACAACATTACGCATTCAAAAACTCCAAGCTTACTCTATACAAAGCATTTGCTCCATACCTATTTCATTTTGTATAATCTCTATATAAGCGAATTAAAAGTTTAAACAATCACGACTCTCAAAATTTCAGGCAATAGTGCATGATTGATAATATCTATAATGATAAAATACTTAAATATGCTGCACATATAGGCAAAATTGGGCGTCTTAATAATCCTGATGCAACATCAAGAAAACATGCACATCTTTGTGGCTCGACAATCACTGTAGATTTAAAAGTGGAAAATGGTATTATTACGGATTTTGCTCACGAAATACATGCATGTGTGCTAGGGCAAGCTTCGGCTTCACTTTTAGCATCTCATATCATCGGACAAACAACACAAGATCTTAAAATATTGCGTGAAGTTATCTACAAAATGCTAACGCAAAATGGTCCTTCTCCTCAAGCTCCATTTGAGGATTTTTCTTGCTTACAGCCCATTAAAGACTATAAAGTGCGCCATACAGCAACACTACTACCCTTTGATGCAACGATAGACTGCATTCAACAAATTGAAGAAAAATAAATGTTCAAATCACAATCTCAACAAAAAAAATTGACTCGAAATTACACAGGCACTTGGCAAAAAACACCCGGACGATTATTGGGAATTTTCTTAATACGTTTCTATCAAATAACACTTTCGAGCCTTATAGGCAATCAGTGTCGCCATGCCCCGACTTGTTCAGAATATATATATGAAGCGATTGCACGCCATGGGCTTTGGGCTGGTGCATGGATGGGACTCTTTCGTATCATGCGTTGTGGGCCCTTTGGAACAGATGGCTTTGATCCAGTACCTATTTCGCTTGGAAATTCTTGCTGTTTTTATAAACCTTGGCGTTACTGGAAAATTTCTGACAAACACAACAAATAATCCTTTTCTTTTTTCATATGTATTGATAAAAAATCAGTCTATAAGCTTTTTACTCAATTTTCACGAAACCATCCGCAATCGTTAGCGGAATTGGATTAAAAGGGTGTTTTTATGTCTTGCTCTATTTCTCTTTTTTTTCCCGATGGTTCAAAACGTAATTACCCCGCCGAAATGACAGGCTTGGAATTAGCAGAATCTATTTCTAAATCACTTGCAAAAAAAGCAGTCGCCTATAGTCTTGATGGTATCACGCGAGACTTATCGGATCCATTGGGACAATCTGGTCAAGTAGAGATTATTACCCGAGAAGATTCACGCGCTCTTGAGCTCATAAGGCATGATTGCGCCCATGTCCTTGCTGAAGCAGTACAAGAACTCTTTCCTGAAACGCAAGTAACAATAGGTCCTGTTATTGAGAATGGATTCTATTATGATTTTGCACGCCAACAACCTTTTACATTAGATGATCTCACTGTTATTGAAAAGAAAATGCGTGAAATTATCCAGCGCAATAAACCTTTTAGAAAAGAAATTTGGTCTCGTGAAAAAGCGAGAAAAATTTTTTCTGAGAAAAAGGAATTTTATAAAGTTGAACTTATTGATAGCATTCCTGAAAATCAAGATTTAAAAGTTTATTATCAAGGGGAGTGGTTTGATCTTTGTCGCGGACCGCACATGCAATCTACAGGGCAAATTGGGAATGCTTTCAAATTAATGAAAGTTGCAGGAGCTTATTGGCGTGGCGATGCCAATAATCCAATGCTCACGAGAATTTATGGAACAGCATTTGCAAATGAAAATGACTTAAAAGCCTACCTCCATATGCTAGAAGAAGCTGAAAAACGTGATCATCGCCGCTTGGGACGTGAGATGGACTTATTTCACTTTCAAGAAGAAGGGCCAGGAATGATTTTTTGGCACAAAAAAGGTTGGAAAATGTTCCAAAATTTAATCAGCTATATGCGTAGACGCCTTGATGATCATCAATATGCTGAAGTTAATGCACCACAAGTTCTCGATAGGTCACTCTGGGAAATATCTGGTCATTGGGGCTGGTATAAGGAGAATATGTTCAAAGTAATTCCAGCAGCAGAAGATTCAGATCATGGGAATGTTTATGCCCTTAAACCAATGAATTGCCCTGGTCATGTTCAAATTTTTAAACATGGTTTAAAATCTTATCGTGATTTGCCTATTAGACTTGCTGAATTTGGACTTGTTCATCGTTATGAGCCTTCAGGCTCTTTACATGGTCTTATGCGTGTGCGTGGTTTTACACAAGATGATGCGCATATTTTTTGTACTGATGAACAATTAGCCGATGAATGTCTCAGTATTAATGATCTTATTTTATCAACTTATGCTGATTTTGGTTTTAAAGAAATTAGTCTTAAGCTTTCAACACGTCCAGAAAAACGAGTTGGATCTGATGCATTATGGGATCATGCAGAAAGTATCATGGAATCTGTCCTTAAAACGATTGAAACAAAATTTGCAGGACAAATCAAAACAAGCATCCTTCCGGGTGAAGGAGCATTTTATGGTCCAAAATTTGAATATACATTAAAGGATGCTATCGGTCGTGAATGGCAATGTGGAACAACACAAATAGACTTTAATCTTCCTGAACGTTTTGGTGCATTCTATATTGATAAAGATTCAGAAAAACGTCAACCTGTTATGATCCACCGTGCTATTTTTGGATCAATGGAGCGTTTTCTTGGTATATTAATCGAAAATTTTGCTGGACATATGCCACTTTGGCTTTCTCCTGAACAAATTGTTGTTGCAACAATTACATCCGAAGCAAATGAATATGCCAAAAAAATAACAGCAAAACTTAAAGCTATTGGGCTTTCCGCAACAATAGATCTCCGCAATGAAAAAATTAACTATAAAATACGAGAACATTCTTTACAAAAAGTCCCCGTAATTTTGGTATGTGGCAAACGTGAAGCTGAAACAAACAGCGTAAATATGCGCCGCTTAGGAAGTACAAATCAAACCCTTTTATCTGTAGAAGATGCAATTAAACAACTCTCAAATGAGGCAACACCTCCAGATTTGCAACGTGTAATAAATGCATAATATCACAGAAGATGGTAATACGTTAATTTTTTTACTATAAATCTTCAATTTTTGTACAAAATGAAATAATTTGATATTGTAGTGTTTTTGTTTCATGCACAACTACCTATCACCAGAAAGAATCGCGTGCTCTCTCTACAAGGTGGTTTGGTGAAAAAGTTGAATGTAAGCTATGAGCTGTTTAAATGCAAACAACATAGACAATTGAATATTAATAATAACATTAATCTTTTACTTTTATAATGAAAAGATGCTGCTACTATCATGGATAGATCATTACGATAATTATAGCAACATCAAGCAAGAAGGCTGAAAACAAGATTATATTTATTAATAAAAAATATGTAAAATTAGCTGAACAATGATATGTCTTATTCGTAAGATAAGCTCTTATAAAAAGACAAGATATTGATTTATAATGGTAATATATCGTTATTCATATTAAATAAGGTTTCGAATATCATAAGCTTCTCTCGTTTTAAATATGTTTATGTTGAATCTATCAAAATCATTTGCTTGCACGAAACAAGCAGAATGAGTGTGTGGATAAAAGTTATTGAGAAAGAACTTTTAAAATGCCCACAATGAACCGCCTAAAGTGCTAAGGATTGTTGCAATCATTGAGGACCGACTATAACTATAATGATGATGCTGACTTGCTTCTTTATAAATGTAAAAATAGCAGTACTCAACGAGTTTACCATTAATCATTCACAAGGCATTATAGTAAAATAAGATTAAGAAGCCTTAAGAAACATCTCTTTAAAACAAGCACATGAATTGGTAAGCCAATGGCATTATACATCCCGCAATCTACACTGATGAGATATTGCCTTAATTTTTATAAAGCTAAATCAAAGAAAAATGGCAAAACTCAGCGTTTATTCTTTCTCCTCTTCATATTTTACCAAATTAAAAACTCTTATAAAAAACTCGTTAAATATACATATACGATACATGACCACTCGTTGAACGTATTAAACTCTGAGCATATCCATAAAACGTCTAAATATCTACGAAACACATATAAAATAAAAAAATATTATTATTATCGTGCTCTATCAAGAACACGCTTACATTCAATGAGTTCAAACAGAATCTCTTGTAACAATGCTTTATCAGTTTTATCTTTGTAAAGATTCACAGAACCGACAGATGTTTCTCCTTCATTCCTCATGAAACTCAAAAGCCCAAAAGAAGATTTCTTAGGCTTATTACTAGCATTTTCAGAAGTTTGTCCTGCATGTTTCTTTTCTATGACCACATTCATAGCATCAAGATCACCATTACCAAATGCAGTCACAAAAGCAACACCATTTTCTTTCAAAAGGCGTTGCACACCTTTTATCGTATAACCCTGATCATATAGTAACTGCTTAATACCATTGAGCAAATCAACATCGACAGGGCGATAATAGCGCCTTCCTCCCCCACGTTTCATTGGTTTAATCTGCCTAAAACGTGTTTCCCAGAATCTTAAGACATGCTGCGGAAGCTCCAATAACTCCGCTACTTCGCTAATTGTGCGAAAAGCATCAGAGCTTTTATCCATTTTGCAACACCTTATTTAAAACAAAATAAATTACTTCACAATGACTCATTCTGTCTCAATTTCTCAACAAGATTAGTCAAAAATAAGACCATCATTGACAACTTACTCAACAGTCTTTTTCTAAAAAACAAAGACCCTTATTTTATACATTTTTTTAACAAATACCAAACATACCATGGCATTTATTTATGAGATATCATTTTTTCTGTTTTGCACGATGCGAATCTAAAATTCTCTGTTTAAGGACATTGGCAGCCTTAAACGTCACAACACGTCGCGGCGGAATAGGTGCTTCAACACCTGTTTTTGGATTGCGTCCAACACGTTCATTTTTACTGCGAACCTGAAAAGTTGCAAAAGAAGATAATTTAACCGCTTCACCTCTTACAAGTGAGTTGCAAATCTCATCCAAAACCAATTCGACTAAAGCTGCTGATTCAGTATGTGACAAGCCCACTCTTTTACAAACTACGCTCGCTAAATCTGCACGCGTTACTGTCTTACTTGTCATTATAACCACCTATTAAAATATTTAAAATTACAAAATGACTTATACGTTTTCTTGAAATATGGTCAAGTAGCCATAATTTACCAACGAATAAGAATTGCTCCCCATGTAAATCCACCTCCCATGGCTTCTAACATGATAAGATCTCCTTCTTTTATTTTTCCATCGCAAACAGCTGTTGTTAAAGCCAACGGAACTGATGCGGCAGACGTATTACCATGTTGATCAACGGTAATCACAACTTTATCTAGTGAAATTCCCAACTTTTTAGCAGATGCTTCAATAATGCGCTTATTAGCCTGATGAGGTACAAACCAATCTAGTTGTGAAGAATCCATACCTGCAGCTGCAAAACAATCATCAACCACATCCGTTATCATACCAACAGCATATTTAAAAACTTCTCGTCCTTCCATACGCAAATAGCCTGTCGTTTGTGTTGTTGAAGGTCCACCATCAACATATAGCTTATCTATATAAGCACCATTAGAGCGCAGTTTTGTAGACAATATACCACGCTCAAAAGCAATAGTCCCCTCAATTTCTTGAGCTTCCAAAATAGCGGCACCCGCACCATCACCAAACAAAACACATGTCGTACGATCTTCCCAATCTAAAATTCGAGAAAATGTATCGGATCCAATAACTAAAATTCTTTTAGCCGCTCCACATCGTAAATAAGAATCTCCTGTTGTTAAAGCAAAAATAAAACCAGAACAAACAGCTTGAATATCAAAAGCAAATCCATGGCTCATTCCCAAAGCATGCTGAATTTCAACAGCAGAAGCAGGAAAAGTACGATTCGGGGTGGACGTTGCTAAAATAATACAATCAATGTCTTTTATTGTAAGACCAGCATTTATAAGGGCGGCTTGCGCAGCCTCAACTCCTAAAGAAACAGTTGTTTCATTTTCACTGGCAATATAACGTTGGCGTATTCCTGTACGCTGAACAATCCATGAATCTGACGTTTCAACAAACTTTGCAATCTCATCATTTGATAAACTTCTTTTTGGCAAAGCACTTCCTACACCACGTATAATTGAGCGAATCATTCAGCTCTTACCTTTTCTTCAAATTTTTCATTTCTATTATAAGAGCTTATCATAAGGACTCTCCATTCATCACCGCTTCATCTTCTTGGTCAAGAAGTGTTTCTTTATTCTCATGAAACCGCCGTAAATCAGCCGTTATTTTTTTTAAAAGTCCATTATTAACCATTTCATAACCAACGCGGATAGCAGAAGCAAAACCATTAGCATTGGCACTGCCATGACTTTTTATAACAACACCATTCAAACCTAAAAGCACTCCTCCATTCACCCTATCGGGATCCATTTTATGTTTCAGTATACGAAAAGCACCTCGCGATAAAAAATAACCAAGAGATGTTAAAAAAGAACTGCGCAGTGCAGAGTTTAAAATCTCTCCTATCTGTCGCGCGGTTCCTTCTGCGGTTTTTAAAGCAATATTACCAGAAAACCCCTCTGTCACAACAACATCGACCGTTCCTTTTCCAATGTCATTGCCCTCAACAAATCCTTTATATTCCAATCCTTCTAATTGCACTTCACGCAATATCATTCCTGCTTTTTTTATTTCATAAAGTCCTTTAACCTCTTCCACCCCCACATTTAAAAGCCCAACACTTGGTCTTTCAGTGTGATATAAAGCGCGAAACATACCCGCTCCCATAACCGCCAAATCAACCAACTGACTAGCCGAGGCACCTATTGTTGCTCCAATATCTAAAACGATACTCTCACTGCGCAGTGTTGGCCAGATACCCGCAATACCAGGACGCTCAGCCTCTGCAAGCATTTTCAAACAAAAATACGACATGGCCATAAGTGCACCCGTATTACCAGCAGAAATGCAAGCATCAGCTTCACCATTTTTTACCGCTTCAATGGCGTACCACATTGATGATTTACCACGTCCATTACGAAGTGCTTGGCTTGGCTTTTCATCCATGCGTGTATAACTTTCTGTAGGGCAAAAGCGCGATACAGAATCCAAACAGGGATATTTTTTTAAAACCGGACGAACAGCCTCCTCTACTCCATAAAACAGAAAATAAATATTTGATAAATATTTTTGTACAATTGCTGCTCCTGCAATAGCTGCTTCTGGACCGTAATCACCGCCCATGACATCCACAGAAATTCTAATCACGCTTGCATATCCCACATCTTTTCATTTTTAAATACATATTATGATTTTTGGCTCCTGAACACTCACACAGCACATCTTGCAAAAATATCGCTCCGCAGAAATGCCGTTTAGCATACAAATAGATATTTTTTGTATGTTTTTACAATCACTTCCAATTTTTCAAAACAGAAAATGGAGAGAATTTTTGCTCTGCTTCTTCTAAATTTTCAACCATATTCATCTGTATCCCCTCTTTACGTGGATAATGATTAATAGACAACTCAAAAAACTCTTCCATGATTGCACCAATATCAATTTTATCATCATAAAACACTTCAGGAGTATCAAGCCCCTCCACATCTAAAAACAATTCTCCTGTATCCTCTGATATTTTAGGCTTCATCAAATTTGAATCTTCAGGAACAAAAACAACCTCAATATTTTCACAAAGGATATTTTCTAATGGTTCTAATGTAACAACACATAACTGCAGTATACGCGCTTGCAATAGACCTTTTATACGCACTCCGCGTTTTTTCCACGGGAAAATATGGAATTTTCCCTCACAAGATTTTACTTCAATTAAATTATGGTTCTGGGCTAAATGTGTACATTCTTTTTTATTTGCACAAAGATGAACCCTTATACCTTTAGCAGGTAGAGAACGTACGGATATTGGATAAGCCAAAGCAAATGTCATTTGAGGAACATTTTGAACATTCATTGACAACTCCCAAACATAAAAACGCATAAAGCACTGTGTTTTTATTTATCTCAAGTATTTATGCATTTTTTTCTTTTCTAAAGAAATTCTATATGGCATAATTTGCTTTATAACAGGGAAACTCAGTGTAAGCTACGGTAGATTAAGTTAAAATTAGAAAAAACTTGAGGTTGCCTTCTTGTCCTACATCTCAGTATAAAAAGGAGATATCATTGTTTCAAATGCCTCACATAATAGCCTTAATCAAACGTAAATTATTAATTGGTCTATCAATAGCAAGCATAGGAATTCTTGCTGGGTGTAGTCTTCTTGATTCTTCAGGTTCGAGCCAAATTTATAGAGAAGGCTATGTTCTTGATAAAAATGCTTTAAGTTCTATCTCTATTGGCTCAAGTCAAGAGCAAGTTCTTTTAACTTTAGGGACCCCTTCATTAAAAACAAAATATGATAATGAAGTTTTTTATTACATCTCACAGACACGTTATCGTGGGATGCAGTTTATGAAAACAAAGATTATTGATCGCAAAGTTTTAGCCATTTACTTCAATAAAAATAATCAGGTTGCAAAAGTTGCAAATTACGGTTTACAAGATGGTCAAGTGTTTGATTTTATTACACAAACAACGCCAACTGTAACGAAAGAACATCCTTTCTTAATTCAAATTATAAAAGGCCCTGCGAATTTGCCACGCCATAACTAAATCATATAGTCTACATACCGTTTCAATATTATAGGTCTGATACTATCAGACCTAATAATAGGGGAATTTGTAGCTCTTAGAGGCGAACTTTTTTTGCCATACTGTCGAGAACTGCATTAACAAGTTTTGGTTCATCACCTTCAAAAAACGCCTTTGCTATGTCAACATATTCATTCATGACAACCGCAACGGGGACATCTTTACGGTTGATCAACTCCCATAAACCTGCTCGTAAAATTGCTCGCAATATAGAATCAAGACGTGAAAGAGACCACTCTGCTGAAAGCTGTTGATGAAGCAGAGGATCAAGCTGCTTTTGATCTTTTACAACACCCGTTATAATCGCCAAAAACCATTGAAAATCAGCTTCAAGATACTGCTCTCCATCAATATCTTTTCCCAAGCGATAAGCCTCATACTCAGCTGCCGTTTCCAACACCCCCGAACCCACGATATCCATTTGATAGAGTGCTTGAACTGCAGCGAGTCTTGCTGCTCCACGTTTATTGGCTGAACGCGGAAAATGTCTGCTTTTTATATCAGCCATATTTAACGATTATCTCCAAATCTCTTTTTTAGAGCGATCATACATAAAGCAGCTTCAGCCGCAAAACCACCTTTATTTTTATCATCTAGTTTTGCACGCACCCATGCTTGTTCTTCATTTTCAACAGTCAAAATACCATTTCCAATAGCCAAGTGCTGATGAACAGTTAAATCCATCAATGCACGACAAGAATCATTAGCAACAATTTCAAAGTGATATGTTTCACCCCGAATAACACAACCAAGAGCAACATAACCATCATACGATATCTTATTTTTTTCAGCAAAAGCTATTGCACTTGGTATTTCTAATGCTCCAGGAACCGTTACAACATCATAACTTGCTTCAGCTTTTTGCAAAGTATTCACTGCACCTCTCAAAAGCGCATCAGAAATCCCCTCATAAAAACGTGCTTCAACAATCAATACGTGAGGCTTTTTACGTATCTCTTTCATCATAATGGAATTCCACAAAAAACGAATCAAAAAAATCAGGGTTATAAAGCATAAAATTCTGAAAACGATCAAGAAAGTTTTGGCTTATTCATCTTCTCTTTTTAAAGCTAAAATTTTTGCAGCATAACGAGCAAGTTGATCAATTTCCAAATTGACCCGATCTCCAATTTTAGCTTGTCCCCACGTTGTCATTTCGAGTGTATGGCGAATAATAAGAACATCAAAAACACAGTCCTCAACACAATTAACAGTTAAAGATGTCCCATTAAGAGCAATAGATCCCTTATTAACAATGAAAGGCATAAATTGTCTTGAAACTTTTAAATAAAAACGAATTGCATCCCCTTCATTTTTTTGATCAATGATTTCAGCCAAACCATCAATATGACCAGAAACCAAATGTCCTCCCATTTCATCACCCAATCGAAGCGAACGTTCCAAATTAACAAAAGTTCCTTTTATCCATTGTGCAAGATTCGTTAAACGTAATGTTTCTTCCCACGCCTCGACAACAAACCAATTGGAATCTTCTTGTTTTAATCCTCGTTCTACAATTGTCAGACAAATTCCTGAACAAGCAATTGACGCGCCAATTGCTAAGCTTTCTATAGCATAGCGGGTAGAAATCTTTAAACGCATCCCCTGCTTTAAAGGTTGAACATCTTCAACACAACCAATATCCGTTATAATTCCTGTGAACATAATGTCTTACGTCTCCATTTATAAAAACGGTCATTTCCAAACATTCTTGTCTCAATCTCATGAAACTGCGAGAGATAATTTCCAAAATGAGGGGCTTCAATACGATTTTTGCCTAAAACAATGGGGGTATGAAAACATATCAAATGATCAACACAACCAGCATTCAAAAATTTTTCCCCTGTCTTGACGCCCCCTTCCAATAAAACACTATTAATCCCATGTTTATAAAGCATCTGTAAAAGAGCAAAGGGTTCTACACAACCATTGTTCATCTCGACCGAATAAACAGACACACCATATTGCTCCAATGCATTTTTTTTGCTTTTCTTTGAAAGATCCACATCACAAATAACCCATGTAGGAATTTTTATGGCTGTTTGGACAACTTTTGCATCAAGGGGGATAGATAAATCTGCATCCAAAATAATACGAATTGGTGAGCGCATCTCCATCCCTGGCAAGCGGCAATTGAGTTGTGGATCATCTGCTAATATAGTACCAATACCAACGAGGATAGCATTATTTTGAGCACGTAGAATATGCGTATGGGCATGAGAAAGTGTTCCACTAATTTTTACGCTGCCCTTCTCTCTTTTTCCAACACCATTATCGGCAGAAATTGCCATTTTAAAAGTAACCGCACAGCGTTGTATCTTCCTTATGCACCAATGCGTCCATAAGGATTCAAAAGCCTCTTCAGCTAAAATGCCCTCAACCACTTCAATACCCGCCGCTCGTAAAAGAGCAATACCATGACCATCAACACGCTTGTCACAATCAGTCAGCGCAACAACAACTCGAGAAACACCTGAATCAATAAGTGCATTCACACATGGCGAAGTTTTTCCATAATGCGCACAAGGTTCTAAAGTAACGTAAGCAGTCGCTCCTTGAGCCAAAGAACCTGCCATGTGTAAAGCTTGCACTTCCGCATGAGGACTCCCATGAATAGCTGTTACGCCATAGCCAACAATAAAAGCTCCCGCACCATTATCGTTTTGCACAATTAACGTACCAACAGAAGGATTCCCACCTGTAAGACCGACATGACGTTCTGCTAAACGAATAGCTGCAGCCATAAACCGTTCATCTTGCACTTTTTTATTCATCAAAACGAGATTCTGTATCCGCGATACCCTTTGACAATTCATCTATAACATCGTGAAAATCGCTTGCATTACGAAAATCTCGATACACAGAAGCAAAACGAATATAAGCAATATCATCAATTCTTTTCAATGCTTCCATCACAAGACGTCCAATTTTTTCTGAAGAAATCTCTGGTTCTCCCAAACTTTCAAGCTGACGTACAATGCCAGAAATTGCTCGTTCAATATGATCAGGATCAATATTGCGCTTACGTACAGCCACATCAACTGATCGCATTAACTTATCACGATCGAAGGGTTCACATCGTCCACTTTTTTTAGCAACCAAGAGCTCGCGCAACTGAACACGTTCAAAAGTTGTAAAACGACCACCACAAACGGAACACACACGACGGCGGCGAATCACTGCCCCCTCTTCTGCTGGACGTGAGTCTTTAACCTGTGTATCCTCATATTGGCAGTAAGGACAGCGCATCCTTTGTATCCTTAACGAGTGCTAAGATAAGAGTAAAGAGGAAATTGATTCGTTATATCTTTTACCTTTTTCTCAACAGCCATTTCAACAGCATGATTATCTTCATCACTTTTTGCGCTCCGAAGACCATCAAGAACTTCTGAAATCAGATGACCAACTTGAATAAACTCTTTTTCTAAAAAACCACGCGTTGTGGTAGCAGGTGATCCCAAACGAATTCCCGATGTTATAGATGGCGTTTCAGAATCAAAAGGAATACCATTTTTATTGCAGGTAATATGAGCGCGTCCCAAAGCCAATTCAGCACGTTTACCTGTTAGATTTTTGGAACGTAAATCAACCAACAACAAATGATTATCTGTACCACCAGAAACAATATTAAAACCATTACTCTGTAATGTTTTTGCTAAAGTTTTCGCATTAGCGACAACATTGGCACTGTAACTCTTGAAAGAGGGACGCAAAGCCTCCTCAAACGCAACAGCCTTTGCGGCAATCACATGCATTAAAGGACCACCCTGAAGACCAGGAAAAATTGCAGAATTAATTTTTTTGGATAAAGCCTCATCATTTGTCAATATTAAACCACCACGAGGACCTCGAAGCGACTTATGTGTTGTTGTTGTTACAATATGCGCATGTGGAACAGGTGAAGGATGCACGCCACCAGCAACAAGACCAGCAATATGAGACATATCAACGAGTAGATGAGCACCAATCTCATCTGCAATTTCACGGAATCGCTTCCAGTCCCATAGCCGTGGATAAGATGAACCACCCGCTATAATAAGTTTGGGCTTACGCTCTTTTGCCAGCTGCTCAACTTCATCCATATCAATAATCTGATCTTCTCTACGTACACCATAGGAAACAACATCAAACCATTTTCCTGACATATTAACAGATGAACCATGCGTAAGGTGACCACCAGCATTTAAATCTAATCCCATAAATGTGTCATTAGGCTTCAGTAAAGCTAAAAAGACAGCTTGATTCATTTGGCTACCAGAATTAGGCTGTACATTCGCAAAAGCAGCACCGAAAAGCTGTTTTGCCCTTTCAATGGCTAAATCTTCAACGACATCAACAAATTGACATCCACCATAGTAGCGGTTTCTTGGATAACCTTCTGCATACTTATTAGTTAAAACAGACCCCTGCGCTTCAAGAACCGCTCTTGAAACAATGTTCTCTGAAGCAATCAGTTCAATTTCATGTTGTTGACGCTCAAACTCCCCTCTAATTGCATCAAAAATTGCACCATCAACAGTTTGTAAACTATCATTAAAAAAGCGCTTTTGTGCGTCATTTTCTTGCTGAGTCATAAAACACATTCCTAACATAAAAAAATAAAGTCAAGAAACGATAACACAGCAAACCATGCAAACCAAACATTTTAAACCACTTACACTCAAAAATAATGAAGCAAATATTTATCTTATTCTTTGTTATAAAAACAGCGAAAAACTTCCCTCTCAAGAATGGTAAAAAATGAGATTACATTTCTTTTTTTTACACTCTTAATTTGTTTACACCTTTTACAAAAAATATCTATAATTTAAAGAAATTCAATAATTTAATGATTAGAAATAATTTATAATGTGAAAAGCTGAATATAATAGGCAAAGTTAATACGAAGGCAAATAAGAATGCTAACCAAAGTTTTTATTGATGGTGAACATGGCACAACCGGACTACAAATACAAAAACGCTTAGAAAGGCGTACAGATTTAAAACTACTCTCTCTAGCTCATAAAGATCGCCATAATGTTCATCTGCGACAAGACTATCTTAATCAAGCCGATATTGCTATTTTGTGTCTTCCAGATGATGCTGCACGCGAAACAGTTCATTGGCTTAAAAAAAATAAAAACATTAGGATTATTGATAGCTCGACAGCCCACCGTGTTGCACCAGACTGGGTTTACGGTTTTCCTGAAATGACAGCAGGACAAAGAAAGCGCATCCAAGCTGCACATTATGTAACCAATCCCGGATGCTACCCTACCGGGGCCATTAGTTTGATTCGCCCCCTCCGTGAAGCAGGACTACTAGACGCCTATTATCCCATCTCGATTAATGCAATCTCCGGCTATACTGGTGGTGGGAAACAGTTGATTTTACAAATGGAAAATCAATCTCAACAAAATATTCAGGACAATTATTTTATCTATGGTCTTAATCTTGAACACAAACATGTGCCAGAAATCAAAATCTATGGACAAATCAATCAAACCCCACTTTTTATACCAAGTGTGGGTCGTTTTTCTCAGGGAATGATTGTGAATCTTCCTCTGCACCGCCATTTATTCACAAAATCAGCAAACTGTTCTGATTTGCGCGAAATTCTCGCAAACCATTACGATGGACAAAATACCATTTTAGTTGCATCACAAGAAGAAACTGCTTCACTTCAAAGACTTAATCCAGAGTGTTTAGCCAATAAAGATGATATGAAACTGTTCGTATTTGGAAATGATCGTGAAGGTATTTTTAATCTCAGCGCCATATTCGATAATTTAGGAAAAGGCGCATCAGCTGCGGCTATACAAAACCTCGATTTAATGCTTTCAAGCGACTAAACCTCCTTAAACACAAACTTTTATTCAACAACGCGATATGCCCCTTTTGTTGCTCGCCAGTGCGCAACCGCAAAACATAACACTGCTAGTGCCATACTTTGATGAATGAGCCCTAAACTTATCGGAACCTCATGTAACAGTGTTAAGATACCCAAGAGTGCTTGGATAATAATCATAACACAGATAAGAAATGCACGACGAGAATGGGTTGAATGTGGAACATTTTTTTGTACGTAGAAAGCATGAACAACTGAGACAATAAATAAAAAATAAGAAAAAAACCGATGAATAAATTGAACCATTAAGGAATTTTCGAATAAATTGAGCCAAACAGGATGATGTTGCAACAATCCATCAGGAATAATCTGCCCATCCATAAGCGGCCATGTATTATAGACTTTTCCAGCATGAAGCCCTGCAACCAAAGCTCCGAAATAAATCTCTATCAAGACGAGAATAACAAGCCAAGCCGCAAAATATTGCACCTTTTGATTTGCTGGCTTTTCTGAGTATTCTGCAAGTCCTCGAGATAAATAAGTAACAAAAACAATAACAAAACATGCCGTTATAAGATGAAATGCCAAACGATATTGGCTCACACTTGTTAAATTACTTTGCCCAATCCCTGAAGCAACCATCCACCAACCAATAAAGCCTTGAAAGGCGATAAGAATAGGCACGACAATAAGCGGAAGTAAGATATTTTTTTCAACACGCTTAGTCGCCCAAAACCAAATGAGCCCCAATAAAGCAACAAGACCAACAAGACGCCCAAGAAAACGATGCGCCCATTCCCACCAAAAAATGACCTTAAAAGCACTTAAAGTCATATCAGGATTAAGCAGCTTATACTGTGCTATCTGTTGATATTTTAAAAATTCCTCTTGCCATTGATCCGCACCAATCGGTGGAATAACGCCATGTATTGGCTTCCATTCCGTTATAGATAATCCTGATCCCGTCAAACGAGTAGCGCCACCCACTAAGACAATTGCCAAACAAAGCAATAAAATAGAGTAAAGCCACACCTGTATTTGTTTTCTATTTTTCTTTTGCACAGATGTTAAAATGCTATTGTTTAATCTCTTTACTGCCATCTCTGATTGCCCCACGCTTCTCTCCAACTAAAATGCATTTTAAAATTTAAACATTAACTCTTTGTCTATTTTAGTATGTACTACAACTTTAGCAAAAAACAAGCATACCACTATAACATGCGATACATATTTCTTTTTTTACGAAGCTTATGATGCAACAATGCGATAAACAGTCTTTGGAAAGCTGTCTACCATCCGCATCATCCATTCTTGTTCATTAAGAACAGTATTACAAATATAATAGTCTGTTAGCTCTGCAAATTGCTCAAATCCATATTTTGGTTCACTTGCCATCTCTAGGATGATAAAATCATATTCTTTTTTAAATTCTTGTAATATATGAGAAATATCATTTGAAAAATCTTGTGCAGAAATAGCACTTGTTAACCCCTGAGGAAGAATATCAACCCCCGTATCATAATCACGGTAAATAACATCATGCAACTTGGCATTGCCCGTTAAAATATCACTCAGTCCGCGATGTGGGCCAATGACTTTCTCTATTTGTTGACCAGAAATATCGACCAACAAAATTGTTTTATTCTCTTTTGTGAGATGAAGTGAAAGCTTTGCCGCTGTCCGTGCTGCCTCTGGTCCAATGATTGAAACAATGGTTGAAGCACGCCATTTCAAAACATCAGATAATCCCTCTATCGTAATAAAAGCTTCAAAATTTTTCATTTCTTGAGAGACTAAAATACTCTCATTCTTCTTAAGAGCATTTTCTTTTGATATCAAATCCTCTTCTGAAAGTTGGTCTTTTTTGCTTTTAAAGCACGGATAAAATAACAATATTCCTAGCAAAAGAGTAAGGAAGCTGGCCAATGCACTCACAAGAATATTTTTTCCATAAAGAGCCATAAAAGAAATTGGTGCTAACGTTGTTGGCATAACCACGTGGATATTTGCATTTTGTAAGAGAAGAGGATCATCACTCAATCTCCGATATGAATCAATATTTTTTTCTCTTCGTTGAGCAGACTTGCTCATCGCTTCATTTTGTGCATCGACTGCTGCTTTTATTTTATTTTCAAACTCGTTAAATATTTCATTCAAAGATTGGGATTGATCTTTTACAAAAAAGTTCATTCTTTTTTTGAGCTGTTTTTCTAATTCCGTTGCAATAACCTCATCTGAATGAACTTGATAAACGATTTGTAAAATTTTATTTTTTAATTGATGAGAAACTGTCTCTAATTCTGCAGTCATCGCTTTAATTTGAGGATGTGTCCACCCCAATTGCGCAGCCATATGTGCTCTTTGTGTTTCCAAGAGGTCACGTTTAGATTCCAGAGAAACAATTGCTGAATTGCCTGCAATAAACGATAAAGACAGTAAAGACTGCCCATTTTCACGCATCATATTAATTGTTGAATTCAAACTTGTTAAATGAATACGCTTTAAAGTTGCTTGCGTTAATTGCATCGAAAGATCATGAAGCTCTGTTTGTTTTACACCATGCTGAATAAAAGAATCAACAGATTTACGAAATTCCTGCACGATATTAACGATTGCAGTATTATCATATTGTTTGTCTTCTAATTTATCATTTAACAAAAATTGTTTCTGTTTTATGATTGCTTGTGAAAATGCGGAAAACCAAATTTCCAAACCACGTTGAGCTGCTTCAAGTGTCTCGGCTTCAAAAGTAAGATCGATAAAATCACCATGACGCGATAAATGGATATTTTCATGATTTTTTTTCTTATAAGAAGCACTTAAAGAAAAATTCGAATCATTGAAGAACATAGGCTGTGAAAACAAAAAAGCGATAACATCGTCTTGCTTTTTAATTGGTAATGGTTTTCCTACAGAATCAGATAATGAAAATACTAAAGTTGCTTGGTAACCACGGGGCTGGACAAAATAATACAACCAAATCAAAGATACACATAGCATTTGTAATAGCAAAACAATCAAAATGCTTCGCCATACGGTACGTACGAATAGTCTTTTATTACACTTAAGACTCATCTTTATTTTAACCAGCAAAATACTTCTTCATATTGTTTTATTAAGAGAAAGTAGTAACTATCCTCTTAATTTGCTGTCATATTATTTTGAGATAAGAAAAACATAAAATTTAAGCATAAATGTTCAACAATAGCTTTAAAGAACTTAATTCATATTTTTTTTGATATTCTCTAATTGCTTTTTTGCTTCAGAAGTAATAACGGCTCTAATGGTAATAGACCCATCATCATGTCCTTCTTGCACTATTTCCGCAGAGTTTTCATAAAACCAATCGATAAGCGACATTTCATGAGGCTGTAAAAGATATTCAATGCTTTGCACCTCTCCAAAAATTCGCACTTCAATGGCTCTTAATAATTGATCAAGTCCATCCCCTTTAAGTGCTGATACCATGAGAGCAGGATTTAATCGTGTTTTTGCGCTTGTTTGTAAAACACTCAATGCTTGCCCATCCAACATATCAATCTTGTTCCAAACTTCTATGATATGCTCCATATCATCAATATCGATATCGAGACTTGAAAGCACTTCTAAAACATCTTGAGCATGTGCTCGATGATCAAGATCTGACATATCTCTTACATGAAGAATGAGATCCGCTTCAACCACTTCTTCAAGGGTTGCTCTAAAAGCTGCAATCAAATTTGTTGGCAAATTAGAAATAAACCCTACAGTATCAGACAAAAGAATAGTTTTTCCATGGGGAAGGACAACTTTGCGCAAAGTCGGATCAAGCGTTGCAAATAACATATTTTTTGCTAAAACATCTGCACCGCTTAAACGGTTAAAGAGAGTTGACTTTCCTGTATTCGTATATCCTACCAGTGCCACAACAGGATAAGATGTTTTTTTCCTTTGTGCTCTATGAAGTGCACGTGTTTTAATAACCGTTTCTAATTCGCGGCGAATACGAATAATTTTCTCTTGTAAAAGACGCCTGTCTGCTTCAATTTGCGTCTCACCAGGTCCACCTAGGAAGCCACGCCCTCCCCGTTGCCTTTCCAAGTGTGTCCAACTACGCACAAGCCTCCCTTTTTGATAGGACAAACGCGCTAACTCTACTTGCAAAACTCCTTCTTTTGTTCGTGCACGATCCCCAAAAATTTCAAGAATCAAAGCCGTTCTATCGATAACTTTACAATTCCATAATTTTTCTAAATTACGCTGCTGTACTGGCGTTAAAAAGTGATCTACAATCGCAAGCTCAATAGAATATTCATCTATATAACAGGTTAACGCATCTACTTTACCTTTTCCAAAGAGAGTCGCAGAGCGAGGCGTTGCAATATTAATCGTTTCATAATTAACAACTTCTAACCCTATAGCACGCGCTAACCCTAATGACTCTTTAACACGAGAAGATACAGAACACTCTCTCAAAGAGCTTTCACTTCTATTTTCTTGAAAAAACGGTATCAAAACAAGTGCGCGCACCTGTCCTGTGTTCTGCGCAAATACCCCTCCTAATCTCTCATTTTCATTTATCATAGCAATCTAAGTACTTTTAAAATGGGATAAGAGGTCTATCTTAAAATGATATGTTTACTCAGGACTTTCACCCTCAAACATCTGTACAGGCTGCCCAGGCATAATCGTAGAAATAGCATGCTTATAAACCAATTGCGCGTGTCCATCTCGGCGTAAAAGAACACAAAAATTATCAAATGAAGTTACAATACCCGTGAGTTTAACGCCATTGACAAGAAAAATTGTAAGGGAAATTTTTTGCTTACGCACCGTATTTAAAAACACATCTTGTAGGTGTTGTGATCGCTCTGCCATTATTCTTACACCTTTATCTAGATTGCATAAAATATTCGTGCATGCATATCGACTGAAAAATATCCAATTGTCAACGTAGAAGCTTCAAAATTCAGCAACAAACAACTGAAATTAGAGAAAAAACGGCTCTTTAAGGCAATAATAAAGTACAGCTTACGAAAAGCTATACTAAATTAAAAATTTTTCCACGTTTACTTTTTTATGAGCTTACAATTCAAAGGCATACTTTTATACGTGCTAAGCTATTACAGACTATATGTGATGATGAAACTGCTTCGTTTAGAATCAATAAAAGTAAGCGGACAACAACATTTATTAACGATTATCGGTATTAAAGAGAAGCGTTCGCACCTTACTGTATATATAACTGCTATTAAATTGTCCTTATTTCAAAGACTGCCGGCTTATAAAGCTTTTTATAAACACAAGTTGTAAACAGTATTTTTGTTTTTGTTAGATTTAAATAATAAATTGTTTTTACTATATTTTATAACATTTTTAAACAGGGTATAAGAAACTGCGTTAACTTTATCTTGATAAGTTTTTAAAATTTTTCCCTAAGCATATTCCTTTCTAAATAATTAACAGCTAGTATATAGAAATTATGTGGAAGAGGACGTATCCCTTTTCCGGCTGTAAGAGTACGAGGCGAGTATGGCACGCAGAACCAAATTGCAAACATTTGAAGTTGAAGTTGAAGAAGCCCTCACAAAAGCTATGAACTTTGATTTCGATGACACAGGATTTGAAACGATATCATCCAATAATTCTGAAAATGTTGTTAATGTCGATGATCTGATTCAAAAAATTGCAATGGCAGAAGAAGAATTTTTTGCTGAAAACGGTACGTCAACTTTTGTTTCTAATATTCATGATGAAGCTGTTATTGATAAATCCGTTGTTGAACAGCTTTTTGCTCCAAAACCTTCACCTGATATTTCAGGTGGAACTGTTCGTAATACATTATTGCCTACAAAACTTCTTCCTGCAAATGATGATATAACAACCCCTGTAAATTTTGGACCATTCAAGCAGCGTTCTTCCTCTCGAGTCTACTGGTATACAACAGCGCTTAGTGCTTTATGGGCAACGGGAGGAGCTTTTATTGCGCATAAGCTCGCACCTACCGGACTCAGCTCCTTATCCAATATCAGCACTTTTGTTACATCCCCAACAGGACTTGCTGTAGCAGCCGGAACAGCAATTCCTATCCTTATATCTTGGGGCGTTGCTCAATTAACAAAACGTTCAAACGACTTGCATAATATTGCGCTTCTTATGACCAATGCTGCACAGCGCCTTAGTGAACCACAACATCTATCTGAAAAACAAGCTATTGCTATAGGGCAAACCATTCGTGAAGAAGTAGCGGCAATGAACGAAGGTATTGAACGTACCCTCGGACGTGCTGTTGAACTTGAAGCAATCATACAAGGTGAAGTTCACAATCTAGAACAAGCCTATGCTGAGAATGAATCACGCATTCACACATTAATCAAAGAATTGAGTAATGAACGCATAGCCATTTTGAATCACGCAGATCGCGTACAATCAACAATTAAAGGAACCCAAGAACAACTGAGTGATGAATTTGGTTTGGTTACCTCTAACATTGTGACCAATGTTGAAAAGCTTGCACAAACCCTTTCTCAAACTTTACAAAAACAAGGTGAAGACCTTGTTGAAAAACTTTCCCATGCCGGTGATGGCGTAACAAATCAACTTGTTGAAAAATTTAACAAAACAACAACACAAATTCAGCAGAAAAACACGGAATTTTTTCATGAATTAGGAAAAAACTTTGATGGTTTTGCAAAACGATTTGATCATAATGAAAAACAAATAGAAAAAACCTTTAATGAAACAGCTGAAAAAGCGGAAGTACATGTTGCTAAAATTGCAACACATATACAAGCAGTAACAGATCAAACTTTGCACGCTGTCGATGAAAAGTTTAAAGCCTTGGATAAAGCTCTTATTGATCGTAATAATCAATCTCTACAGAATTTTGATGAGAAGATCTTAAAGCTCGACGACCAAGCACATAAACTCTCTTCTAAATTTGATAACGTAACCTCGCAAGCAATTGGAGCCTTTGAACAACGTTTAGCAACTGTTGATCTTTCTCTTAAAGAACATAGTGATTCCATCATTGATTCCTTTATAGAACGCAGTCAGGCTTTAGAGGATAATGCTGAAAAACTTGGTAATTTCTTGGAAGCTCATGTCTTGAAAATAAATGAGAACCTCCAAGAAAAAACAGCAGACATTACCCATGCATTTACAAATGGACGTGAAGCCATTCTTTCTGCAATTGATAAAAGTAAAGAAAGTCTGAGAGAAGAAATTCAATATGTCGACAATGCCATTGTTGATATCATACAAGAACGTTCACAAGATTTTAAAGTACAACTTTCTGATCAACGAGCTCTTATGGCAGACATGCTCGATAACGAGAAAAATAAAATTGCGGATACATTAAGAAATCAAATTGATGTTTTGTCCCAAAATACTTCTCATATTGAAAAAGTTTTGGCTGATAATGTTCAAGTCGTTGATAAACAAGCTGAAAATCATATTACAAACATCATTCAATGCACTGAAAAGCTACAAGATGTCATTGTACAAAGCTGCAATACAACCCAAGATGCTTTAGAAGCACAGGCGAGAAATATTGATATCCGTGCCGATGCTCTGCGCGACTCTTTAGCGATTAATAGTTTTTCTCTCAATGAAGTTCTTGCCGATCAAGCACGCACACTTGAGCAACGCATGGAAACAATCCATAACCTCATTGCAAAAAGTGATATACGTGTCGATGTTGCATTGAAACAACAAATAGATTTAGTTGAGAGTGCAATTGTCGCCAATAATAAAAACATTACTGAAACGGTTCAAGATCATATCAGAAACCTTGAAAACCATGCCGAAATTTTAAAGAATACTCTTTCTCAATCGAGTGGTGTTTTCTTTGAAACCCTTGAAACACGTATGGAATCATTTGATACAGATCTAGAAGATCGTGCACACAAAATTTTTGAACGAACAACAACGCTAGAGGAAACATTATCTGAAAAATTCAGCCAAATCTGTGAAGCCATTGATATGCAAACATCTGTTATTGAGGAACGTTCTGACACGTTAAAAACGTCTCTCATTCTTAATAATGAGCAAAGTCAGATAATTCAACAAGCGCTGGAAAGTAGTGTTGACAATATGCGTGTAACCTTAGAAGACTCTGTTAATACAGTTACAGATAACCTGCATAATAAGATTATAAAAGCTTCTGATATTCTTTCTTCTACGAGTGAACAAATTCTTTCATCTGTTACAAATGTTACTGCACAAGCAGAAAATATTCTCTCAGAATCAGGCAATCGCATTGTATCAAATGTCAAAAAAACTGTTTATGATACCAGTGAAAAAGTTCTGTCCGTTCTGTCTGAACAAACAGCGCATACTGTTGAAGCTTTCGCAACAGCCAGTCATAATGCACAAGCATTATTGAATGAAACTATTCACACATCAACAACAGCAATAGAGCAAGTCCTTAATGAACGCTGTGATGTTCTTCATCACTCTATGCAAAATCTTAAAAATAATTTAGGATATCAGCTCTCTGATGTCACGAGCCGTCTGGAAGATGCTGGAAATCAAACAACAACACAAATTTCACAACATGTTGGAAAAATAACAGAGCTTACAAATCACTTAAATCAAGCAGCGCAAAATACGACAGAATCAATTGATTCTTTAACACAGCATATCGGTGAACAACTCTCTCTTTCCACACAAGATGCTGAACAAAGAATTTATGCACATAATGAATCTTTAGTGAATAGCTTAACCAAAGCCAACTCTGAAACACTTCAAACAATAACGATTATGAAGGAAGAACTTGTTAATAATGTCTCATCCATCTTAACACAGTTGAATCAATCAATTCACAATTTTCACGAAAATAGTAATGTTTTATTATCGGCTGTTCAAAATATTGATGGGCAGTTTAATGAGAGTACGAATAATTTTTTCCGCAACACGGACCAAGTAGCAGAGCGTTTGTCAGCCTCAAATCAAGCGCTCAATACTAATGTTGAAATTCTGCAAGGACTTTCAAAGAGTACCTTTGAACAAATTAATCATATAACGAGCAGTTTTGGTGAACATGCAAAGACACTTTCCCAAACTATTCATGTTCTTGAACAGTCTGAAAATTCACTTAGTGCAACACTTGAAGAAAAACATAATACGCTTTCTGTATTAAGCGATGCTCTTGTTTCAAAGTCTCATGAAATTAATCAAATGATTGGGCATTATGAAAAAATCTTCAACTTAGCACTTGAACGCTCTGATAAGAATGCGCGTAATTCTACAAATTCATTCCAACAATCACTTAATAAGCTTGTTAGTGAAGCATCAACGCGTTTTTCAGAAGCAGCAGAAGATATACGTCGCTCCGCTGATGAAGTTCGTTTAGAGCTTTCAAAGATTAATAATGATATCAATGAAAATGTAAAAAAACTTCCAGAAAAAACAAAAGAAACAACGCAAACAATTCGCACAGCTTTGAATGAACAGATTACAGCGTTACAAGATTTAGTCAGTGTTATACAAAATGATCAAAAGAGCGTACAAAAACAGCTAATATCAGCATTTCCTACATCATCAATATTTAATCAAAAAAGTGACAGTTCCACTGAGTCTGTTAAAAAGATTGTGCCACCTAAGCCTATCTTGCAACAAGATCAAAGCAAAAAAAGACCAAATAAATGGGTATCAAATCTCTTAGAAAGAGCTTCACGTGAAGAAACATTTTATGATGCTCCCCCTAGTGATGATGTTTTAACATCAGTGCAAACAAAACCATCTCCTGCAAACTGCTCTCTTAATTCATTAGCTTCTGGTATAGTGCAAGCTATTAATCACAATGCCATTGTTGAGCTATGGGATCATTATCAACGTGGACAAAAAAACATCGTAACAGAACGCCTTTATACCTTAAATGGACAAAAAATATTTGAAATGATTAAGAAAAAATATATGAGCGATTTTGGGTTTAAACGTTCAGTGAATCAATATGTTACAGATTTCGAAAAGCTCTTACGTGATATATCGCGCAGTTCTGGCTCTTCCAACTCAGTTCGCAAGTACTTGATATCAGATACCGGAAAAGTTTACACTATGCTTGCTCATGCAAGTGGTCGAATCCAATAACAAATAAGAAAAGTGGAAAAAATATTTTTTCCACTTTCTCTCTCTCTCCAGTTGTTTTAATGGCTTATCATAGAGTACTTTTCTTTCAACTGTAGCTTTGTACTTCAAGGGTTGGGATAATTGGCATGCGAGTTTTCTTTGATATCCTAAGCAATAACCCTAAAGAAGCGTAATGGCTTATCAAACAACATATCATTCTAAGAATGATAAAGCATGTTTTCTATTTCCTTATCTTTTTCTTAACTTCTTTATTTTTCATAGTTTCATAAAGGTACAAAATCGGTAATAATTATTTTTATTAATTGTGAAAAAAATTCATGCTTTTGTATTAAAATAGCTTATAGAAACACTTCTATTTATTTTTTTAATGTTTTTATCCACATATTACTCTCGTTTGAATTATGTAAGTAAATGTTTTTTTATTATATTAGGTGAATTTGAAATAAAAGAAGCTTATTGTATTCAAATTTTCTATTCAACATACGAGATGATTCATTATAAATTATAAAGTAACGCATTATACGGAATATATGAACTTTAGGTATAAAACATGCAATTACAGCTGTTTCGGATATACTTTTCGTTTATTAAAACACAGATTTGTAAGTATATTAAAAATATACAGCTCGCATTATTAAGAGTTCAATTGAATAATAAACAAAATGACTTTCATTTTTAAAGTTCCAGTTTCCTTTTAAATAGCTGCAAAAACAATTTATAAATTGCAAATTGTTATTTAAAATTTCTTCTATCTCCCTATAGAAATTTAAATAAAGAAGATGAAGTTAATAGAAAACACTCTTCTTTTTTTTCCTTAATTTGTAAGCATTGCAAAAAAAATAATGGCTTGGTAATGTAATCATTAGTAATATTTTATTTGTTTGTAGACTAATCAATTTTTACGCGTTTTATTAAGGAAAGAAAAAGCTAATCGTGCTGCTATCAATGAAATTATTCATTGTGCACAAACAAAAAGAATCATCAAACTGGTTTTACGATCCAGAAGAGTTTTCTCATACTCATGCATTTTGATATTCAGAGAAATGAGGATCTATTAGTGGACAAAACCTTATCGTAGATGGAACATCTCATATACACATACGCTAACTTGGATATCATAAAAATGTCTAGAGAACGAAATAGTGATTTCAGTTCACCAAAAGCTGAACTTGACAGTGCCGCACTTTTTTATCACCAACACCCAAAACCTGGAAAATTGGAAATACAAGCAACAAAACCTCTTGATAATCAACGTGATTTAGCTCTTGCTTATTCTCCAGGCGTTGCAGCACCATGTCTTGCGATTCATGAAGATCCCAATCTTGCTGCTCAATATACCTCCCGTGCTAATTTAGTCGCTGTTATATCCAATGGAACTGCTGTTCTTGGTTTAGGAAACATTGGTCCACTCGCTTCCAAGCCAGTTATGGAAGGCAAGGCCGTTTTATTTAAAAAATTTGCGAATATTGATGTTTTTGATATTGAAATTGATGCATCCGATATAGAACAAATGGTACAAACAATATCGACCTTAGAACCTACATTTGGTGGTATTAATCTTGAAGACATTAAGGCTCCTGAATGTTTTGAAATCGAAGAAAAGCTTCGTGCTAAAATGAAAATTCCAGTTTTTCATGATGACCAACATGGAACTGCCATTATTGTTTCTGCTGCTGTATTAAATGCCTTAAATCTTTCAGGAAAAAAAATTGAAAATGCAAAAATAGTTACCTCAGGTGCAGGTGCTGCTGCCCTCGCTTGCCTTAATCTTTTGGTTCGTCTTGGGGCAAAAGTTGAAAATATTTGGCTTAGTGACTTAGAGGGAGTTGTTTATGAAGGTCGCAAGACCCTTATGGATCGTTGGAAAATCAATTACGCACAAAAAACGGACGCACGAACTTTATCTGATATTATTGATGATGCGGATATTTTTCTAGGCCTATCTGCGGGTGGTGTTTTAAAGCCTGAATATCTTAAAAGAATGGCTCAAAATCCACTCATTTTAGCGCTAGCTAATCCAGTACCAGAAATTATGCCTGAAGAAGCACGCTCTATACGACCAGATGCAATGATCTGCACAGGACGCTCTGATTATCCCAATCAAGTTAATAATGTCCTTTGTTTTCCCTATATCTTCCGTGGTGCATTAGACGTAGGTGCTAGTGCAATTAATGAAGAAATGAAAATGGCCGCTGTTCATGCGATTGCTGCCCTTGCACGTGAAGAAACTTCAGATGTTGTAGCACGTGCATACTCAAAAGAACCACCCAATTTTGGACCAGACTATCTGATCCCCTCTCCTTTTGATCCGCGTTTAATACTGCGTATTGCTCCCGCTGTTGCTAAAGCAGCAATGGCAACAGGTGTCGCCATTCGTCCCATTGAAGATATGGAAGCCTACTATGATATCCTCAATCGGTTTGTCTTTCTTTCTGGTTTAACAATGAAACCTGTTTTTGCTGCAGCAAAAACAGCAAAACGTAAACGCGTCATCTATGCCAATGGTGAAGATGAACGCGTCCTTCGTGCAGCACAAGTTGTCATTGAAGAACAAACAGCAACGCCCCTCCTTATCGGCCGTCCACATGTCGTAGAAGCAAGATTAAAACGCTTTGGTTTAAGAATTCGTCCCGGTATAGATTTTGAATTAACAAACCCTGAAGATGATCCACGTTTTCGTGATTATGTTAATTTATTTTTTCATTATACAGGAAGGCGTGGTGTTACGCCTGAAATGGCAAAAACAGTAGTGAGAACATCAACAACGGCTATTGCTGCCCTTGCCGTTATGCGTGAAGAAGCAGATGCAATGATTTGCGGCTTAGAAGGACGCTTTGAACGCCAACTTGAATTGATTGAACAAATTATCGGTCTTGATCCTAATGTTCACCGTTTTTCTGCTATGAGTTTGCTTATCTCTCAACAACGTACTCTTTTCCTTACAGATACTTACGTCAATGAAAATCCTTCTGCAGAAGAAATCGCTGAAATGACTGTGTTGGCAGCTCAAGAAGTTGAAGCATTTGGAATAACACCAAAAGCAGCCTTATTATCACACTCAAACTTTGGTTCTAAAAACACAGAAAGTGCGCGTAAAATGCGACGTGCAACAGAAATTCTTGCCAAATTACACCCTGATTTAGAAGCAGATGGTGAAATGCATGCTGATGCTGCCCTTTCCAAAGTTTTTCGTGATCGTGTTTTTCCTAATTCTCGTCTTAAAAGTGAAGCTAATTTGCTTGTCTTTCCAACACTTGATTCAGCCAATATCACGCTCAACACTGTTAAAAGCCTCACAAATGCACTCCATGTTGGTCCTATTCTAATCGGGGCAGCACGTCCCGCCCATATCTTAACACCTTCAGTAACTTCCCGGGGAGTTGTTAATATAACAGCCCTTGCTGTCCTTGCTGCCAATAGAAAAAATAGTCTCGTAAAATAAATGCGTAATAAAATTTCAAAGTTTTTTAAATATTGAGATATAGTATTTCATGTACTGTAAACCTCTTTTCTCTATAGATAAAGACAGCTATATTCTGGATTAAGTCTTTTTTTAAAAGAGAAAAAAGGCTAGAAGAACAATATTAAATGTATTTTGAATTTACTAACTCTATAATAAGGAATCCGTACATTGCCTTCCACGTTTGATAAAGTTGCTGATATCATTGCAGAAATCAGTGAAATTGATCGCAATACAATTACACCTGAAAGTCATACAATTGACGATCTAGGAATCGACAGTCTTGATTTTCTTGATATTGTTTTCGCTATTGATAAAGCTTTCGGAATAAAAGTTCCTCTAGAACAATGGACACAAGAAGTCAACGAAGGTACCGTTGCAACAGAAGAATACTTTGTTCTTAAAAACCTTTGTGCAAAAATTGATAATCTCGTTGCCTTAAAACAGGCGGAGTAGTTTTTTCGCCATGCATGATCAATCTGTATTCATCACTGGTATAGGTCTCATAAGCTCTCTGGGGGAAGGAACTGATCAACATTGGAATCTCTTAAATGATCCAATCCGTACACCAAACCTAGATTATACAACTTTTTCACCCTACACGGTTCATAAATTGCCCGAAATTGATTGGAGTTTACAAATTCCTAAAAAAAGTGATCAACGGCAAATGGGAACATGGCAGCGTCTTGGTACCTATGCGGCTGGTCTTGCTCTTGATGATGCCGGCATGAAAAATAATGAACAACTCACTTCAACAATGGATATGATCGTAGCTGCAAGTGGGGGAGAACGTGATATTACTGTTGATACACAGATTCTTTCTAAAGCGCGCGCAGTTGCCGATCATGCCTCTATGTTAAATGTTGCTCTTTCAACTGAACTTCGCCCAACATTATTTTTGGCACAACTTTCAAACCTTTTGGCAGGAAACATTTCAATTGTTCATAAAGTCACTGGATCATCTCGTACATTTATGGGAGAAGAAGGCAGTGGTCTTTCTGCACTTCAAATTGCTGTAGCTCGTATTAAATCAGGTCAAAGCACCCATGCTCTTGTAGGAAGTTCCTATAATGCACAAAGTTATGATATGTTGTTGGCGCATGAGCTTGGTGGTCTTTTAACCCATAATGGATGGAGCCCAGTGTGGGATCGTGAAATCCACCCCGGCGGCGGTATCATAGCCGGTTCTGGTGGTATCTTCCTAGTTATTGAAAGTGGAGAACATGCCAAAAAACGCAACGCACGTGCTTATGCTGAAATTAACCAAATTATTACAGACCAAACAGATAGAACCAAAATTCCACTTAGAGAGTCAATTGCAACAATGTTAAAAACTGCTGGCGCTAAATCTGCCTTAGCCATTTCAGCAGCCTCAGGAGCTCACGAAGCAACAAAAGCAGAACAAAATGCTCTTGATAATGCTGATCTATCTTATCGTGGCATTACAACATTATTTGGTTATATGAGGGAAGCACAATTTCCTCTAGCTCTAGCTCTTGCAGCACTTTCAATTGAAAAAAAACATTGTTTTCCAGCGTTAAGTCCTCATGAAAAACCTTTTTCTAAAGAAGTACGTGAAATATTTGTTACAACTATTGGTATAAAAAGAGCTGAAGGTATTGTGCGTCTTACAGCTGTTTGAAGGGGAATTTCTATAGTGAAATATCATGATCATTTTGGGCGTCCACTTGTAGCAATAACTGGTGCAGGCATTGTCACATCACTGGGACAAGGGAAACATGAAAATTGGCAAAAATTAACAAGTGGTGTAAGTGGTATCCACAAAATAACACGTTTTCCCGTTGAGGGATTAAATACATATATTGCTGGAACAATTGATTTTCTTAAAGAAAGTACACTTGGTGCTTCAGCTCTCTCTGAGAAGCTTGCACATCTTTCTGCTGAAGAAGCTTTAGAACAAGCTGCTATTGATAAAAAAAAATTTAATGGACCACTCTTTCTAGCTGCTCCTCCTGTTGAACTTGAATGGAAAGCACGTTTTAGTCTTGATCAAGAGGAAGAATTCAATAATGAGCCTTCTTATGCACATCTTCTTAAAGTCTGTAAGGATAAACTCCATGAGACGCTTTTTGAAGCCACACAATTTGGTGCAATTGCAGAAAAACTTCAAAAAACATTTGGCACAAAAGGACTTCCTGTTACACTTTCCACTGCCTGTGCATCTGGTGCAACAGCAATTCAATTAGGTGTTGAGTCTATTAGACGGGGAGAAACAAATCGAGCTCTTATAATTGCGACAGATGGATCAGTTTCAGCAGAATCTCTCATCCGTTTTTCGTTACTATCTGCTCTTTCAACTCAGAATGAGCCTCCAGAAAAAGCAGCAAAACCCTTTAGCCGTGATCGAGATGGTTTTGTTATGGCAGAAGGCTCAGGCGCTCTTGTTCTTGAATCTCTTCAAAGCGCATTAAACCGTAATGCTATAGTTTTAGGAATTTTAGCTGGCTGTGGAGAAACCGCTGATGACTTTCACCGTACACGTTCAAAACCCGATGCATCACCAGCAATTGAATCCGTTCGCAAAGCTTTAGACGATGCAAAAATAACTATCAATGAAATTGATTATATTAATGCCCACGGAACTTCAACACCTGAAAATGAGAAAATGGAATATCTTGCATTATCAACAGTATTCGGTGATCTTTTAAAGCATATTCCAGTCTCTTCTAATAAATCAATGATTGGGCATACATTAACTGCTGCTGGTGCAATAGAAGCGGTTTTTTCGCTTTTAACCATTCAATCGGGGATACTTCCACCGACAATAAATTATGATAATCCTGACCCTGCGATCCCTTTAGATGTTGTTCCTCATCATAGCCGTAAGGCCTGTGTCAATGCGGTTTTGTCAAACTCATTTGGATTTGGTGGTCAAAATATGAGTCTTGTTATCACTGCATATAAAGGATAATCCTTTAATAATAAAATTTTATAACGCTAACCTAATAATATATTTAAGGGGGATGATAATGCGTGCACTGCAACTCTTCGATGATCGTCGGCTTGAAATCACCAATATTTCCCCGCCATCTTCACCTAGTATAGGTGAAGTAACTGTGCGGATAAAAGCCGTTGCTCTTAATCATATTGATGTATGGGGATGGCGTGGCATGGCTTTTGCGAAAAGAAAAATGCCACTCATCATTGGTGCAGAAGCCTCTGGTGAGGTTATACAAATAGGAGATGGCGTTGAACATCTCCAACTTGGACAGATTGTCTCAATTTATGGTGCACAAACCTGCGGAGTATGCCAAGCTTGTCATGAAGGACGGGATAATCTTTGCAGTCAGGTAAAGGGAGTCTACGGTTTTCACCTTGATGGATTTGCGTGTGAGCTTGTCAATTTGCCAGCACGTTTATTAGTTCCAGCCCCTCTCCAATGTGATGAATTGCAAGCAGCAGTTGCTCCAATTACTTTTGGTACCGTAGAACATATGCTTTTCGATAACGCAAAACTACAAGCAGGAGAAACAATCCTGATACAGGCTGGTGGTTCAGGTATTGGTTCTGCAGCCATTCAACTTGCAAAACACATGGGCTGTACAGTTATCACAACTGTAGGTTCAGATGAAAAAATTGCAAAAGCACACTCTCTTGGGGCAGATCATGTGATTAATTATCGTAAAGATCGTTTTGAAGGTGTAGTGCGTAAATTAACCCAAAAAAAAGGTGTTGACGTTGTTTTTGAGCATGTTGGTGTAGATACATGGAACGGTTCTCTGTTATGTATGAAAAAAGGAGCACGTTTAGTGACTTGCGGTTCTACCTCTGGTGTTTCAGCACCAATAAATCTCATGCAATTATTCCAGCAACAGCTTAAGATATTCGGTTCATTTGGCTGCCGTATGGAAAATATGAAAAATGCCATGCAAAAAATGGCACAAAAAGCCGTACACCCTGTCATTGATACAATTGTTGGGCTGGATGAAATTGATACAGCTTTAAAACGAATGGAGAGCCGTGATGTTTTTGGTAAAATTATCCTTAAAATCGATTAAATCATGATGAAGCTTTCTCTTAAAAATCTCATATATCGTATTAAAATTATAGCTAAAAAAATATCCTACTTGTTATGGGCATATCTGCTCTTTGGTTCTTTATTTATTCTAAAATGTTTTCCAGCCAAAATGGGAATTTCTTTTTTTGCTTGGTTAGCAAAAAAAATTGGTCCCCTTGTACATCGTCATCAAATCACACTTGCAAACCTTAGGAGTGCATATCCAGAAAAAACAGAGCAAGAACTCCGTGCGATTGCAATAGAAATGTGGGAAAATATAGGACGTTTCCTAGCCGAATATATTTTTCTTGATAAAATTTTTGATTTTGATCCTCATGCAGATGAGCCAGGTTTCATTGAGGTTAAAGGTATTGAAATATTTGAGCGATTAAAAAATGAAAAAAAACCACATATTTTTTTCACCGCACATACTGGAAATTTTGAACTTCTGCCTATTTGTGCACAAAGTTTTGATCTTAATGTTACGGTATTATTTAGACCACCCAATAATCCCTATGTTGCCAAACGAATCCTTAAAGCACGACAAACTTCTATGGGACACCTTGTTCCCTCCAAGGCCGGAGCAGCATGGGCATTAGCAGCCAAATTAGAAGAAGGTGAAAATGTTGGTATGCTCGTTGATCAAAAATTTCGCCGCGGTATCATGGGAACATTTTTTAACAGACCTCTTAAAACAAACCCCTTAATTATAAAACTTGCTCGACAATATGACTGTGATATTTATCCAGCACGTTGTATTCGTTTGCCTAGTGGACGTCATCGTTTAGAGTTATATGAACATGTAGAACTTCCACGTGATGAAAAAAATGATATCGATATAGCTGCTTCTACGCAAAAATTAAATGATATTGTTGAATCTTGGGTCCGTGAATATCCTGGACAATGGATGTGGTTACATAGGCGTTGGGACATCTAACATAAGCTCTATTACTTACAAAGGAAGTGCAAAATGTTAGCCTCAAAAGATATCAAAGATCTCACTGCAATTATCACTGCATTACGAAACTCTGATAATGGTTGTATCTGGCATAAAAAACAAACTTTTGAATCCCTCATACCCTATATGCTCGAAGAAGTTTACGAAGTCATCGATGCCATTGAACGAAAGAATCGAAAGGATCTCTGTGAAGAACTTGGGGATCTTCTTTTACAAGTTGTCTATCATGCTACCATAGCACAAGAAGAAGGCAGCTTTACTTTTGAAGATGTTGTTTATGCAATCACGGAAAAAATGATTCGACGCCATCCTCATGTTTTTGGAAATGCCGAGCAAAAAAAACGAGGATTTATAAAAGAGGAGTGGGAATATATAAAAAAAAGAGAACAGGTTGAACAAAAAAGAATGTGCGAAGAAAAAAACAACAATTCCTCCACAAGCATACTCGCAAAAGTAAAACAAATCCAGCCAGCAAACCAAGAGGCACTTGCTTTACAAGAAGCAGCAGCTAAAGTAGGTTTTGATTGGCAAAAAAGTGATAAAGTTTTTGAAAAAATAGAAGAAGAACTCGAAGAGCTCAAAGAAGCCATCAAAAATAAACAAAACTCAGAGATAGAAGCAGAGTTTGGAGATCTCTACTTTATACTCCTTAACCTCGCGCGCCACTTAGCGATTGATTCACAAAAAGCATTAAAAAAAACGAATATAAAATTTCGAAATCGTTTCGCCTATATTGAAGAAAAGCTATCCACTCAATCTAAAACACTCACTGACGCATCCTTGAATGAAATGGAAGCACTTTGGAAGCAAGCTAAAAATGAACAATAAAAAATAGTAGATTTCTTCTACCTAAAAGAACAAGCCCCTCTAAAATTACTAAATTATAATTTAGCTCAGCTCAATTTGTTTTATATTGATCCTGCGTAGCAGGACGAAGTTCCACCGATTCTCCACACCCGCATGCTGAAACTTGATTAGGATTTTTAAAGATAAAACCAGACCGCAGCGTTGTCACTTCATAATCCATCTGCGTCCCTAATAAAAATAATACCGCATCATGTGCTACAAAAACACGGGCACCATTCACTTCAACAACATCCGCATCTATCCCCTTTTCTTTGACAAGAGTAATTGTATACTCCATCCCTGCACAACCACCTTTTTTGATACCAACAAGAATACCCTGTGCATCTTTTGCATCCATAATCGCTTTAACACGATCCACTGCTGCTTGCGTCAAATTTATTACCGAAAAACGGCTCATAGTTTACTCTTTTCTTAGTTCAATAGACACTTTGAAAGTTTTTCCTCTATAATATTTTATCTGATATTTCAGAAAAAAAACAAAACATAAATTAAAGCATTCTGACCTTGTTTATTTGGATAAAAATACATACCCGTAAAATGAGATTTGTGATTATATAATCCAGAACTTACAATTTTTTGTCCACATAAAATGCAAAATACCTCATCTATAAAAACTCTAAAAAAACGAAAACTTTTCAAAACCATACATTCACTCCTCTTCTTTTGAAAATCTTTATCTTTTTAGAAAAGTAACGATTAGGTAAGAAAAAAAATATACCTTCCGCACTCATTTGCTCCAATTCATACCCCTAAAGTCACCAATCTTACCCCCTCACAATCTCAAAAGTAATTAAATGCATACATCTATTAACTATAGTGCTAAAAATTTAATGATCACAAAGAATTTTACAAATTCGTTATTTATCTTGAATTAACAACAAAATATTGATGTCCAAAATTTTTACTTTCAAAAGCTCTAAGTGCAAGAGCATTTTAGATTATTCTGTTTATTTTTTCTCTTGCCTTTAAAGAAACAGTCATTTAATCGTTTTACACAAACTCGGAGCGTAGCGCAGCTTGGTAGCGCACTTGACTGGGGGTCAAGGGGTCGTGGGTTCAAATCCCGCCGCTCCGACCATTTTTAAAATGCTATAAAATAAGCTTACTTAAAAAGTGAATGATTATGCATTTCAATTGCACACACATGAAATTTTTCTTCAACATAGAATAATGTGCAATGATATTTTATCATAAATTCGAGATAAGCTGTTTTATTTAAATGCGCTTCTTCTTAGGAAAACACATACGAAACGCGAGACCTTTTGTCTCGCGTTTTTTATTCTTCAGAAAAATTTATAATTATTCGATCTCATATTTTCTAAATTTTCTTTACACGATAATGTCGCTGTTATCATTTTTTGTAATGGATGGTGACATCTGTACGGTTATCTTTTTAGGTTTTAATTCAGCTGGCATTTCCCTTTTAAGCTGAATATGAAGAAGTCCATCTCCAAGTTCTGCCCCAATAACCTTAACATGATCAGCTAAATGAAAACGCCGTTCAAAAGCACGCGAAGCAATACCTCGATAAAGGAATTCTCGCTCTTCATCATCATTTTTAGACTTTCTGTCTCCCTTAACGATCAGCTGGTTACAATGCGTTTCAATATCAATTTCATCTTGAGAAAAACCAGCAACAGCCATAGAAATTCTATAAGAATCTTCAGTTAAACGCTCGATATTATAAGGGGGATAAGAAGAAACTTCGTCTGGTTGTGTTCTAGAATCAAACCAGTTAAAAAGATGATCAAAACCTACTGTGGAACGATAAAATGGTGAAAAATCTACTTGACGCATAATATTGCCCTCCTCTAGAGCGACTATAATTTATAACTAATTCACAAAGTTCCCACATGGCAAACTTACTTGTGAACCTGCGGCCCCATCATGGCAACCGCACTATATTATCTAGTAATCGTTTTTCTTTATTTCAACTCTTTGGGACCTAAATTGATAAAAACTATCTAAAAAGCAATATACCCCTTTTTAAATCCTTTTTCTTCATTACATAAATGTCAAAGCACTAAGCAGCAAATACATTGTAAAGGATTTCAATTGGAAACACCTCTTTATCCCATAGACTGGGGGGCCACTCCTCTTAATGTCCATCATGGTACTCTTAAAATAGCAATAGATCATGAAATTCGTTTTGCTATAACATATCCTGAGGTGGAAAAATCTAAGGGAACAATTGTTATTCTCAAAAGTTACGCAAATGCTTTAGAAAAATATTTTTTATTAATAAATGAAATTTCTAAACGCGGTTTTCATACAGCAATATTTGACTGGTTTGATCAAGAAAAAACATCCCTCAAGATAAGAAAACAAAACAGACATCATTATTTTGATATAAATAACGATATTAATGACTTATATAAATTTCTTAAAAATATTGTTTATCCTAATTGTCCGCCACCTTACTCTATGCTTGCCTACGGCATAGGTGGATTGATAGCACTTAGCGGATTAGATCTCATTAATCATCAGTTTAATAGATTGCTCTGTGTTTCTCCCCTTTTTGCTCCATTCGGCAATAAAACAAATGGTTTTCAACATAAATTAACACAATTTCTTTCTGATATAGGTCTTGGCTTTATACCAGCGAAAGATGGTAAAAAATTAAACAAAACAAAACAAAAAAATATACAATTGGGACACATACATAAAGTGCCGCTCTCTTCCATTAAGCCCCCAACATCCCAATGGATAGCATCAGTATTTAATGCGATTGATTCTGTGAAGAGAAATGTACTTCATGGAGATTTACGAATCCCAACACTCTTTATTCTTGCCAATCAAAATAATATTGCAAACAACATTGAAGTGCAGCAATTATGCCAACACACACGTCTGACAGAAAGTATTACTATTACAGGCGCTGAACTGGATACAATTATGGTTAACGAAGATTATAAAAAGCAATTTTGGGCTGCATTTGATGCATTTATTCCCGATAATGTATCTGTAAAATAACACTAAACCTTAATTCCGCTCCGCCCTATCAAAAAAGAAATTTTCTACGAGCATTGGATCTACAAACACTTTTTAATATAATGGATTTTACTTTCCAACCACTCATATGATTCGTTTTCTAGCCTCTACAGACAAGCCATGACCTAAATATTCACCACGCATTCTAATAAAAAAACTAATATACAAAGTATATCATTACATTAAACAATATTATTTTATATCATAAAAAATAACTTAATAAAAAACTATTTATATAAATAAAAATAATAAATCTATCTTAATATAACATGATACATATTTATAAATAAAGCATCAAAATACTATTTTTGATTTGTTATAAAATACTCATTTAATATTATATCTAGAAAAATAATATTTTTCATCTATTTAAGGAAAAAAACTGGAAATAAAGCGCATTTATAATATTTATTACAAATCTCTATAAAAACAAACAACTATAAAATTTCTATTTCTTAGGAGAACTTTTTAAAAACAATAAATTAACATAATATTCTTTTAATTTCTCGATATAGGAAGTCCCTACAATAATGGTTTTCATAAGTTTTTTAATGGAATTCTGATAATAATCAGCAAATTTAAAAGAAAAGATAGCAATGAATCATCTTAGAAGTTTTAGAGCCCCCCTTCTTTTTTCAAAATCACATATATTTCGAATTTAACCAACTCACAACGAATATGCTGTATTCTGAATAAGAATGTAAGAATTAACCATTTTGCCATTCATTTCAATTATGAGCATTTTACCATCTTTTTTCTAAATACTCTATATTGTATAATTGATGCGGCAAAACTCTGACAAATGGAGCCATTGGAACATAATCATGAAACGAATCCTGCTCGCAGAAGATGATAACGATATGCGTCGCTTTCTCGTAAAAGCCTTAGAACGTGCAGGCTACGAAGTCGCCGATTTCGATAATGGTATTAGCGCATATGAACGTTTACAAGAAGAGCCATTTTCCCTTCTCCTGACTGATATTGTGATGCCAGAGATGGACGGAATCGAACTTGCACGACGTGCTACTGAGATTGACCCTGATTTACGAGTAATGTTCATTACAGGTTTTGCAGCAGTAGCACTCAATTCAAATAGTGATGCCCCTCCTGATGCAAAGGTTCTCTCTAAGCCATTTCACTTACGTGAACTCGTCAATGAAGTTGAAAAGATCCTTATCGCTGCTTAAAAAGTATTTTTAAAGTTATTTGCATCTGTTGAAAGAGAAAATGAAATTAGGCATTGACGTTTGGCATTCTATATGGTGTATGCAACATCAATGAATGGGCGTGTAGCTCAGCGGGAGAGCACTACGTTGACATCGTAGGGGTCACAGGTTCAATCCCTGTCACGCCCACCATTCAACTTTATAGTATAAATAAATTATTGAATTATCGTATTCTTCCAAGGTGCGGGATGCGTAAATAAAGGTTCGGAAATAAGATTTTGCAACATGCCTCTACAAAGGGCATGCCTTAGGGAGTGTTTCTAATATTTTTTACGTTCTGATAGCGCCTCTTGGGGGAAGCCATCTAAAAGTATCACAAACGTAATAACAACATCATTTTGCAACAGATTAGAAGTTGGATTTTAAAATTCTTTCGACAAGCATAGGCTTCTGTTCTAAAAAATATTGTTTATTTCCTGATCTATCCCCTGTTTTTCTTAATTCTTTCATGTCTATTGGTATACACTTGTTGTCCAAACAGTTAGATATAACCACAGTCACTTCGATAGATATAAAACACTTAACCTTAGAGCTGTATTTTGAGTTTACCAATTACAAATTATAATAAAATATCAAAAAGAGTAAAAAAACACGATAAAAGCAAATTTTTTCATTCTAAAAATACATTGATTTATAATCATGTTTTATTGTTTGCCATGTTCAATGAGAAATCCGAATATCGTAATGTTTTCTCATTTCAAACCTATTTATATTGAATCAAACAAAACCGTCTCTCTTACACGTCATAAGAGGAATTAGTATTAAGTAAAAATTGTATAAAAAAGCACAAAAATGCCGATAAATGCCTCAAGTGCTAAAATCTATTGCAACATCGGAGGCTGACAAATAGGCAAAGTATATGATAGCGTCAGCTTATTTCTTCATAAGTGTAAAGATGATGGAGCTCAATGGATTTATCATTGTACCATTCACGAGCGCCAGCGTAAAGTGAGCTTTAAGAGATATCTCTTAAAACAAAGCCTGTAAAATGGCATTCTCCTCACACTATATTCTTATTGAAATAATGATCACCTTGAACCGTGTGAGTTTAGATCTTCAGATCTCATCTGTATAACATTTTAATGTGATTGTTATCCAATATTAAAATACTTCTAACATGATGTACAAACTATAAAGAAATAAGAAAAAACATTTGAAAATGTAAATATGAAATCTAAAAATTTAACTCTAAGATACAATCTATCTTCATTCATATAAATACACAGTATACATTCTTAAACCTATAAGACTAAGAAAACCTAAACATTGATGCAACCTATAACCCTACCTGAGAAACAGTGACAATCATGTTAAATCAAATTGTCCGCAAGTGTCTCTCATTGAAAAAAACAATATCTTATCTGGACGGCACATATAACAACTTTTTATACGAAAAAACCATAAAGAAGTAATTCGTTATGAATCACAGCTTCCAAGACAAGAAGATATTCCCTACCTCTTGTGCCGTCTGTAAATTCTCATCATAAACAGTTCTAAATCGAATCCATCATGCCTTGTATCTAATCAAAATCGATCTTACCAAAGATCATGCTGAAAAACGTAATAATATTATTCATAAAAAATAAAAAAAATCACAATAGATGTTTTTTGGCAATTTCACCAGCATTAGCCGCAATGCTTAAATCTAATCTAAGAAATAAAATATTCATTTTCAGAAAGATGAAAAGAAGCTCGTAAAAAAGAGTTTTTGCAATCTGTTTCCTAAAGCATGTGATATAGTAGCAACACGCGGCAAGAATATGCAATGCTAAAGTTTCAGCAATCAAAAGCAATTTTTACTGAAAAAAGAGAAAACAGCATCATTTTATACTAAAACAGTCAACAGAAAACGTTTATAAACAAAATCAACCAAAAAACATCAAAAAGGTTCGGGAGTTTACAGAAAAATAAGCTAATAGAATAAAAGGAAAACTCTCTAACTTTTTATAGCCTATTAATATCATTTAAACATGGTGATCCCGACAGGATTCGAACCTGTGACCCACGGCTTAGAAGGCCGTTGCTCTATCCAGCTGAGCTACGGGACCCAACTGATTATTTTCTCAATTCAAAATAGCATCTTTAATTCAATGTGTCCAAGAATGCTGCCGATCACTGCGAAAATTATCAGAATAAGAAATAGCACGTCGAATCGACGTATGTTTCTTTTCTACACGGTAAGAGATAGCATTCTTACGCGCAAAAGCAATCGCTTCTTCCTTCCTATTAAATCGGATTCTTACCTGATTATTCATATCAGACGTTGCCGTGTACCCCATAAGAGGTTCAAGCATTTTCGCTTTCACCGGCTCATACTCTAGAATCCAAAAACCAGTATTCCCCTTACCTGACTGCATAGCTGTCTTAGCAGGACTATAAATACGTGCGATCATGCCTTTTTCCTTCAGTTACACAACGCTTGAATGATAGTTTCTCACCACACGTACCCAATTGGGTCATTCTCACACACTCAATCAAATATGGTCGGAGCGATAGGATTCGAACCTACGACCCCCTGATCCCAAATCAGGTGCGCTACCAGGCTGCGCTACGCTCCGCCATTTACATTTACTTGATGCACATTTCCTAAAATTTTCACAACAGAAGTGCAAGAGAAAAACACACTTTTTTTTAATTTTGTTGCATTTCTTTACAAAAAAGCACATTTTTAAATCTTTTTCCCTATTCAATAACAGATTTATTAACAAGTAGTAGAAAATAACCTCCGTAGAAAATCCAATCTATATTAAAAAAGAATGAATTTCTCTATAAGGACTTCATAATTTTTGTCCTGTTTTAAGCAAGCTCTCACTGTATCAAAACGCATTCCACAGATACAATTTTAGAAAAAAACGACTTAAATATCATAGAAAAACTTTCCCAAAGAGCACATAAGCCAAAAAATTCAGCTGTATTAAGCTTTTTCCTCTCTTTTTCTATCTTCCCAAAGACGCTTTTATTAAAAATTCTAGAATCTTCTACAATCCAAATCCATAAACAACAAACATTTTTTCAAAGCACAAAGATTTTATTATAAATAAAATAAAGCGCTCTTTTTAGAAAAATTTTCAAATGCGAAGATGGAAAGAATTCAACATCATACAATAAAATCTCAAAGCTATTTAAAATAAACACATGATAAAAGTAAAAAATATTATTTTTTACTTTTATATAGATATCCAAAAAGGAGAAAATTTAAATGACTTGTCTTTCCACGTATTGAAACGATAGTAGAAGGACAGAATAAGTAAGCCATGATAAGGAGTATTTACGGATTTCTTCTATTCAAAACTTCAGCAATAACAGAACGTGTTATTTTTCTTTTTCTTTGTAATGCCAACTGATCAACAGAATCAATAACACGCTTCAATGAAAATAAAGAACGTTCACAACGACTTACAAGATAATAAACCGTATCTGGATGTACAATAAGTTGCCTATCTGAAAAAAGCTTAAATGCAACAGCTGTTAACAATGCATCATCAGGCTGATTAATTTCAACGAACATCACCGAATTAAGACGACTTTTTAGATCATTTAACATTAAATTCCAAGCGGAAGGAAGTGTTTGTGCCGTCATCAATAAAGTAGCCTGTCGTGCATCAAGATTTGCTTGCTTAATACTGTTAATTAAATGAAAAAGTTCTGTCTCATTGATTTCACCTGTATCAATATCCTCTATTAAAAATGATCTGCCTAAAGAAGCCATAGTAATAGCCTGATCAATTTCATTGTGCTGAATCCTGAAAGCATCTGCTTTTTGGAGCCATATATTAGAAAAGTGCGTTTTTCCAGAGCCTTCTTTACCAACCAAAACTGCAATAGGTAAGCTCCAATTGGGCCAGTGATCAATAAGCTGAAAAGCCATACGATTGCTTTCCGTTACCACTAAATCCTCAAATTGAAAAATCGGATCATAGGGAAAATTTAAAGATAATTGCGTTTCACGCCCATTCATTTTAGCGGCTCCGAATTTCCGCTTCGCGAATACATCTGAGAACTCAGATAAGTATGAAGAGCAAAACGAACTAAAACGCCAACAGCCGCGGCCGCAGGAATAGCAACAAGCATACCAGTAAAACCAAAGAGTGAAGAAAAAGCAAAAAGTGAAAACATCAACCATACGGGATGTAATCCCACTGATGAACCTACAAGCTTGGGTTGAAGGATATAACCTTCAATAAACTGACCAATTAAAAAAAGTGCCATCACAACGATGATTCCCCCCCAATTATTGGGATAAAACTGGACCCATGCAATACCAACAGAAAGGACCAAGCCACTCATTGTGCCGATATAAGGAACAAAGCTAATAAGACCAATAAACATACCAATCAAAAGACTAAAATTGAGTCCTGCAATCGTTAAACCAATAGCATAATAGCCTCCCAATATGAGACAAACTGTTCCTTGTCCACGAACAAAGCCTGCAATAGCTCTATCCATTTCATGAAAAATACTACGAACAGTTTCAAGATGATCACGCGGTATTAACGAATCGATTGCTGTTACCATACGTGGCCAATCTAATAACATATAAAATGCCACCACAGGTGCCACAACAAATAGGCTAACGAGATTAACGATTGATTTTCCTGACTTTAAAAGTGAATTCAAAAGAGACGTAATAAAATCCGAACCTTCTCCCAAAAATCCTTTAATATTATTCCGTAATTCATTTGGATCACTTCCAAAATAGCGCCTTAACCAATCAAAATCATGCTCAACAAAAAAGGTTTGAATACGATTAATGTAAACAGGTAAACCATCACTCATAAATTGCTGTATTTGCCAACTAATAACAGGAATCAAAATAATTAAAGCAGCAACAAAGGTAATAACAATAAATAGGGTGATAAGGACAGTCCCAAACACACGACGAATACCAAATTTTTCAAGTAATTGAACAATGGGATTGAGAAAATAAGCCAACACAATCCCTGCCACAAAAGGAAGCAAAATTGATCCAAAAACAAACATAAAAAAAATGAAAAAAATCAGCGTACCAAGCCAAAAAAAGATTTGCCTTTTCATATTATTCGGCAAAGGTAATTGAGTATACGCTGGCACATAAGTCTTATAACGATCACGAGATGTATTCTCACTCACTTTCTTTCTCATAAGCTGCCAAGAGGACTGTCCGTGATTATCTGATATCTTGCTCATAAAATATCCTAAAAAATTCTTCACAAAAAATTATAAACAACTTCAAAATAAGGTACAAGAAAAGTTGCTTATTTTCTTATCAATATCTCTTGCAGAGAGAACTCTATCATGGCATTGCATAATATCAAAACCTGATTTTCCATTAAAGGAAGGCTCCAATGAGCAATCAAGATCTTACAAATAATAAATCCAAGGCTGGGGATAAATCCAAAGCTGGTCTTACCTACGCAAAAGCCGGTGTAAACATCGATATGGGTAATGCCATGGTAGAAAAAATTAAACCCTTTATACGCGCAACAAAACGAGCCGGAACAGATGCAGAAATTGGCGGTTTTGGTGGACTTTTTGATTTAAAAGCAGCAGGCTTTACGGATCCTATCCTAGTAGCAGCCAATGATGGTGTGGGAACAAAATTAAAAATTGCCATTGAAGTAGGTCACCATAACACTGTAGGTATTGATCTTGTAGCTATGTGTGTCAATGATTTACTCGTACAAGGGGCTGAACCTCTCTTTTTTCTGGATTATTTTGCAACTGGAAAGCTTGACCCTGAACAAGGAGCTGCGATTGTTTCCGGTATTGCAGAAGGATGTAAACAAGCCGGTGCTGCTCTTATTGGAGGAGAAACTGCAGAAATGCCAGGAATGTATGCAGAGGGAGATTATGATCTAGCTGGTTTTGCTGTTGGAGCATGCGAACGTAGCAAGCTACTCCCTTCAAAAGATTTGACAGAAGGTGATATTATATTAGGTCTAAGCGCCTCTGGAATTCATTCCAATGGCTTTTCGCTTGTTCGACGAATCATCCAGCAAAATTATCTCAAATGGAATGACCCTGCCCCTTTTTCCCCTGAAAGCAGCCTTGGTATAGCACTTCTTACACCAACACGCATTTATGTAAAATCGCTTCTTCCCATCATGCAAAAATATGAAGGGATTAAAGCTCTTGCTCATATTACGGGTGGAGGTTTTCCTGAAAATATTCCACGCGTCCTTCCATCCTCTCTCTGCGCTGAAATTAATCTTTCTAGCATCAATGTTCCAGCAGTATTTTCATGGATTGCCAAACAAGGTAAAATAGAAGAAACAGAAATGTTAAGAACATTTAATTGTGGTATTGGCATGATCATTATCGTAGCACAGCATGCAGCTGAAACAATTACACAAGCTCTTGAAAGAAAAGGAGAGACTGTAACTCCCCTTGGCATTTTAACAAAATGCCAAGATCAAAATAAAGGAATACTTTATAAAGGGGTACTGCATTTATGAAAAAACAAATCGTCGTTTTCATTTCTGGTAATGGATCCAATATGGTCGCCCTTGCTCAAGCTAGTCAACAAACGGCATATCCTGCTGAAATCGTTGCGGTTATTTGCGATAATCCGCGTGCCAACGGTATTGAAAAAGCGCAAAACCATAACTTACCTATTCATATTGTTGATCGTAAAATTTACAAAACAAAAGAAGAGCATGAAGAAAATATTTTTACAATTTTAAATCAATATAAACCGGATTTTCTCTGCTTTGCAGGGTATATGCGCCTTATCTCACCACGTTTTGTAAAACTTTATGAAGGACGAATTTTAAACATTCATCCTTCTCTTTTGCCTTCATTTAAAGGCTTAAACACACATGAAAAAGCTTTACAAGCAGGTGTAAAAATCACGGGTTGCACTGTTCACCTTGTTACAGAAGACATGGATGCAGGAAAAATCCTTGCCCAAGCAGCCGTTCCAGTCTATCCCCATGATACTGCTGAGTGCTTAGCACAAAGAGTTCTTAAAGCAGAGCATAAACTCTATCCCGAAGCCTTAAAAGCATTTATTGAAGGGAAGAGCAAAATGGTCGATACGCAACAACAGCTTTTATCTTTTTGAGTGTATCAACAATCTATTAATCAGCATATTTCAATGCTTTACACATAGTTTTTGCTCAGTATCTACAATTGAAAATCTCTATGAAATATTGACATAATAGAGTCCATCTCTTCATAAATTTTTGCACAAAATATGTAATTTTTTGAATTTTAGTTCATTTTTAAAATTTTTCTTCTTTATTCAATTCTATGACATTATCATAAGCTCTATTTATCAAAATACTCTCGTATTTCGCCTAAAAAATCTTAAAATACGCAATTTTCTATTGCATAAATTTTTGTTTATGACGAAAGTGTTTCTTTAACTGTTACAGCTAACTGTTTGAGTGTAAAAGGTTTAGATAAAAAACCAAAAACAGCATCTTGTGGAAGATTTTTAGCAAAGGCATCTTTTGCATATCCAGAAACGAAAAGAAATTTGATATCAGGATAGTTTTTACGGACTTCCTTCAATAAAGTGGGCCCATCCATTTCTGGCATCACCACATCGGAAACAATAATATCAACTTCTCCTTTTTGTTCCTCAAGAATAGAGAGTGCTTCCACCCCACTTGCTGCCTCTAAAACCGTATATCCTCTCATTTGAAGAGCTCTTACCCCCCCCATTCTGACCGCATCTTCATCTTCAACCAATAAAACAGTCGCAGATCCTGTTAAGTCTATATTTTTATCTTTCTCTTCATCTTTTTCAATCTTTTGAGAAATTTCTCCTTTTATATTGGGGATATAACGGGGAAGAAAAATATGAAATGTTGCTCCTTCACCTTCTTTACTTTCACAATAAATGTACCCACCGCTCTGCTTGATAATTCCATAAACCATTGATAAACCAAGTCCTGTTCCTTTTCCAACTTCTTTTGTTGTAAAAAATGGCTCAAACATTTTTTCTTGTATAGCAGCAGATATACCAGCCCCTGTATCTGAAATAGTCAATTGCACATACTCGCCAATTGCTAAACCAAGATGATTAAATTCAGCACTTTGTTGCTTTGTAATATTGTTTGTCGCAATCGTAACAATACCTCCATCTAACATGGCATCACGCGCATTAATAACCAAATTCATAATAACACGCTGGAAAGATGCTTGATCAACTTCAACGCTCCACAAATCTCTTCCATGGATAATTTTTAACTGAATATTATTCCCCAAAAGTGGTAAAATAAGATTGCGGATATCTGATAAAAATTCAGTAAAATCAACTTCTTCAGGTCGAAGTGTTTGCTTTCTAGAAAAAGCTAATAATTGCTGTACAAGAGCAGCTGCTCGATTAGCATTATTTTTAATATTGATCAGATCAGCATGAGCAGGATCAGAACTACGATGCGTATTTAAAAGAAGATCACACGACATTAAAATTGCTGTTAAAACATTATTAAAATCATGAGCAATGCCGCCAGCCAATTGTCCTACAGCTTGCATCTTCTGACTTTGCATCATTTTGTCTTCAAGTGTTTTTTGTTCGGTTGTTTCAATGACAGAGATAATAAGCAAATCTTGCAATGCATCACCATGATAAGGCGGTACAGACATAATATGGAGTCGTAAATGGCATTCTTCATTTTTTTCTAAAACAGTTTCTAGAGAAACAAAATAATTTTTATTTGTCGCAATTCTCTGAAAAGAACGCTCTAACTGCACACAATCACGACGAGAAATAACATCATAAAAATTGACAGCTTTGTCCATACATCCCGTGAGTGATGAAAAAGCTTTATTCATATGAATCAATTGCCCTGCATGATCCACCACGGCTATTGCAAAAGGACTCGCATCAAAATATTCTCCTAATATACTGGGTAATTTTAATTGATCGTCCTCTTCTTTTTGTATTTGTTGTGGAATGATCACAATACGATAAATGGCCTCCTCTTCTAAGAGAGAAGAAACAGATATAAGACAATGGAATATTTTCTCACAAGTCGTGTGTGAATTTAAACATAACGAAAACCTATAAGGTAAAGAGTAACCTGAACTTTGATATCTGTTGGTTTGCAAACAGATATCACTCCATGAGCTCTTAGCGCCAACGCTATCAAATAACGAATCAAAATTATATTGACCAATTGAGAAATTCGCTAAATCAATTGAAAACCATTCGGCAAAAATCGCATTGGCATAAAGAATAGTTCCTTGTCTATTAACGGATACAAAACCAATAGGGGCTTGATCCAAGTGATTGATAGCCTCTTGAAGGTTTGAGAAAAAAACTTCTCGCGTTTGTTGTAAATGCGAAATATCAGTAATACGCCAAAATAAAAGCTTTTTTTTCTGTTTTGTGATAGGCTGCACGGAAATATTATACCAAACAGATTTTTTTGGTGTAGAATCGGTAAAAATTGGTTGTTCTACTCTCAATTCCTCTTGCGCTGCAAGATTATTACAGGCAGCAACCTTTAAGCGATACGAGAGTGCATCTGCTCCTGGAAGATCAGCAATAACCATATAACAAGACACTTCAGGCTTATAGGTCAGAATTTTTTGATAGTTTTGATTAGAATAATAAACAAAACCAGAAAGATCAGAGATTACAATTGCATCATCGCTCCTATTAAAGATGCTAAAATCAAAATCTTCATGCGACCACACATGATATCTTAAAATGCCCATTCCACACAAAACGAGTGTTGCAACACCGATAATTGCTAGAATCAAAAAAGATATTGATATCGCCTTTTGCAAATAGCTTTGTGGATAAAAAAAACCTAAAATACCCACAATGAAAAGAAAAACTAATATAAAAACAACACCAAAAATCACAACTCTTCGATGAACAGAAGACACTGATCTTTTATTATTATCAAAACCTTTATCCATCTCTCATTGCCTTAGATTTAGCTGTTTCTTATATCACAAAACTTCCTTTATATTCATTGTTATAAAGTATATACTATGATATTATCTTTCTAAGAAAGCTCACTTAATGTTAAAAATTTTATTTCTTGTATTTAAGTGAGCCTTTTAAGGGTGTATTTATAAATTTATCTCGATAAAAAACGATATTTTCACACAAAAATGGGAGAAAATCTATGTATATCTGGTTATCAGAGCAAATAGGTGTATCTGCTGCGAAAATAACGATAAGCTCTTTGTTTTTTATAATAACAATCACAGCTATTACCATAATTATCTTGTTTTTACGTCGTTTAAGTACGAGAAGATTCAGCATTAATAGAAAAAAAAGTCTATCACGATTAGCATTATGTGAAGTAATTTCTATAGATCGAGCACGCCGCCTTGTTTTAGTCCGTTGCGATAATAAAGAACATTTGCTCCTTATTGGCGGATTAACAGATGTGGTTGTAGAATCCGATATTACAGGTACATCTAAAATACAAAAGAGAGAAACACACACACATCTAAATTCCGCCCCTACAGAAAGAAACAACATATCGGATAAAAATCCCTCTCCTTTTACGAATCAAGCGGTAAAAGATTCAGCAATCACCGCCGAAATTGAGGGGCGGCAAGAACCATCTTTATTCATTCCTACTCCTCAAAAATAAAAATACACAATTTTATCACCACGAATTTCGTTTTTTATCATTTCAATGACCTTAATCATCGCGATAAACTCTTTCACGTCGTTCGTGACGTTCTTGCGCTTCCAATGACAAAACGGCTATCGGCCGAGCCTCAAGACGCTTTATACTAATGGGCTCGCCGGTTTCTTCACAAAAACCGTATGTCCCATTATCAATGCGCTCTAAAGCAGCATCTATTTTTGAAATAAGTTTCCTCTGACGATCACGAGCACGTAATTCGATTGTACGATCAGTTTCACAAGAAGCCCGATCAGTCAAATCGGGTTGACCAACATTCTCTTCCTGCAAATTTTCCAAAGTCTCACGAGCTTCTTTTAATATATCATTCTTCCAAGAAACCAGTTTAGCACGAAAATACGCCTTTTGCCGCTCATTCATAAAAGGCTCATCTTCACTAGGGCGATATTGACCATCAATCTCTTCGCTCATGCAACAAAAAACCTCCACATATGCTATGTGCGGTCTATATATTGTGCAATACCCATCAACACAAGAGTAAAATGTCTTTTCATAACAATTGACGAATATGTCTAAATGCACTGTTTAGGTTTAATCGCTTTTTATGTAGATTGGATTCTTGATCAAATCTCATCCAGAATCATTTTTCTCGCTTATTGAAAAACTTTAAAAAGAAGGAAATCAGATATCAGAGCCATCCCTCCCCTACTCTCTCATTCATTGTTTAAAGTCTAAATGAAGCAACAATAAATCATTTCATCAATGCAAAAAAATAAAATCTTTATAAAGGCAAAGTGTGATATTCACGTTTCAAATACATCAAAGCATCTTTTTCTTGATTACAGTTAATTGCAACAACCTCACCAATCAAAACACAATGGGTTGCGTGCTCATGCCAACAAATCAAACGACAATCAAACGATGCTAGAGCGTCTGAAAGACTAGGCGCCCCCGTTTGCAAAGCTCCCCATTGAGCAACATCAAAACGCTCATTTTGTGTAGAATTGCAACGCCTCGAAAAAACATCCGCTAATGAACGATGCTTTCCTGCCAAGCTATTAACACAAAAATTTCCATTCTCCATAAACACCTGATTCTTTAAATTATGGCGCATGAGACAAACAAGAAGGGTTGGAGGATCATCAGATAAAGAACAACACGCCGAAACAGTCACCCCGCGTCTTCCCTTAATACCATTTGTTGTCACAATATGCACAGCTCCTGCAAAAAGACTCATGGCATCTCGATATTCTTGGGAAGAAACCGCGATAGTATGTTTATGTTGAAGTTCAGGCATCAAATATGTTTTATGATTCGACATATCTTTCACTTATAAAGCTTTAAAATTTCAAGCGATCTTTCCATAAAAAGATCTATAATACATATTCTTTCTTTTCCGTCATAACACAAAAGATATTTGTGTATACACAGCGATATGATAAAAACTGCCAATCAAGGAGATTTTAATGCCCCATTCTCATCTCATTTCGCCTTCTCTCTTGGCTTCTGATTTTTCTAAACTTGGACAAGAAATGTTAGATGTTGTTGATGCTGGTGCAGATTGGCTTCATCTTGATATTATGGATGGGCACTTTGTTCCTAACATCACCTTTGGTCCTGAAATAGTCAAGGCTCTACGCCCATTAACAAAAGCAATATTTGATGTCCACCTGATGATTGCACCAGTAGACCCTTATTTGGAAGCTTTTGCAAAAGCGGGTTCAGATATTATAACCATTCATGCTGAAGCAAGTCCACATCTTCATCGTTCATTACAAACAATCAAAAAAATGGGAAAAAAAGCAGGAATCGCACTCAATCCAAGCACCCCTGAACATGTACTTGAATATTTGCTTGATCAATTAGATCTCATTCTCATCATGACAGTCAATCCCGGTTTTGGTGGACAAAGTTTTATTCCAGAAATAAAAGATAAAATTAAGCGCGTTAAAAGCATGATTACAAACCGCCCTATTGATCTTGAAGTTGATGGTGGTATCACCGTTGATACAATTGGGATAGCAGCAAAAGCTGGTGCAAATGTATTTGTCGCAGGCTCTGCAATTTATAAAGATGGAAATAAAGAGCTTTACAGAACACGTATTAATGCATTGCGCCAAGCCGCAATCCTCTCACAACAAGGAAAAAAATGATGATCGCACGTTATTCCCGCCCTGCAATGGTAACAATTTGGTCTCCCGAAACAAAATATCGTATTTGGTTTGAAATTGAAGCCCATGCCTGTGATGCCCTTGCTCACTTAGGGATTATTCCGAAAGAAGCCGCCAAAGTCATTTGGGAACAAGGGGCAGCAGCTAAATTTGATGTCAATCGCATTGATGAAATTGAAGCAATTACCAAACATGATGTTATCGCATTTCTAACCCACCTAGCTGAATTCATTGGACCAGAGGCACGTTTTATCCACCAAGGCATGACATCATCTGATGTTCTCGATACAACGCTGAACATTCAATTGATGCGTGCGAGTGATATTTTGCTAAAGGATATAGATCAACTTCTTGAAGCATTAAAAAGACGTGCTTTTGAGCATAAAGAGACAATCACTATTGGGCGGAGTCATGGCATTCATGCTGAACCGACAACATTTGGAATCAAGTTTGCTCTTGCATACGCTGAATTTTCCCGTTGTCGCAAACGTCTTCTTGCAGCACGAGAAGAAATTTCTACTTGCGCGATTTCAGGAGCCGTAGGAACTTTTGCAAATATCGATCCACGCGTTGAAGAACATGTAGCAAAAGCCTTGAGGATGCGTGCTGAACCAGTTTCCACCCAAGTAATACCAAGAGATCGTCATGCTATGTTTTTTGCAACACTTGGTGTTATTGCTTCCTCTATTGAAAGGCTAGCGATAGAAATACGCCATTTACAACGAACAGAAGTTCTTGAAGCAGAGGAACATTTCTCACCTGGGCAAAAAGGTTCATCGGCAATGCCTCATAAACGTAATCCAGTTTTAACAGAAAATTTAACTGGATTAGCCCGTATGGTACGTGCATTTGCACTCCCAGCCATGGAAAATGTAGCTCTTTGGCATGAACGTGATATTTCCCATTCATCTGTTGAGCGTTATATTGCTCCAGATGCGACTATTACACTTGATTTTGCTCTTTCTCGCCTCACATCTGTCATTGAAAATCTTATTGTCTATCCAGAAAATATGCAAAAAAATCTCAATAAATTCCGCGGTCTTGTTCACTCACAACGGGTTCTTTTAGCCCTCACACAAGCAGGGATTAGTCGTGAAGATTCTTATCGAATTGTACAACGAAATGCGATGAAAGTTTGGGAACAAGGAAAAGATTTTTTAGAAGAACTCCTCAATGACAAAGATGTTACCAAAGCTTTAAGTGAAGAAGAACTTCGCGAAAAATTTGATCTTTCTTACCACACCAAACATATCAATACGATTTTTAAACGTGTTTTTGAAGAACAATAAAGCGACATAGAAAACCAAAATCCATTCCACCTATGATCAAAAATCTGTTGTAACAAAGAAAACAATTCATGAGAGCAAATCAACTCGATATTCTTATTGTTCCTGGCTACAAAGGATCTGGTCCAGATCATTGGCAAACACGCTGGGAAAAAAAATTGTCGACAGCCCGCCGCATTGAACAACTCCATTGGCCAAAGCCTGTTTGTGAAGAGTGGGTTAACAAAGTTAAAACCGCCATCGCAAAAGCTCAAAGGCCTGTTATGCTTATTGCTCATTCATTAGGAGTTCCCAGTGTTATTCATGCAACTGTACAAAATACAGAAAAAATTTGTGGCGCATTCTTTGTTGCACCTCCAGATGTCGCCAATGAAAAAATACGTCCCAAACATTTAATGACATTTGGCCCCTATCATCGCCAAAAGCTTCCTTTTCCTTCTATTGTCATAGCCAGTCGCAACGATGAGTTTTGTCAATTTTCAGTAGCAGAAAAAATTGCCAATGATTGGGGATCACTCTTTGTTGATGCTGGGTATTCTGGCCATATTAACGCAGAATCCGGACACGGACCTTGGCCTGAAGGGCTTATGGTCCTCTCTCACTTTCTTGCAAAAATTTGATCCAAAAGAGGTGATCTTCTTTCTCATCGCTTATGTATCTTCACCTTTGGGTAAACGTGTAATGATAAAAATTATAAAAGTATCATAGCAATATCATTGAGAAATTCTATCAATTAGGATAGTATCATTTATCAATGTTATTAAAAACCTCTCAAGATAAATAGAGAATCATGATGAATCGTCGCCACCGTATTTATGAAGGCAAGGCTAAAATTTTATATGAAGGACCTGAACCAGGGACTTATATTCAATTTTTTAAAGATGATGCAACTGCCTTTAATGCAAAAAAACATGAAATTATCGACGGAAAGGGGGTTTTAAACAACCGAATTTCGGAACATATTTTTAGCCATCTTGGACGTTTGGGCATCCCAACACATTTTATCAAACGTATAAACATGCGCGAACAGCTTATTAAAGCGGTGGAAATCATTCCGTTGGAAGTTGTTGTTCGCAATGTTGCTGCTGGCTCTCTTGCTAAGCGTTTAGGGCTGGAAGAAGGAACCCCGCTTCCGCAATCCATCATTGAATTCTACTATAAAAATGATTCTCTCGATGATCCTATGGTAACGGAAGAACATATCACAGCTTTCGGGTGGGCTGTCCCACAAGAGATAGAAGATATCATGCAACTTTCAATTCGTATTAATGATTTTCTTTCTGGGCTTTTTGCCGGTGTTAACATCCAATTAATTGATTTTAAAATGGAATTTGGTCGCCTGTGGGAAGATGAAACGATGCGCATTGTTCTTGCTGATGAAATCTCTCCTGATTCTGCACGACTATGGGATATGCACACACAAGAAAAAATGGATAAAGACCGTTTTCGTCGTGATATGGGTGGGCTTATTAATGCCTATCAAGAAGTTGCCAAACGTCTTGGTATTATGAATGAAAATGAACCAACACGACCAAGTGGTCCCGTTCTCGTAAAGTAAAAACAAGGTAAAAAAACATTACCTTATATAAATACCCCTCTTCAAAGGAGAGGTTCTTTTAAAAACAGGAAGCAAAAAATGAAAGCACGCATTACAGTTACTTTAAGAGAAAGCGTTCTTGATCCACAAGGAGAAGCAATTGTCGGTGCTTTAAAAAGTTTAGCTTTCGAAGGCATTCAATCCATTCGTCAAGGAAAGGTTTTTGATATTGTTCTTGATGAACTACCTTCTGAAACCGCAAAGAAAAAACTTGAACAAATGTGTGAAGAGTTACTCGCAAATACTGTCATTGAAAATTATACAATCGAACTTTTTTAAGTGAAACGCTCATGAAAACTGCCATCATTCAACTTCCTGGATTAAATCGTGATCGAGATATGGTTGCAGCATTACATCATATAACGGGAGTTGAGCCACTAAAAATTTGGCAAACAGAAACAACAATTCCAGATGTAGATGTTATTATTATTCCTGGTGGCTTTTCCTATGGCGACTACTTAAGGTGTGGTGCGATTGGAGCGCGAACTCCCGTCTTAAAAGCCATTCGTGAAAAAGCACAAGAAGGTACGACAATTATAGGTATCTGTAATGGATTTCAAATTTTGTTGGAAGCAGGATTATTACCCGGTACTTTAATGCGTAACGCTTCTTTAAAGTTTGTTTGTCGTGAAATCAAACTTGAAGTCGTCAACGCCAAGACAAAATTTTCTCGATATTATTCTAAAGGACAAATTATTCGTTGTCCTGTTGCCCATCATGACGGAAATTATTTTGTTGATAGTGAAACATTGAAACAAATGGAAGACAATGAACAAATTGTTTTTCGCTATGCAGAAAATACAAACCCGAACGGCTCAATGAAAGATATTGCTGGTATTGTTAATAAAACTGGTAATATTCTTGGTATGATGCCCCATCCTGAAAACTTTATTGAACCCGCCCATGGAGGTACTGACGGTCGTTTACTTTTTCAAAGTGCTTTAGAGTTAGTAAATGGATAATGCTGCAAAAATACTCGCGCTCCATAATTTAAAAAAACAAGGATTTATACCATTTCTCGCATCGTAAATCTATAAACAAAGCTCTTCACAAACAACAATGGATATTATTTTCTAAACACATAATTATTTAAGACCATTTTTAGTCTTAAATCCCACCAAATAAACGGACAAAATCTTCAGCTTACTGTCTATAAATATTTTTATTATTAAACAACATTATTGTTTATAATATAAGCTGCTAGGTTAAAAAAATAAAAATGCTAAATTTCGATTAATTTGACGGATAAATACTCATGAAGCCTTGCAATAACATCACTATTACACCAGAACTCATTGCACAACACGGGCTAAAAGAAGATGAATATCAACGTATCCTAACGTTAATTGGTAGAGAACCAACATTTACTGAACTAGGAATTTTTTCTGCAATGTGGAACGAACATTGTTCCTATAAATCATCTAAAAAATGGCTAAAAACTCTTCCAACAGAAGGAAAATGTGTCATCCAAGGACCTGGTGAAAATGCTGGTGTTGTCGATATTGGCGAAGGACAATGTGTTGTTTTCAAAATGGAAAGCCATAACCACCCTTCTTATATTGAACCTTATCAAGGTGCAGCGACAGGTGTTGGTGGTATTTTACGTGATGTATTTACAATGGGAGCCCGTCCTGTTGCTGCTATGAATGCATTGCGATTTGGTGCTCCTGATCATCCACGAACACGCCATCTTGTTTCTGGTGTTGTTTCTGGAATAGGTGGTTACAGCAATTCTTTTGGCGTTCCAACGGTTGGTGGAGAAGTAAATTTTGATGAGCGTTATAATGGCAATATCCTTGTTAACGCTTTTGTCGCCGGTATTGCAAAGACAAACGCCCTTTTTTATTCTAAAGCGCAAGGTATTGGACTCCCTGTTGTTTATCTTGGTGCAAAAACAGGACGTGATGGTGTCGGTGGAGCAACAATGGCCTCTGCTGAATTTGATGATTCAATCAGTGAAAAACGCCCAACTGTTCAAGTAGGTGATCCTTTTACAGAAAAATGTCTCCTTGAAGCATGTTTAGAGCTCATGGAACTTAGAGCCGTGGTTGCTATTCAAGATATGGGAGCCGCAGGACTCACCTCTTCTGCCGTTGAAATGGGAGCAAAAGGAAATTTAGGGATACAGCTTAATCTCGATACAGTTCCTGTTCGAGAAGAAAACATGACAGCCTATGAAATGATGCTTTCTGAAAGTCAAGAGCGTATGCTCATGGTCCTTAAACCAGAACTAGAAAAGCAAGCAGAAGCAATTTTTCATAAGTGGGGGCTACATTTTTCTATCATTGGGAAAACAACCGATGATTTACGTTTTCGTGTATTTCATCAAGGGGAAGAAGTTGTCAATCTTCCCATCAAAGAGCTTGGTGATGAAGCGCCTGTTTATGATCGTCCTTGGAGTGAGCCGGCAAAAAAAACACCCTTGAAAGCAGAAGACGTCAAAAAAGTTGAAAATCTTGGTGATGCGCTTCTGACCTTATTGAATTCTGCTAATCAAAGTTCACGGCGATGGGTTTATGAACAATATGATACCCTTATCCAAGGAAATAGCCTTGTTTGTCCAGGAGGTGATGCAGGCGTTATCCGTGTAGGAAACAACAGCAAACGTGCTCTTGCTTTTTCTTCTGATGTAACACCTCGCTATTGTGAAGCAGACCCTTATGAAGGGGGGAAACAAGCTGTCGCAGAATGCTGGCGAAACATTAGTACGACAGGTGCAACACCACTGGCTGCTACAGATAATCTCAATTTTGGTAACCCTGAAAAACCTGAAGTTATGGGACAGCTGGTTTTTGCTATTAAAGGTATAGGAGAAGCTTGTAGAATCCTCGATTTTCCTATCGTTTCAGGCAATGTTTCTCTTTACAACGAAACAAATGGGAAAGCCATTCTTCCAACCCCCACAATTGCTGGTGTAGGCCTTCTTAATGATTGGTCTAAAATGGTCACAATAAGTGGTATGCAAAATGGAGATATTCTTGTTTTAGTAGGAAATTGCGGCTCCCATTTAGGACAATCAATCTATGCACGTAACATTTTAAATATTGATGCAGGCGCCCCCCCCCCTGTAGATTTACAACTTGAAAAAAAGCATGGTCAATTTGTTCGAGATGTCATACATCGTGGTTTTGTTCACGCTGCCCATGACCTTTCTGACGGAGGATTAGCGATAGCACTTGCTGAAATAGTGATTAAAGCAGGTAAAGGAATCAAAGTAAAATTAAGCAATAAATCACCCCATCATGCAGAACTTTTTGGAGAAGACCAAGGACGTTATCTTTTAGCCGTCAAACCTCACTCTCTTAATAGTCTTAAAGAGCGTGCACAAATCAATACAGTTTCTTTAACAGAGCTAGGTCAAGTCGAGGGTACTTCCCTTAATATAGATGGGATATTAACACTTTCAGTAGACAAACTCACAAAAGCCTATGAAAACTGGTTTCCACAATTTATGGGTGAAGAATAAAAATTGTTTTTTCTCTTAAACAGCCTTTATAAAAAAATGAACAACATAGGAGAATAATGATGGCAATGAGTGCCCATGCAATTGAAACGCTTATTCGTGAAGGCATTCCTGATGCTACTGTAATAATTCGTGATCTTGCTGGAGATGGGGAACATTATGCTGCAGAAGTTATTTCTGAAAGTTTTCGTGGTAAAACCCGTGTTCAACAACATAAAATGGTCTATGATGCCCTTAAAGGCAATATGGGAAATGACCTTCACGCCTTAATGTTGCAAACAAATGTCCCAAAATAATCTAAAATTTTTTCTTGCATTCACACATTTAATACGATTAAAAGCAGTATGGATATAAATTACACACTGATAAAAATCTGAAATATCGAGGGATAAAAATGACCACTGTTCATGATTTTATTGACAACGAAATTAAAACAAACGACGTCATTTTATTCATGAAAGGAACACCTGACGCTCCGCAATGCGGGTTTTCAGGACAAGTGGTTCAAATCCTTGATTATTTAGGATTGAATTATAAAGGGATTAATATCTTAACTTCTAACGAATTGCGTCAAGGGATTAAAGATTACTCAAATTGGCCAACAATTCCACAGCTTTATATCAAAGGTGAATTTATCGGAGGCTGTGATATTGTTAAAGAGATGTTTCAAAACAATGAGTTACAGGAACTTTTGAACGAAAAAAATATTCCCTGTAATCAATCATAGGTATCTTTCATTTTATTCAGACTCTTAAAAAGAGCTGTTTTCAGACGAAATTTTTATTTCAAGGATGCCATATGTCATATTCAGTCGATGAACAAACGCATAGAGATGCGATTAGAAACAAAATTGGCTATAAAGAATTTGTTATTCTTATTGCTTCGCTTATGGCTATTAACGCTATAGCTGTTGATATTATGCTGCCAGCTATGCCCAATATTTTAGACGGCTTAAATATTCTCAATGAAAATGATCAACATTATATCATTTCGAGTTATCTTATTAGCTATGGCATTGCTCAAATATTTTTCGGTCCAATAAGCGATAGGTATGGACGACGTAAACTTATTCTTCTCGGGCTTGCTTTTTATTCATTTACAGCGATTGGCTGTGCCTTTGTAACTGATTTTTCTCTCTTGCTTATTTTACGTATCTTGCAAGGTATTGGAGGGGCTGCTATGCGGGTTCTTACAGTTTCCGTCGTACGTGATCTTTACAGTGGTCGAAAAATGGCAGAAGTTATGTCTATTGTTATGATGGTTTTTCTTGTTGCACCAATGGTTGGTCCCGCAACAGGACAGATCATTTTACTGCTCGGACATTGGCAATATATTTTTATTTTCATGGCAATGATTGGTTTAGGACTGATGATTTGGATTCAACTGCGCTTGCCTGAAACTCTTTATACGCAACGCTCTCTTTCCTTTTTTTCAGTTAAACACAACTTATGGATTGTAATAACCAATCGCACAACACTTTGCTATACACTTGCAACTTCCATTATTTTAGGCTGTATCTTTACCGCCGTTAATACATCACAACAAACATATGAAGGGATCTATAATCTAGGACTTTGGTTCCCTATTGCTTTTGCAGTTGGTGCTGCATTTCAAGCTCTATCATCATTCTTTAACTCTCAACTCGTTGGACGCCTTGGAATGCGGCGTATTGCTCATACTATGCTTTTGCTCTTTTGTGCCGCTTCATGCATTTGGTTTATTGGGTCCATCTTAGCAGGTGGTGTTATCCCTTTTCCTTTTTATATGACGTTATATTGTATATTAATGTTTACCTGCGGTGGTATTATGGCCAATTTCAATACACTCGCTCTTGAACCTGTAGGAGAAATAGCTGGAACAGCTTCTTCTGTATCCGGCTTTCTTCAAACATCTATCGGTGCAGGACTTAGCTTTTTTATTGCCCAACAATTTGATGAAACAACCATCCCAAACTCAGCAGGATTTTTCTTTCTGAGTCTCACTGCCATACTTCTCGTCTTATGGGCTGAACGTGGTCATCTTTTTAGACAATATCATAGTAATCCTAACGAATAAATATTACTATGAAAGATTAATAACATCTCTCTTGAACAATAAGAAACAATAAGAAGATAAACCTATCAGACAAAATAAAACATCTCCAAATAGAACACTCTTGTGTTAACATTCACATTGTTTGTTTAAAGGTACAGCTCTCGAAATATCAAATCATTTCACGACAGCACCCATAAATGGTATAATGTAAAAAAACAAACATACCTATTGTTGCAACAACTCTTGTATGTGAAACGGTTTATTAAAAAATATTTTTATTCTTTTCTTCAATAGTTTTTATGAAGACGGGCTGGTCTCTCATCTCATGATAGGCAAACAAACAGTTTTGATTGATTTAACCTGAACAAGATCGAAATAAGAGAAAAACTTACGCTTTAGGTCTTTCTTTCAATATAAAAAATAATAAATTATCCTTATAAATTAATATCTTAAACAATCATAAAACTATAGGGAATTTTCCCCATTTATAAAATACATTTAATTAATAAATTTTCCTGATTTTGGAAATCCTTTTGGAACCAAACGCCCAACTCCCGCACGCGTTCCCATCCATTCAAAGAGATCGTCCGCCTGACGGTTAAAGATTCGTTCAGCTGTATCTTGCCAACTTAAGCCTTCTGATAAATTAAAAGTCTTGGCATCAACAACACCACCTTCTTTATAACGCTGTAAACGAACACCTTTACCGCGATTCATTTCTGGTATTTGTTCAATAGAAAAAATAAGCATTTTACGGTTTTCACCAACTACAGCCACATGATCACCATTTACCGGAACACAAAGCTTTACCTTATCAGGAGCTTTCACATTCATCACTTGCTTTCCTTTTCGTGTATTGGCGATCACTTCTGCAGAAGAAACAATAAAACCATTACCGTGAGATGAAACCAAGAGCAATTTTTCCTCGGCGCGATGCACAAAAGCTGTGAGAACATCGTGCTCATCATCCATATCAACTAAAAGACGAATAGGTTCACCATGTCCCCGCCCTCCAGGTAAACTATTTGCACCAATAGCAAAAAACTTTCCACCCGTACTGATCAGCACAATCTTGTCGGTTGTAAATGCCGGAAATGCTAACTTTAAACTGTCTCCTTCTTTAAAAGAAAGCGCTTTATAATCGGTCAAATGTCCCTTCAAAGCGCGCATCCACCCCTTTTCAGAAATAACAATAGTAATCGGTTCTTTTTCGATCATTGCTTGTTGAATATCATCAAGATCATGTCTTGGTGCCTCTTCAAACGTCGTACGTCTTTTCCCCAAGAGTGTTTCAGGACCAAAAGTGTTTCGAACTTTTTTGATTTCTTCTGAAATTATTTTCCACTGTTTTATAGGAGAAGCTAACAAATTCTGTAGTTTTTCTTTTTCAGCTTTCAAACTTTCAAATTCTTTACGAATTTCAAATTCCTCAAGTTTACGCAAAGAACGCAAGCGCATATTAAGAATAGCTTCAGCTTGATTTTCTGTTAATTCAAACCGATTAATCAGCTTCTTTTTCGGTTCATCCTCTTCACGAATAATCTGAATGACCTCATCGAGATTTAAATAGGCAATAAGATATCCATGAAGAATTTCCAATCGGCTATCAATTTGATCAAGCCGATAATGAGAGCGACGAATAAGCACTTCTTGACGATGTTCAAGCCATTGCTGCAAACTTTCTCGTAAAGAAAGAACATTGGGTATTTTTCCCAAAGACAAAACATTCAGATTGAGGGGAAATCTTACTTCAAAGTCAGTCAATTTAAAAAGAGACTCCATAAGGAGCTCCGGATCAACCGACCGATTTTTAGGAACCAGCACGATTCTGATATCTTCTGCTGATTCATCTTGGATATCCTCAAGCATTGGCAATCGGCGTGCAAGCAATAACTCTGCTGTTTTTTCAATAAGACGTGACTTTTGAATCTGATAGGGAATTTCAGTCACAACAATCACATAAGAACCACGGCTACCAGGTTCCTGATGCCAACGTGAACGCAAGCGAAAGAATCCACGCCCAACACGATAGGATTCCTCAATACTTTTTTTAGGTTCAACTAAAATTCCCCCCGTCGGAAAATCAGGACCAAGAACGAATTGATTTAATGCCTCATCATTTACATCGGGATGCGCAATCAAATGGAGTGCTGCATCACAAAGCTCAGCAACATTATGGGGTGGAATAGATGTTGCCATACCAACAGCAATACCAGAAGAACCATTTGCTAAAAGATTAGGGAAAGCTCCTGGTAAAACAACCGGCTCTTCATCTTCCTCATTATAGGTTAAACGAAAATCAATAGCATTCTCATTAATTCCTTCAAGTAACAATGCAGCCACTTCAGTCATACGTGCTTCCGTATAACGCATGGCAGCAGCATTATCACCATCAATATTACCAAAATTGCCTTGCCCATCAACCAACGGATAACGAACAGCAAAACTTTGAGCCAAGCGCACCAAGGCATCATAAATAGACGCATCCCCATGAGGATGAAATTTTCCCATGACATCACCAACAATCCGCGCACATTTCGCATAAGACTGTCCAGGATTTAGTTTGAGAAGACGCATCGCATGAACAATCCGCCGGTGGACCGGCTTCAATCCATCACGTACATCAGGCAATGCACGGTGTGTAATCGTAGAAAGTGCATAAGCCAAATAACGTTCCTGTAAAGCAGAGCGTAATTCTATTGGTTCAATATGTTCTTTATCAAAAGGTAAATTCATTTTATCAGACATAGTATTAAAACAACAATTCCCACAATAATAAGAAATTATTTTATAGGATTTATTTAGTGAAATCTTCTATGAGTCGGCTTTTTTATTAAAAGTCAATTACATAAAAACAAACGCTGCAATTAGAACATGAACAGAAAATTATATCAATTTGAAAAATTTATACATGTCCGTCCCCCTTGTCCTAAGTAATTTATTGAAAGCTTTGTCAAATCCGACGATAATTTAACTGCCCACAAAGAGTTATTTCATCCTTTCTGGAATGACAAAAGCACCTTTCAAACATCGTCTTTTATTATAAAAATAAATTGTATAACAATCCCCTTCAGTTTTTCTATGAAAAACTAAAAAATATTCAAAACTTATGAAATTTAAACTTTTTAGAGTAAGTCCATAGAATGGAAAATCACATTATTTTCATAAAAACGAAGAGACACAATTCTCTGCTACAACGTTGTAAAAACTTCAATAAAAAATAAATAATATATTGACACATAAAGATAATTCATTTTTTTCAACTAAAATGAGACTCCCGAATATTATAGAGTTCTTTCATTTCTAATTTATTCATGATCAAGCAATCATAATCATTTCCTCACCTATCACAAGTGGAAGAGCCACTATAGAAACAAGGAATAAAAATGCCTCGTAAAGAATCAACACACTAGCGTTTTTACCTATCTAAATTTCACAAACAACCACACACACCGATAGCTCTTGAAAGGCATCAAAACTTCACTCTACGTAGAAAAGATGAAAACAATCCATTATCAACTTTATGAGCTATTTTTGTGAGTAGGAGCCATGCGGATTCCTAAATCACGTAATTGTGTAGGAGAAACATCAGACGGAGCACTCATCAAAAGATCAAGCGCCTGTTGATTCATAGGAAATAAAGCAACTTCACGCAAATTTTTAACACCTTGCAACAGCATAATGATGCGGTCAATTCCTGCAGCCATACCACCATGTGGTGGAGCCCCATAATGGAATGCACGATAAAGACCACCGAAACGATCTTTCACAACTTCCTTAGAAAGTCCTACAAGTTCAAAAACTTTAAGCATCATTTCTGGTAAGTGATTACGAATTCCACCTGATGCAATTTCATAACCATTGCAAACAAGATCATATTGAAAAGCTTTAATAGTAAGAGGATCTTGACAGGCAAGGGCATTTTCTCCCCCTTGAGGCATAGAAAAAGGATTATGTCCAAAATCAATCTTTTTTTCATCTTCATTCCATTCAAAAAATGGAAAATCAACAATCCACGCCAAAGAGAAACTATCTCTATCAAGAAGATCTAATTCTTCTCCTACCCTTGTGCGTGCGGCTCCGGCAAAAGATGAAAACTTTTTTGGATCGCCAGCTACAAAAAAACAGGCATCCCCACTTTCAAGCCCAAGCTGTATACGGATTGCTTCAGTCCTCTGTTCACCAATATTTTTGGCGATAGGCCCTGCTCCTTCAAATTTTCCTTCTTCTTCACGCCAAAAAATATAACCGAGCCCTGGTTGCCCCTCACCTTGTGCCCATACATTCATACGATCACAAAAAGCACGACTTCCACCCGTTTTAGCTGGAATAGCCCACACTTGAGCATTCTCATCATTCGCTAAAATTTGAGCAAAGACTTTGAAACCAGAATTATAAAAATGCTGAGAAACATCTTCCATAATGATCGGATTACGTAGATCAGGCTTATCAGAACCATATTTTTGTATTGCTTCATCATAGGAAATGCGAGGAAAGCTTTGTGTCACAGTCTTTCCATCTGCAAATTCTTCAAAAATAGAACGCATAATAGGTTCCATAGTTGCTAAAACATCTTCTTGCTCAACAAAACTCATTTCAACATCTAATTGATAAAATTCACCAGGAAGACGGTCGGCCCTTGGATCTTCATCTCTAAAACATGGAGCAATCTGAAAATAACGATCAAAACCTGACATCATCAACAATTGTTTATATTGCTGTGGCGCTTGCGGTAACGCATAAAATTTTCCCTGATGAACACGACTTGGAACCAAAAAATCACGCGCTCCTTCCGGCGATGAAGCTGTCAAAAGTGGCGTCGTAAATTCCGTAAAACCATTATTTTGCATAGCCCGTCTCATAGCCGCAATAATTTCAGTCCGACGCATGATATTTTTGTGCATAGTCTCCCGACGCAAATCAAGAAAACGATATTTTAATCGAATATCTTCTGGATAATCAGGCTCACCAAAAATCGGTAAAGGAAGCTCATCAGATTTCGAAAGAATTTCTACCTCTTGTGCAAAAATTTCAATCTCACCTGTTGGAAGCGTTGCATTAATAACCTCATCAGAACGTGCACACACCTCCCCATCCACACGAATAACCCATTCAGAACGCACTTTTTCAATAACTTTAAAAGCTGGTGAAGCAGGATCAGCAACAATTTGTGTGATTCCAAAATGATCACGTAAATCCACAAAAAGAATCCCTCCATGATCACGAACACGATGAACCCACCCCGAAAGACGAACTTGTGTTCCTACATCACATCTACGAAGAGCCGCACAATGATGACTGCGATAACGGTGCATGTTTTTTGCCTTTGATTATAATATTCACATGCGCTACAAACGCTTTTTAATAACCATTTGTCAAGATATGAGAATAAAAACTCAAAAATAAAGTCAATAAAGCACAAATTTAATTTATCGAATTATAATAAAATGATGAATCTTATTACACAAACAACAGATCTTGAAATTGCACTTAACGCTCTACGTACCTCTGATTTTGTAACAGTCGATACTGAGTTTATCCGCGAAACAACTTTTTGGCCTCAACTGTGTTTAATCCAGCTCGCATCACCAGATGTCACAGTTTTGATTGATCCCATAGCACCAGATATTGATTTACAACCTTTTTTTGACCTTATGATCGATAAAAAAGTTGTAAAAGTTTTTCATGCTGCGCGCCAAGATATTGAAACAATTTATCATCTTGGAGGTGTTATTCCTTCCCCTCTCTTTGATACGCAAATAGCAGGATCAATTTGTGGATTTGGTGATTCTATCTCCTATGATCAAATTGTACAACGCTGCACGGGGCATCATCTTGATAAATCCTCCCGCTTTACAGACTGGAGTTACCGCCCTTTGTCTGAAAAACAACTGCTCTATGCACTTGCCGATGTAACTTACTTAAGAGATGTTTACCTGTTATTGAAAAAAAGGTTAGAAAAAAATCAACGTGCTCACTGGATGGACGATGAAATAACAATCCTTTTAAATCCTAAAACCTATGATATGCCAGAAGATGAAGCATGGAAAAAAGTGAAAGGAAAAATTAAAAAGCCACGTGAACTTGCTGTATTACAAAAGATAGCAGCTTGGCGGGAACGTGAAGCACGAAAATACAATATGCCACGTCGTCATATCATAAAAGATGAATGTCTTATAGAAATAGCAACCCAACAACCAAAAGATGAATCTGCATTAAAGCGGTTGCGCAGTCTTAATAAGAACTGGGATAAACTCTCAATTTCTCAATCATTAATCAAAGCTGTCCACGAAGGATTAGAGGTGGATCTTTCTACTTTACCCCCCATTCCTAAACATAATCCACTCAATGATACGACGGCCGCTGTTATCGATCTACTCAAAGTGTTATTAAAAATTGTTGCAAATGAAAACAGCATTGCCCCTAAAATTATTGCAACATCTAATGATTTAGAAAAAATTGCCAATGGAGGAATAAAGAAAAATATTCCCGCTATGAATGGCTGGCGCTATGAAATATTTGGTCAAAAAGCCGAACAACTGCTAAAGGGCCAGATAGGATTTTACTTTAACGATGGAAAAATAAGCACAAAACAGCTTTAATTTACATTTTTATTTTAAAAATCCATTATGATACATATAATCTACATCAATTGGTATGCCCTATAGGCCAACGCAAATAGGATAAATAAAACCTACTTCTGACAAAGTTAAAAACTTGAATAGTAAACTCTTATTAAAAATGACAGATAAATCTTTATTAGATCAATCAAATAGCAATCTTATTAAGAAAATCTAAAAAAACAGACAGCTCCTCATTTAAAAGTTTTAAAAAGAAAAAGCTCTGATAATAAAAGCGTATTCATTACAAAAATAGTAGCCTAGCAATCGGAACAAACAAAGATATAATGCCTCACGTCACCATATCGTATTAAAAAAAACTACCGAGATTGCAATCTAACAATCAAAAACGATCCAGCATAACAACTAAAATACCTAACAAAGGCAATATATTTATTTATAAAGATAATCTAGCGTTATTTATATTTAAATTAGCCCCCGAATATCGTAAGTTTCTCTCATTCCATCTCAATAAGACTCATAAAGTTTTACATAAGAAATTATATTATAAAGCGCTGTTTTTTTTATAGATTAAACACATTTCAAAGGATTCAAAAATCATGGTTAATAAATAGTTATGATTTATTTTTATTTTTTATAGTGGAAGGATTTTATAATGACTGAAATGATATTCTTTTGCCAGACCGTGAAAGTGCAAAACTGTTTCATATGAGTATTTCAACATTCCGCCGTCATGTAACCAATGGATCTCTTCCAAAACCTTTAAAGTTTTGTTTTTTATCGCGTTGGTTACAATCGAATCTTATCAAGATAATCGAGCAAGCTAAACAGAAACGTTATAACGACGCAGCATAAAAGAAAACCTTTTCACGTAAAAATGGACAAGGCTTTTCATTTTCACATGAAGCTTATGAAGTGAAAAATCCATCCTGTGACGCAAATAACAGAATAAAAAATTATGTTTTCTTTTATGAATGCTCAGGGCATTACAAATGCCTTGCATGGAGTCTGGCTTGGGCGTTATGGAACAAGTCCTATTGTCCAGCTCGTGATGATAGATTGCCTAGTTTATCCCTTGTCAATGGCCCTATTATAAGACATAAAACACGAATAAATTAGAAAAAAATCAAAAAATTTCAAAAGCGAGAGGTTGTTTTATTATTTTTGATAACTTCTGTAATCGTCCAAGAGGACGTTCTCCTAATAACCCAGCGTAATTCTTTGGGATCTGCAGGATAATATGATCTGCTTTTTTATGCCACAATAAATGAGGTAAAATTCCTGCAACAGAAGCACTAAAAAGATGAGCAATACGCATAGTTTCGCCAAGAATACGTGCTTTTTCAATTATATTTTGAGTTGCTAATTGAAAAATGGGAAGAGATTCTTTATCAACCAATAAACTCGTATTGCGAAAAAAAACAGCAAGCGCTGCATAAAGGCGCCCTTCATGAGAAATTCCTGGATAAGATCCTAAAGCTATTTGATTTGCTGCTTCATTGCCTCGATAATCTGGATGTATACGCCAACCAATATCTGCAAGAAGACAAGCGGCTTGACGATAACGGCATTCATTTTCAGTTTCTGAAATTCCAAAAACTTCAAAAGCATTCGTCGTAAAATCAATGAGTTCTTCTGCTTGTTTTGGTGAACGTGCCCGTAAAATAGCCATTTCTGTGCATGCTGCAATGAGAGGATCTGAAAGCCGAATCGCCTGCGGCAAACGTGAATAAAGAAAACCTTCACGAACGCCAGCACCAGAAAAGATTATCTTTTCAAACTCCATACACTGAATGAGTTCAATAAGAACTATTGCCCCATAAGATAAAAGTTTTCGACGATTCTGAGAAACCGCTGCAATCCCTCTCATATTATCAATATTGCCACGTGCTACAAGACGTAAAAAGTTCTCCATTTCAACGGCATCAACTTCATAGCCATGCATAACAGGGAGCCGATAGTGTTTCATTGCCATATGGAGTTTTGCCAAATTACGCCATGTCCCCCCTACTGCATAAAAATAACGTGCTATACCTTTACGAGTACGAACAACAGACGATTTATAAAATTGCTCATGTACAATTTTTGTAGCTACAGCACTATCATTATTTGACATATACTGTAGCCTTAAACCACCCAACGGAAGAGTTATCCCTTCACCAACATCAGAATGATCAATATCAATCAGCTCAAGACTTCCACCACCAAGATCCCCAGAAATACCTTTTGGTTGATAAAAAGTAGACACAACTCCATATGCTGAATACATAGCTTCTTCACTTCCTGAAAGAAGATATATTTTATTTTGCAAAATATCTTCAGCATGCTGAATAAATGCTACGCCATTCTGTGCATCTCGTGCTGCTGCTGTTGCTAAAGTATAGACCTCATCTGCCCCAATCTGTCGACAAAGCGTACGAAACCGTTTCAGTGTTTGCAACGCCATTTTCATCGATTTTTCTTCTAAAAATCCCGTTTTTGCCACACCATGACCGAGACCACAAAGAATCTTTTCATTAAACAAAACTGTTGGTGATCGAACAAGCCCCTCATAAATAACCAACCGAACAGAATTTGAGCCAATGTCAATAACAGCAACAGGCTTACACCCTTTTAACCGACCTTGAGCATCTCTATATGTCATTGGATTTCAGTCTTTATGTATTTCGGCTTGTTGCCGATGCAACGCAACCAAGCGCGAAACAGAAGACTCAAAAGACTCATTTTCCCCCGCAAAACTTGTATTGGCCATAAAATACTCCTGCGCATTAAATAGACTTTCACCTATCTGCGGTGTAATACGTTTTGATGTTCCATCCTTAAGTATATCAAAGCTTTGTTGATTATCAATGATATTAGCTAACATAATCTGTAAAAGAATTTTTTGACGGACTATTTTATTAAAAACTGGAACCAATATTTCAATACGATAGTCCAGATTACGAGGCATCATATCAGCAGAGCCTAAGTAAACGATTGCATTTTCATTAGGCAAATCTTGACCATTCCCAAAACAAAAAATGCGACTATGTTCAAGAAAACGCCCGACAATTGATTTTACACGAATATTATCCGAAATTCCTAGAATACCAGGACGTAAACAACATATCCCCCGCACAACCAAATCAATTTGCACCCCTGCTTGACTAGCACGATATAAAGCATCAATAATTTCAGGATCTACCAATGCATTAACTTTCATCCAAATAGCAGCAAACCTTCCCTGTTGTGCGTAAACAATTTCTTCCTCAATATGCTCTAAGATACGACCACGCAATGTTAAGGGTGAAAAAGCAATCTTCATTGTTTCATTTGGACGCTCATATTGCGCAATATAATTGAACAATAACGCAACATCATGAGCGATATCATCATCTGTGGAAAAAAAAGAAAGATCGGTATAAGTTTTAGCGTTAATGGGATGATAATTTCCTGTCCCAAGATGAACATAAGAGCAAAGACGTTTTCCCTCACGTCTCACAACCAATGACATCTTAGCATGCGTTTTTAATGCAATAAAACCAAAAATAACTTGAACCCCAGCACATTCAAGATCTCGGGCCCAACGAATATTTGCTTCCTCATCAAAACGTGCTTTAAGTTCTACCAAAGCAGTCACAGACTTTCCCTGTTCAGCTGCTTCAATCAAAGCGCCAACAATTGGACTATCATTTGATGTACGATAAAGTGTTTGTTTGATTTCCACAACATCAGGATCGCAAGCAGCTTGACGTAAAAATTGGACAACAACATCAAATGTCTCATAGGGGTGATGAATCACAATATCATTTTCACGAATAGCCGCAAAACAATCCCCTTTATGTTTACGAATACATTCTGGAACACGAGAAATATAAGGAATAAATTTGAGATCATCACGAGGAATAGAAACAATTTCTGATACCGTATTAAGCGCTAAAAATCCATCAAGAACATTAATACAATTATCAGGAACAGCGAGACTATTCGCTATAAATTGACGTAAACTCTCTGGCATTTTTGCGTCAAACTCAACTCGAATAACCTGCCCACGGCGCCGCCTTTTAAGAGCAATTTCAAAAAAGTGAACAAGATCCTCAGCTTCTTCTTCTACTTCAATATCGCTATCTCGGATTACTCTAAATGTACCAATTCCTTTAACCTCATAGTTAGGAAATACATGTTTAATAAAAAGGCAAATAACATCTTCAGATGCAATAAAACGAAAATGATTGCCTTCTTGAGGAAGAAGAATAAAACGCCTTAAAAGCATTGAAATAGACAACAACACTGTGTGTGAGTTCTGATCAGTTTCTCCAGACAATTGAAGCGCAATAGAAAGCCCTAAATTAGGAATAAATGGAAAAGGATGAGTAGAATCAACAGGCAAAGGTTTTAAAACAGGAAAAATTGTCTCAAGAAAATATTTTTCAAGCCATAATTTTTCAATTTCTGAAAGATCATCAGAACAAATAATTTCAATATCATTCTTTTTTAATTCATCACGTAAAACATTCAATTCTCGTAGTTGGTGAGCCTGCAGCTTTAAAATCTCAGCTAATACAATATCAAGTTGTTCCTGTGGAGTGTGCCCATCTGCACTGCACGCTGTAACGCGAGCACGAATTTGAGCTGCTAGTCCTGCAACACGAACCATAAAAAACTCATCAAGATTTGCAGCTGAAATAGAAAGAAATTGTAGACGTTCTAATAAAGGATGTTTCGAATTAGCCGCTTCCATCAAAACACGATTATTAAATTGTAGCCATGAAAACTCTCGATTAATAAACCGTACCGGATTTTTCATTGTTATATTCGATATAGAAATTTTATTTACCACCCTCTGTTCCATATATCCTAAATAATTTTCTTTTATATTTTCTAAAATCCTTGACGAAATATCTCACATAACATTTGATAATATGTTATCATCATAATAATATATCAATGCTTAACTTCCCTCATCATTTTTCCATTTAATATTTAAAAATACTTGGAATTATTGCTATGCGCAAAGCACTAAAAGCTAAGACAACTATTCTAATATAGCATAAAAGAAGAGAAATTTGTCTTAAAAAGCATCTTGCATTATTATACGCTTTATTACAAACTCACGCCTATAAAATAGAAGAGCCCAATCATAGCTGATGAGAAAATTTATTCTGGAGTTTGTATGCCATGGCTGATCACAATATTCCTCATTTCCAAAATGACCTTGGATATAAAACAATCGAAATTGGTGTGAAAGAATTTATGTGTGTAGGCGCTACACAACCATTCGATCATCCTCATATCTTTATCGACATGGGAACAGCAGATGAGAAAATTTGCCCTTACTGCTCAACCCTTTATCGTTATGTTCCCTCGCTATCATACGATCAAACAAACCCAACAGGATGCTTATATAATCCAGAAAAGCTATTATAATTGCGTTTTTTGGCTTTCTTAATAACCCCTCTTTTCATTCTGCTTGTTTAATATGAAATCATTTGTGGAACAATCACCCATCATCGTTGGAGGAGGAATTGCTGGTTTAAGCACTGCTTTAGCACTCGCTCATAAAGGAATTGCAAGCACCATTATAGAAAAGTGTAAGCAACTTGAAACGATAGGCGCTGGTATTCAACTGACACCAAATGCAACATCTATTCTTGCTCGCTGGAAACTTCTTAACAAACTCTCTGAAGTCGCGACAATCCCATATTTTCTTGAGTTAAAAGATGGATTATCTTTAAAAATACATCTACGGGCTCATCTTATTAATCTAACAGAAAAATATTGGAAAGCCCCTTATATGACGATTCACCGCGCGGCTTTACAAAAAATTTTATATAATGCAGTGATTGAAAATCCTTTGATCAAATACAAAGCAGGCGAAACGATTGTATCTTCTACCCAATCTGCAACCAACATTAAAATCACGACAATAAAAACAGATACGGCAACAGAACAGCTTCATTCAACGCCCCTCCTGATCGGATGTGATGGCGTTTGGTCAACATTACGGCAACAATCTCCTTTTCATGAAAAAGCAAATTTTAGTGGCTTTATTGCTTGGCGTGCAACAACAACATTTGATAATCTTCCTCAAAACTTTCGTTCTTCATTGCAAAATATGAAGACAATTACGGCTTGGATGGGACCAAAAAATCATCTTGTTGTCTACCCCATTCAATCATCAGAAAAAATTTTTAATTTTGTCGCCATTACGCATGGAGAAAATTCAAAAGAAGGATGGGCCCATAAAGGAAATAAAGAAAAACTCAAATCTCTTTTTAAAGATTGGAATTCAAAAATCTTACAAATTTTCGATCATATTGATGAATGGAGTTATTGGCCACTCTTTCAAATGAAACAAAATCGTTTTATCGGTTTAGAGAGACAAGTATTTGTTGGCGATTGCGCACATGCTACCTTACCTTTTGCAGCACAGGGTGCCGCTATGGCAATCGAAGATGCTGCCACATTAGCAAAAGCACTTTCATTGAAAGATTTTTCATTAACGAAAGCACTTTCGCTTTACGAAACAACACGCACACCCCGTATTGCAGCAGTAAAAAAACGCGGAGATTTCAATAGATTAGCCTATCATGCAACCGGTCCCATAGCAATTGCACGCAATCTCATGATGAAAATTCGTACACCAGAGAGCATTATGTCAGATCTCAATTGGCTTTACATGTATGATGCGATGAATTCTATAAAAAATAATGATAAAAACTTATAAAATCCTTCCGACACTTTGAATATTACGAAAGAACGAGATTTTTTTTAATTTTATGACACTAAAAAAATATCATAATTTACTCAAATAAAAGCAATATTTTTCGAAACCTACAATCCGATTTTAAAAGCTCAATTTTTAGCTCTCCTAAAAGCAAAAACACCACTCAAAATCAGCTCCCATCTTTAATCTTTCTTTAACTCAATTCTACATCAACAACACCCTGAATTAATTTCATAGCATTTGCGACATGTGAATTTACCTTATATCGCTTAGGAAGCGCAATTTCGACTTCTCGCAATCCATCCTCTTGAATTAAAATAAGCCCCACCTCTCCATTCCCCCCAAGATTTAAGTTTTGTTCAATTTGTGGAAGCATATCAACTGTTTTTATAAAGAGACGCATCATTTTATGCTGTTGTAATGATTCATTTTCCAAAGACTGAATTGTTTCAATTCGCAAACTAACTCCTTCAGAACGATTTTCTGCGCTCACCGTAATAATAAAAGATTTTCCGGGTTCTAGCATCTCTTCATAATCCGAGAGTGCCTCAGAAAAGAGAACTGCTTCATATTGTCCACTTGTATCAGAAAAATGAATAATTCCCATTTTTTTACCAGATTTTGTTTTGCGCACGTTTTTTGCCACAACAGTTCCAGCAAGCCGTGCAGCCGTTGCTCCCCCTTTAACGGCATTGGCAAAATTACCCCAAGTCTGAATGCGTTTTTTGTTTAGAATAGCTTGATACTCCTCCAAAGGATGCGCAGAAAAGTAAAAACCTATAGCTTGAAATTCTCGATAAAGTTTCTCAGCCGGCAACCAAGGGGTTGTTTGCGATAAAATCAATGGTTCTTTTAATCCGCCTGCCATTCCAAATATATCAACCTGCCCGCTAGAATTGTCATCGAGAATACGAAGTGCACGCGCATGAAGGGTTCCAAGATTGGCTAATAAAACCTCACGTGCAATGTTAAAACAATCAAAAGCACCAGCACAAACTAAACTTTCCATCGCACGCTTATTAACAATACGAGGATCAACACGCGCACAAAAATCTTCCAAATCCTTAAAAATCTTATTCCCACGACAAGAAACAATATGATCTACAACAGTTTCTCCCACACCTTTAATGGCAGCAAGAGAATAATAAATACAGTTATCACCAACCTCAAAAACACGATGAGATGTTTGTATAGAAGGTGCAATAACTTCAATACCCAACCTTAATGCTTCACGCCGAAAATCATTGAGCTTATCTGTATTCGTCATATCATATGTCATTGAAGCAGCTAAAAACTCAACGGGATAGTTTGCTTTCATATAAGCCGTTTGGTAAGAAACAATTGCATAAGCAGCAGCATGCGATTTATTAAAACCATAATCGGCAAATTTTGCTAAAAGATCAAAGATAATATCAGCTTGATCTTTATCCACGCCACCTGCAACAGCTCCATTGACAAAACGCGTACGCTGTTTTTGCATTTCAGCATGAATTTTTTTCCCCATAGCACGACGTAATAAATCAGCTTCTCCAAGCGAATAACCAGCAAGAACCTGAGCAATCTGCATCACCTGTTCTTGATAAACAATCACACCTTGTGTTTCTTTGATCAGATGATCTATTTTAGGATGAATAGAAGCAATTTCCTCTTCCCCATGTTTGCGTGCATTATAGGTTGGAATATTCTCCATTGGACCTGGACGATAAAGTGCGACCAGCGCAATAATATCTTCAATACGGTCTGGCTTCATTCCAATCAACGCCTTGCGCATACCAGAACTTTCCACCTGAAACACACCAACCGTTTCACCACGTGCCATCATAGCGTAGGTTGCTTCATCATTCAGAGGAATATTTGATAAATCTATTTTAATCCCCTTTCTGGCAACAAAATCGACTGCCATTTTCAAAACAGTAAGCGTTTTTAATCCAAGAAAATCAAATTTTACCAGCCCCGCCTGTTCCACATATTTCATGTTAAATTGTGTAACAGGCATATCAGAACGAGGATCACGATACATCGGGACAAGCTCCCAAAGTGGACGATCTCCGATAACAATCCCAGCAGCATGAGTTGAAGCATGACGATAAAGTCCCTCCAACTGAAGTGCTATATCTAATGCGCGGCCAACAACGGGATCTTTTTTCTTTTCCTCTTCAAATTTAGGTTCATCCTTAATAGCATCAGCCAATTCTACCTGACTTCCTGGCGTGGCAGGAATTAATTTTGTAAGATAATCCACCTGACGATAAGGAACTTCTAAAACACGCCCCACATCACGCAAAACTGCACGCGCCTGTAACTTACCAAAGGTAATAATTTGAGCAACTTGATCACGTCCATATTTTTTTTGAACATATTGAATAACTTCTTCGCGCCGCTCTTGACAAAAGTCGATATCAAAATCTGGCATCGAAACACGATCTGGGTTGAGAAAACGTTCAAAGAGAAGAGAAAACCGTAAGGGATCAACATCAGTAATCGTCAATGCATAAGCAACAAGTGAACCAGCACCAGAACCCCGTCCTGGTCCAACGGGAATATCATGAACCTTTGCCCATTTTATGAAATCTGAAACGATAAGAAAATATCCAGAAAATTGCATACGCGTAATAACTGAAATTTCATAATCAAGCCGCTGTTCATAATCTGCAATCGTATACCCTTCAGCCAACCCTATTGTTTCAAGCCGCATCTTCAAACCAGCTTTAGCTTGATTTAACAACTCACTATCTTCTATTTCTAAAGTATTTTCTGAATTAGCAGATTGTTCTATAAAACGAGGCAATATCGGTTTTCGAAGAGGCGTGGCAATATGACAACGCAATGCAATTTCAACACTATTTTCCAAAGCTTCTGGAAGATCAGAAAACAGTGTAACCATTTCATCTTGTGACTTCAAATAATGATCTGGCGTCACACGTTTGCGATCTGGATTAGAGACGATTTGTCCTTCTGAAACAGCCATCAGCGCATCATGGGCTTCATATCCTTCTCTCTTCAGAAAAAAAGCTTCATTTGTTGCAACAAGAGGAATTTCATGCGCATAAGCCAATTCAATAAGATCAGCTTCTACTCTCTGATCATAAGAGCCATGCCGTTGTAACTCCACATAAAGACGATCAGCAAAAGATTTTTTCAAATAAATTAAGCGCTCAACAGCATGTTCTTTTTTCTCTTCTGCCAAAGAAAGATTAATAGGTCCTCCCTTTCCTCCCGTTAAAGCGATTATTCCTTCACTGTGTTCTGACAACCAATCAGCTTTAATATGAGGAGGATCAGTATCACATTTATCAAGATAAGCACGGCTAACAAGACGAACCAAATGAGCATAACCGGTTTTGCTAGCAGCCAAAAGAACAATAGAGCAGAAATCAGAAGAATTACGCCATTTAGCCAAACGTGAATGATCATTTTCATCACGAAAGTCAACAGTAAGCTGACAACCAATAATAGGTTGGACCCCATGAGAAAGACAATGCTGTGAAAATTCCAAAGCACCAAATAAATTATTGGTATCGGTAATAGCAACCGCTGGTGCATGATCTGAAATCGCCTGTTGAATAATTTGGGGGATTTTTAAAGCCCCCTCGAGCAAGGAATAAGCTGAATGCACTCTCAAATGAATAAAGCGAGGAAGAGAATTTTTGTTCTCTTGCATTTTATTTTTTACCACTCTCACAATTTCCCACTACAAAATCAATGCTAAACAGCACCCCTTATAAAAGAAAAAACTTCTGTTTATCATAACTTTAAAGCTATAAATTCATCATCATACATAGGAGAAATATCCCAATTTTATTAATATTTATAAGAGAGTTCTATCAAGAAAATGCTTCTATTCACAGCAAATAAACACCTAAAATAAAAAGAAAAACAATATATCTCATCTAAGCACTTTAATTTTTGACCCTTTAATTGTATTTTTCTTCCTAAAGTTCAATGTGTAAATAAAGCAACCTCCTCTTTATGACTTTATCCCCAAAAAGCTCTTCTAAAGGTCTAGAAAAAACAAAAAGGGCAGGTTAAGTTTGCTCATGCCTCCAAGTCTTCTTACCCCTCTTTTTAATTCTATTCGAACTCTTTCTGGTATTACACCTAAAGTCTATGGTTTATTGACCAAACTCTTAGATGTTAATCCTACACAACGAGAAGCAACCCTTATTGACCTTCTTCAATTAATGCCCCATTCCGTTATAGACCGCAGAATGCGTCCCAACATTGCTTGTGCAAAAGAAGGAGATACTGTTACGCTCGAAATTATCATCGATCAACATCAATCACCACCCCGTGGTCACAACCGAATTCCCTATCGAGTTATTGCCCATGATCACACAGGAAAAATAAATTTAGTCTTTTTTCATGCTCAACCTCTTTGGCTAAAAAAACAACTCCCCGAAGGAAAAAAAGTCATTATATCAGGAAAAGTTGAATGGTTTAATGGACAGCTTTCAATGGCGCATCCAGACTATATTGCCCCGAGCGAACAATCAAATCAGATACCTCTCATCGAACCTGTCTATCCCTCTACTGCAGGACTAACTGCAAAGACACTAAGACGCGCCATACAAAACGCTCTTGATTTTGTTCCACTCCTCCCAGAATGGATAGATGAAAATGTAAAAAAGCAGCAAAATTTTCCTTCTTTTTCTGTTGCTTTACGCCGTATCCATGCGCCCATTAACCCCGACGATCTATCCTTAGAAAGTACAGCACGCAAACGTCTTGCCTATGATGAATTGCTCGCTTGTCAATTGGCACTAGGACTCGTGCGTTTGAAAACTAAATCTCTTGTTGGCACTTCTCGACCATCAACAGGAATTTATACTAAAAAATTGCTCAATATCCTCCCCTTTCAACTCACAACCGGACAAAAAAAAGCAGTAGAAGATATCGCAAATGATCTTGCTTCACCAGAACCGATGCTAAGACTACTTCAAGGTGATGTAGGCGCAGGAAAAACTGTTGTTGCATTGATGGCAATGGCACAAATTGCTGAAAATTCAGGACAATCAGCTTTAATGGCACCAACCGAAGTGCTTGCCAGGCAACATTTTGCCACCATCGCTCCTCTTGCCGAAAAGGTCGGATTACAAACAACCCTTTTAACAGGACGAGAAAAAGGGAAGTTGAGGACAAATATCGTGAATGATATTCTGTCAGGTCAAGTTTCTATTGTCATCGGAACCCATGCTCTCATACAAAACAGCGTTACTTATAATAATCTCGCTTTAACCATTATCGATGAACAACACCGTTTTGGTGTCCATCAACGTATCGCTCTTACAGAAAAAGGCAATAAAGCTGATATGCTGGTTATGACCGCCACACCCATTCCGCGCACACTCGTCTTAACAGCTTTTGGTGATATGGATGTCTCTAAAATTACCGAAAAACCAATGGGACGACAACCCATTACAACAGCAACGCTTTCTTTGAAACGTCTTCATGAGCTTATAGAGAGAATCGCAATTGCATTAGAAAAAGGAGAAAAACTCTATTGGATTTGTCCTTTAGTAGAAGAATCGACAGCTCTTGATCTCACTTCAATTGAAAACCGCTTTGCATTTCTCCATGAGCGCTTTGGAGCACACGTTGGTATGATCCATGGAAAAATGTCTACAGCAGAAAAAGAAGCCGCTATGGCATCTTTTAAATGTGGAAATACACGTATTTTAGTTGCAACCACCGTCATTGAAGTGGGAGTAGATATTCCAGATGCTTCGATCATTATCATCGAACACGCGGAACATTTTGGCCTTTCACAATTGCACCAATTACGTGGACGTGTAGGACGAGGCGATAAAAAATCTTCCTGCATTTTGCTCTATAAAGATCCACTGACTAAAACAGCAGCAACACGCCTTAATATTATCCGCAATACAGAAGATGGTTTTGAAATTGCTGAAGAAGATTGGCGCCTACGAGGCGAAGGAGAACTTTTAGGTACAAAACAATCCGGAGTCCCTGAATTTCATATAGCAAACCTTGCAGTTCATAGCGATCTTTTGTCAATGGCAAGAAAAGATGCTCGTTTATTTTTACAACGCGATCCTCATCTTTCTTCTGAGCAAGGACAAGCTTTACGGTTGCTCCTTTATCTTTTCGGACACAACGATGCTGCACGCCTCTTACGAGCAGGATAACAAAAGACCCTCTAATAAAAAACTTAAATACCTCTCTGTTCAAATATGGTTTTCTCTCTTAGAATTACCCATAAATGATCTACGCAGTCTCTTAGCATCTTTATGCTTCATGAACGAATAACAAATCAACAGCACTATCTTCTCTCTCAATCTGAATCATTCTTGCATTGAAACAGTAGAAGCAATATTGCGTCTTTTTTACCATTATATTCACATAACTGATCTATTTTTTGACAGGTAAGAAAATATTTTTCGTTTTATCGTAAAGGATTTAGAAAGAAAAAACTTTTCTTCAGTATTCTCGTTCAACAGAGAAAAATGAAAAAATAAGTTTCATTATAAATCAATTTCTTACACTTGATTATTCTCCAAAAGATTCAGAAATATACTTTTATTCAACCGTGACTGATTTTGCTAAATTACGGGGTTGATCAACATCTGTTCCTAATAAAACAGCCGTATGATAAGCGATTAACTGAACAGGGAGTGCATAAATAATAGGAGAAATAAATTCTGGAACATCTGGCAAAGTGATCGTTGATAAAGTCTTAAGACAAGCTACTTCTGCTCCTTTTTTATCGGTTATTAAAATAATACGACCATTACGCGCTACCACTTCTTGCATATTAGAAAAAGTTTTTTCAAACCACCGATCATACGGTGCAACAACAATAACGGGTATTGTCTCATCCACCAGAGCAATTGGTCCATGCTTTAATTCACCTGCCGCATAACCTTCAGCATGAATATAAGAAAGCTCTTTCAGTTTAAGGGCTCCCTCCAAAGCAATCGGATAAGAAGTTCCACGTCCTAGATAAAGAACACTTTTTGCATTTACCAAATCACGACAAATACATTCAATTTTGCTCTCTAGTTTTAAGACCTCATTTAAAATACGTGGAACTTCTGCCAACTGTTGAACCAGTTTCTTTTCCATTTGAGCCGAAAGATAGCCACGTTGTTTAGCAGCACTAAGTGCTAGTGAAGCAAGCGTTGCCAATTGACAGGTAAAAGCTTTTGTTGAAGCAACACCTATTTCCGGTCCGGCAAGTGTTGGGAGAATAAAATCAGCCTCCCTTGCCATTGTTGATTGCTCTACATTCACAATTGTTGCTGTTTTTACACCCCGCTCACGACAATAACGCAAAGAAGCCAATGTATCAGCTGTCTCACCAGATTGAGAAACAAACAGCGATAACACATCAGACGTTATAGGAGGTTCACGATAACGAAACTCCGAAGCAACATCATTATCAACACTTAAAGCGGCAAATTTCTCAAACCAATAGCGCGCAACTAAGGTTGAATAATACGCCGTTCCACAACTCGCAAAAAGGAGACGATGAATATTTTTCCAATCAATCAAATTCTCAAGGGGTCGAACGACATAATTTCCAAGATCAAGATAATGCGCCAAATTATGAGAAATCACTTCAGGTTGTTCAAACATTTCCTTGTGCATAAAATGACGATGATTACCCTTAGAAATCAATAAAGCCCCTTCAAGTAATGTCGTCACAGGACGTTTTACCGGTTGGTTATTAGCATCATAAATTGTAACACCCTCCCGTGTGAGAACAGCCCAATCCCCATCTTCCATATAGCTAATATAATCAACGAATGGTGCCAAAGCAATCGCATCTGACCCCACAAAAAATTCATCTTTTCCATAACCAATTGCCAGAGGTGGACCAGAACAAGCCGCAATCATAAGGTTATCTTCACCTTCGAAAATAAGAGCAATAGCAAAAGCCCCCTGCAGCCTTTTCCAACTGGTGCGTATGGCTTCTTGCGGAGAAAGACCATCTTTTAATGCACGCGTTATTAAATGTGCAATAACTTCCGTATCCGTCTCTGTTTCAAAGATACAACCATCCTCTATGAGTTCCTTTTGCAGTTCTACAAAGTTTTCAATAATACCATTATGAACAATCGCAAGCTTTTCAGTCACATGGGGATGCGCATTGCGTTCAACAGCAATTCCATGCGTAGCCCAACGGGTATGACCAATCCCTAAATTTCCCTCCAGAGGTGTTTTTTTTAATTTTTCTTCTAAATGAACAAGCTTCCCCTCAGCACGTACACGATAAAGATGCCCATTATGGACCGTTGCCACCCCAGATGAATCATACCCTCTATATTCAAGACGTTTTAACCCCTCAACCAAAGAGGACGAAACACACCTCTTTCCAAGAATTCCAATAATTCCACACATTAAAAAGCTCCAACCCACATCTTAAGATTTAAATCTTATAAAACAATCCAACAGCCTTTATTTAAAACTATAAATAATAAAAATAATTCAAACATGGAGTACGGCAATCTTTAAGAATAAACCTCCCATCCATCATTAGATTAACACGAAACAAAAGAATAAGCTGAAAATAATCATTTTTTCTGTTTATTTTCTAACAAGCGCTCTCGAAATTTTGTCGCATAGCCCTCTTTTATAACCTGTCGTGCACGCCCAAAAGCCATACTGTTCATAGGAATATTTTCAGTAATAACACTTCCTGAAGCAACATAAGAGCCATCCCCTATTATCAATGGGGAAACAAGTGCCGTATTAGACCCAACAAAAGCATGATCACCAATCACGGTTTTATATTTGTTAAATCCATCATAATTGCAAGTAATTGTACCGGCTCCAATATTGGTATATGCACCAATTTCAGCATCACCAATATAACTTAAATGATTGATTTTAGAAGATTCTCCTACCTTAGCTTGTTTGACTTCACAAAAATTTCCAATCTTTACGGACTTCGCCAACTCTGTTCCAGGACGCAAACGTGCATAGGGACCAATCTGTGCATCTCTACCAACCACAGCACCTTCGAGATAACTAAATGCATGAATAACCGCACCAGATTGTACTTTTACGCTTAACCCAAAATAAACATTTGGTTCTATCACCACTCCTGGTTCAATTTCTGTATCATAAGAAAAATAGAGTGTTTCTGGCTTTAAGAGTGTAACACCCGATAACATTAAATCGCGCGCTTTACGTTTTTGCCACAAAGAATCAGCCTCAGAAAGCTCAAGACCATTGTTAATTCCTACAATATCTTCAAAAGGAACTTCAACAACACGCACATCTAATCCTTTGCGTGTTGCAAGAGAAGCAATATCTGTTAAGTAATATTCTTTTTTCACATTGTTATTACCAACTTTCTCTAAAAGAGAAAGTGCATGTTTTCCACGCATAGCGAGTATTCCACCGTTACAAAAAGAAATCTTTTTTTCTTCATCGCTAGCGTCTTTTTCTTCTAAAATTGCAATTAATTGACCATTTTTCTCGAGAAGACGCCCATAACCTGTTGGATTTTTGGTATGAAAACCTGCAAAAACAACATCTGCTCCATCAGCAAGCTGTGCACGCATTTGGTGCAATGAATCTTGCTGAATGAGAGGAGTATCCCCAAAAACAATGAGAACATCATCCACTTCCTTTTGCAAAGCTGAACGAGCAGACAAAACAGCATGAGCTGTTCCTAAACGCTCTTTTTGTTCAAAAATCATTACATCTTTTACAAATGACTGAACAACGTGCGTAACCTCCTTAGCACCAAATCCCACAACAACTGCTAATTGTGAAGAGCCTGCCAATTCTATTTGTTTTAGAACATGGCATATAAGAGGCAATCCAGCAATTTTATGAAGTACCTTAGGCAGAGACGATTTCATGCGCGTCCCCTCACCTGCGGCAAGAACAATAGAAAGACAACTTCTAACCATAAAAACACATAAGACTAACGAGAAAATCCAAAAAAATTCATAATATTGTGCCAACGAATATCTTCAATATAACTCAACGAAGGATAATGTTCTAAAAGCCAAAATGAAAGATCCTGCATAGAACCTGTTAAAAACAAAATCCCTGTAAGAATAAGAAAAACACCAATAATTTTTTCAACTTTTCCTAAATGAATACGAAAAGCTCCTAAAAATCGCATAAAACTGCTCGAAAATAAAGCTGCTAACATAAAAGGAATAGCAAGACCTAATGCATAAACCGCTAAGAGAACAGCTCCCTCTCCCACAGTTTCTTTTGTTCCAGCAAGCGTTATAATAGGACCTAAAATAGGGCCAATACACGGTGTCCAACCAAAAGCAAAAGCTAAACCGATAACATACGCGCCTAAAGGACCAGCAGGTGTTTTTTTGGTCTGAAAACGCGCTTCACGAAATAAAAAAGCGATTTTGAAAATCCCCAAAAAATTTAAACCAAAAATAATAATGACAATTCCAGCAGCAAGAGCAAACCAATCACGATAATAACCGATGAATTTCCCAATTGTGCTAGCACTGGCACCTAAAGCAACAAAAACAGTCGTAAACCCAAGAACAAAAGCAATAACAGAAGACAGTAAAGCCCACCGTATAAAGACTTTCTCATCAGGCTTTTCTGAACGAAAATCATCAATACCAACCCCTGCCATATAGCACAAATAAGGAGGAACTAATGGCAAAACGCATGGTGACAAAAAAGAGAGTGCCCCAGCAAAAAACACACCAACTGTTGAAATTTCAATCAAAATTCATACCCCGTCTTTCATCATAGCTTCCCCCCATGAACAACAATCAATCCACATCTTCATCAATTTGTTGCATATTTTGTTCATTCGCCACCACACTTATATCTTCATCATGACCAGAAACGACTGAAAAAACTTTCTGATAGATTTTATCTTTATTTTTAGCAATTGCAATATACTCTCCCTCCGCTAACACGAGTGAAACATACGCACCAACTGTTTCATAAACGATATCACCAGAATCATTGGCAAGAGACCAACTTGTATCTGCAAGCGCTTCCCCTCCTTCTTGCCGTACCAGTTTTAAGACAATCTGAGCGGCCTGATGTTCAAGAGTAACTTCTGTTATTTTACCAGCATCCACTTGAATATCCGAACGAGCCGTCGCATTAATGGAACCATAATGGGAAGCAACATGGTAGCGGCCAGCTTTTAAACGCACAACTGATTGGGGTTTAACATTTGATATAATCACTCCCGTATCATCATTTTCTTTTTCATCCTCATAAATGGTAAAACGGAGTTCCTTTTCATTCATTACGCCATTGAGCAGTGTTGCATTTAAAATGACACCACCAGCCTCAAGATTAAAGTTTTTTACAAGACTCTGCCCATTTTCTAAACGAATATGGCGCACAGCACTCATATGACCAAATGAGACATGAACAAGATAACTTCCTGGTTCGAGATCAAAACGTGCACTTCCCCCCTTATAGGTTGCCACTAATGGTAATTTATTATCAATCCCTAGAATAGGGGCATAAACCCGCCAGACAAGCCCTTTTTCAATATCCGGATGACTATTTGTTAATCGAGCATTCAAAATGAGTTGTGTTTGAGATGCTAAATTTTCGTTTTCCTGCTCTTGAGTCTTTACAATAAAACTCCTTGATTGTCCCTGCTGCTGATCTTGCCCTTCTCCTGCTTCAGAAAAAGCACAGTGGCTCCAAGTCAATAAAGCAAGCACCACGCACAACCATATACATCGGTGCACTATTTTTATAAGAATACCCATTTTTGCATTGTTGACCAACATGATCTTTTTTTCAAGAAACAATATCACACAGCCATCATTTTAAATTGAGAAACTTACACCACAACCACATGATGAAACAGCATTGGGATTGTGGATTTGAAAAGACTGCCCCATAAGATCATCAACAAAATCAATCTCAGCTCCTTCCATGAAAGGAAGTGATAGTAAATCAATAAACACAACTGCCCCGTCTTTTTTGAGAACGAGGTCATCTTCACACATTTCAGAAACCAAGTCATATTTATAAGAAAAACCAGAACACCCACCACCTTCAACAGAAATACGTAATGCTATTTTATCGGGTTCACGCAAAAGTATCTGTGCAATTTTTTTAGCAGCAACATCTGAAATTTTCACATTCATTTTATATATCCTTGCATTAAACCATCAAGAAAGAGTATCCCACACTCAAAGATCAGTTTATTTGTCATAAACCACTCTCGATTTTAAGATGATAATGGGCAGCTTGCAATGGATATAGGCAATATCAACTTCAATTACCAATCTCGAGCAGTGTACAGTGCTCATCCACAAACAAGCCGTGGTCGGTTATACCATGAAACGATGAGCACCACACGCTCACCTTTTCAACGAGATAGAGATCGTATTATCCATTCTAATGCATTTCGACGTCTTAAACATAAAACGCAAGTGTTTATTGCTGATGAAAGCGATCATTACCGTACTCGCCTAACCCATTCCATAGAGGTTTCTCAAATTGCAAGAACATTAGCCCGTGCCCTGTGTCTTGATGAAGACCTTGCCGAAGCCATTGCTCTTGTTCACGACTTTGGACACACACCCTTTGGCCATGCTGGAGAAGATGCTCTTAATGAAGCCATGGTACATTATGGCGGCTTTGATCATAATGCACAAGCATTACGCATTGTAACAAAACTAGAACAGCGCTATGCAAATTTTGATGGACTTAACCTTACATGGGAAACCCTCGAAGGACTTGTAAAGCACAATGGTCCCCTTTTAGGTCCCCACGCGAAGAATAAGGAGGTTCCTATCGATATTTTACAATACAATGCAAAGCAAGACCTTGCACTCGATTGTTTTGCAGGACTAGAAGCGCAATGTGCTGCTATTGCAGATGATATCGCATACAATGCGCATGATATTGATGATGGTCTACGTTCGCAATTTTTAACACTCGATCAATTTGAACATGTTTCACTAACAGCAGCAATATTAAAAGATATAACAGATGAGCATCCCCATCTCGACCAAACGCGTCGCGGTTACACACTTGTACGAAGACAAATAACAACCATGGTTGAAGATGTTATCAAACAGTCACAAAAAAATTTAGCACGCATCAAACCAACAAGCATAAACGATATTCACCAAGCAAAACAAACTATTGTCACCTTTTCACCAACAATGACCGTTTATGAAAAAGAACTAAAAAACTTTTTATTTAAAAATCTTTACTATCATGAACAAGTTCTTAGTCGTCGCAATGCAGCAAAATGCATTGTACAAAAATTATTCAATTGTTATTATGAAAATCCAAATACAATGCCTGAAAGTTGGCAGAGCAAAACAGTGCACTTAAAAAATCAAGAGTTAGCACGTTTGATTGCTGACTTTCTTTCAGGCATGACAGATCACTACGCTCTACGTGAATATCACCGTTTATTTGACCATACAGATAATTTCGTTTAATGGCTTTTGGCATCATCATGGAAGCTAAATATGAATATCTTTAAAAACTTCGAAAAAAAAATTAAGAGATCAATTGAATTATCTGATCTAAAAGGAAAAAATGGAGAAGATCTAGATTTATCAAAAATCACTGTTGATCCTCCACGTGATTCCTCCCATGGTCATTTATCAACCAATGCTGCTATGGTGCTTGCAAAATCTATTGGAATCAATCCACGTGCACTTGCAGATAAAATCATAGAACTTCTTAAAAATGATCCCTCTATCGAAAATATAGATGTTGCCGGTCCTGGTTTTATAAACATAAAGCTTACAAAATTATTTTGGCAAGATGCTATAAAATCCATGCTTGAATTAGGCACTTCTTATGGTCGTATTCCAATGGGACAAGGAAAACGCATCAATGTTGAATATGTCTCAGCAAATCCGACAGGACCAATGCATGTAGGACACTGCCGCGGAGCGGTTGTTGGGGATGTTCTCTCCAATTTGCTGCAATTTACGGGCTATAACATTACAAAAGAATATTATATCAATGATGCTGGTCAACAAATCGAAGTCCTCGCCCATTCTGTACTATTGCGCTATCGTGAGGCTCTTGGGCAAAAAATTAATGAAATTCCAGAAGGACTCTATCCTGGAGAATACTTGATACCATTGGGTCAATCGCTTGCTCAAGAGTTTGGTGACCAACTCCTCACGATGGATAAAGATGAAGCCTTATCTCTTGTGAAAGAACGTGCAATTCATGCAATGATGTCCATGATTCGCGAAGATTTGGCTGCTCTTAATATTTATCATGATATCTTTTTCTCTGAGCGAATGCTTTATGCTGATAATGCACGCGCCATTCGTAACACCATCAACGACCTCACTTTAAATGGTTATATCTACAAAGGAAAACTCCCCCCTCCCAAGGGACAAAATACAGAAGACTGGGAACCAAGCGAACAAACTTTGTTCCGTTCAACAAATGTCGGTGATGACCAAGACCGTGTTTTAGTCAAATCTGACGGTTCTTACACTTATTTTGCTGCTGATGTTGCTTATTTTCGGGATAAATTTAATCGTCATTTTGATGAAATGATTTATATTCTAGGCGCAGACCATGCTGGCTATGTAAAGCGGCTGGAGGCAATGGCAAAAGCAATTTCTGGGGATAAGGCTAAATTAAGTGTCTTCTTGTGTCAATTGGTAAAACTTTTTCGCAACGGTCATCCTGTACGCATGTCAAAAAGAGCAGGATCTTTTGTCACTCTACGGGATGTTGTCGAAGAGGTTGGGCGTGATCCTGTGCGTTTTATGATGCTATACCGTAAGTGTGAAGCACCTCTTGATTTTGATTTTGCAAAAGTAACAGAACAATCAAAAGATAACCCCATCTTTTACGTACAATATGCAAGTGCACGTTGTCACTCAGTCTTTCGTCAAGCACAAGAAGCGCTTCATATTAAAAGCTTTTCAAATGATACATTGATTGCCCATCTTCATCGATTAACAGATGACCATGAAATATTGTTAATACGCAAACTTTCTGAATATCCACGTATCATTGAACAGGCCGTAGTTCATAAGGAACCGCATCGATTAGCGTTTTATCTTTATGACCTTGCCTCCAATTTTCACACCCATTGGAATAAAGGGAGTGAAAATCTCAATTTACGCTTTATTCAACCTGATGATAAAGAGTTATCCTTTGCAAGATTAGGATTGATACAAGCTGTTATCAATATTTTATCATCAGGGCTTACCATCATAGGAGTCGAAGCACCCATAGAAATGCGTTGAAAAAGTTCTATAAATACATACAATAGGTACTCTATTGATAAACTTTTTCATGTATCATTGCATGAGAGGGGGAAAATTTATAATTTTAATATAACAAATCAAAATCAACCATTGATTGCACGTAAGTGCAAACCACCATGTGAGAAAAGCTATGAGCGATAACGATCGCAAAAATCTACACGAAACAAAACACGATCATGAACACCATGATCCTTTAGAAAGGCTTACGCGCATTTTTAATCCGCACAAACAAAGCGGAAACCAAAATGAGCAATCTTCTTTAAAAACAGATCGATCAACATCTCACCCCGAAATATCATCTCATGATGATGATTTTGATTTGTCCTTTCTAGAAGAGGAACTTGAAAATAATTTAGCACATGACTTACCGTTTGATGATCAAAAAAAACAATGGGACTTGTATGCAACCAGCAACGCAACAGCCTCAAATATTGCACAAGCTGCTTCTTTCAACCATTCAAAACAAAATAATTTATCTGAAGAGAAATATTCTTCACCTAGCAGTCATGATGAAGAACAAATTTTAGATGAGCTTTCTCCATTACCAATCCCAAAGAATCAATCACATCAACAGAAAACAACAGCAACCAGTGCTGATCCTTTTCTTGAAAAAAGTAATCTTATGTCACAATCAGAATCAGAAAATTTCTTTTTTGATAAATCTGAAAGGCACGAAAATAAGAGAGAGATGCCAGAAGATGTTGAACAAACCAATCGTTTTTCACAAATAAATTCACAACAACCTGAGACTACGAATATACAAAAAACTTATGATGACAATCCAAACCTCTATGACACTTCTATAAACCATCCCTATAAAATTTCAGCTGATCAAGAAAATTGGATTAAAAAAGATTATCCTGATGCCTCCTCTTCTACAGAGGAAAATGAGTTTTTCTCATCTTCTAATCTTGTGTCAGAAAGACAAAACACTGCAATAAATCAAACAACAAGTACCTTCTCCTCACCTTTAGATTCTCCACCAGTTGATAGACAATCTTATTTAAAGGGGGCTTCACAAGAAGATCATACAACCAATTATCCCCATTTTTTTGAAGCCCCCCCCTCACAACAAGAAACTTATAGCGAAAAAGTTCCGATATATGATGAGGCTCGAGCCCAATACATCAATAATGCCGAAGGTGCCTCTAACCCAAATAGAAAAATTTCATATAATGAAAATAATTTAGATGAGTTTCTTTCCTCATCACCCTCTTTAAATATAAAACAAACGGATGGCTTTTTTGCCCATAACTATACGCACAGAGATACTCCCCCTCCCAATGTTGATACTTATAAATTTTCAGAGGAAATCGTAGAAAAAACTGGTCCTATTATGGTTCCAGAAGTCCCGTATGAAGCGCCAGAATATGATGTGCCAACTAATGGTGGTTTAGAAGAAGAATTTGCTGATGTACTCAATGTAGGAAATGTTCCAACAGATAATTTTTCTCAAAAACAACAGAAGAATGAAGTTTTTAGTGAAGTTTTTCATCAGTCTATGCAAAATTCAAAAGAAGGTGTTTATATAAACTCTAAAGAACAAAATTCCGACTATTCTTCTTCTGCCAATATGGAATATAATTTCCCCTCTTTTAGCGAGAATTCATCATACACAAGCTCAGATGAGGTTCCCACGCATCCATCAGCTCCTCCTCCCTTAAAAAGTTTTATTTTTGGTAAAACTTTCATTAAAGGTTTTTTTATACTTATTTTAATAGGAATTGGGTTTGCAGGTTATTCTCACTTTTTTATGCCATCACAAAAAAATGAAGAAACGGTCATTATCCACGCTGATAATACGCCTTTTAAATTCAAACCAGAAACAACTGAAACGAAAAATGATGTTGCACATAATTTAGATATCTATAAACAAACAACTGAACAAAATGAGAAACAAGAAAATACACAACAATTTCTTATTGATAACTCTGAACAACCTGAAAATTTAAAAGAATTAAACCCTGAAGAATCTTCAAACGTTTCCTCCTCGTCTTTAAATGAATCTGATGTTGAAGTTGCAGTCACAGAAGCCATAAACCATACTATTCCAATGCGAGAAGTACAAACTGTTATTGTCAATCAAGATGGTACAGTTACACTAGCCCCCGCGCATCAAACAAACAGCAAAACTGCTGCTCAATCTGAAGAAAGCATTGATCAAGCTTCTAATGAACTTCAAGATTCGTCCCTTGTTTCGTCGCATGATTCTGATATAAACGACCAAGAAAGAGATCATGATCTCAAAAATAATATTGATAAAATAATTGCAGAAAATAATTCTAGCTCAAATATTGAAGAAAAATTTATCCCTATTCCTTCTCATGCAGAAAGAAATACACAAGTTGAAACACCAGCCGCGTCTCGCTCCACATCACCAAACAGAGTCGCAGCACAAAATTCAGAAAGTTATTACGTACAACTTGCATCTCAACCAACGCATGAGCTCGCTAGAAATTCTTTAAAAAATATGAAATCTAAATTTGGATTCCTTATCGGCACCCGTTCTTTAAATATTCAATCCGCTTTTATACCAGGAAAAGGTACTTATTACCGTGTTCGGATTCAAGCGCAAGACCGTAATGAAGCCATAATCCTTTGTGAATCCATTAAAAGTTCTGGTGGAAGCTGCTTCATCACACGCTAAACCAAACATGCAACGGTTGTTAAAACCGTTGCATGATTTATTTTCATACCATTTAATTACTTATCAAAAACTTCAGAAATTAAAATCGTTCCAATCTTTTTATGTCTTTGTGCTGACTTTATTCCTTAATCTACGTCGATTTTCGCCCTATCTAAAAGATTATATTTATGAAAAAATCACTCCGTACCCTTATAGGTATAAGGTACAGGAGGAAGTGAATTTAAATCTTTTTTTGGCGTTGTTACACTTTGGCTTGTTTCTGGAGTATTATAACGCGAACTATGTTCAGGAGATTTTGCAAAAAAAGATCCTAAAAAACCAAAAATAAACCAGATAATAACCATCGCAAGAAGAATAGCAAAAATACCCTTAGCGATTGAAACACGTTGTTCACGACCTTTTCTTTCTGCGGCCATACGTTCTTCATATGTGTGATAATTTTTCTCAATCATAGTGGATTCCTTTTCTCAATTCCCTTACCTTTAAATTTCTAGAAAATATGCATATATGAAATTATTCAGATACTTATTATGAGAAAACGATAATTATAGACAAAAGTTCCAGCTTACTTCATAAAGTTGAGAAAAAGAGGCGAGGATAGAATTAAAATATCTACCCTACCCTAGCCTTTGAATTCTATAATAAACCCCTTTGTATTCTATAATAAAACATTGACACAAAGGTTTTGTTAATAATAGAGTTATAATCAAAATATTTCATTATTTTTATTAATAAAAATGAAACATACTCAAAAGGTTTTTTATGAAATCTCCCATATCATCGCTTCCCTTTAAAATAGAAAAGCACCCATCTCCTCTGTCAGAAGAAAAATATGAAGAAATTTTAAAAAGTCCCGGTTTTGGTCAATTTTTTACAGACCACATGTGTACTATTCAATGGACTGAAGACAAAGGCTGGCACAATGCTATCATCTCTCAATACAAAGCTTTAGAAATTAACCCTGCAAGTACCGTTTTACATTACGGACAGGAAATTTTTGAGGGTTTAAAAGCATATCGTGCAAAAGATGGGCGCATCTTGCTCTTCCGTCCTGATGCCAATGCACAACGCTTTATAGAATCAGCGAGGCGTTTAGCTATGCCAGAATTGCCAAAAGATATTTTTCTGGATGCCGTTCATCAATTAGTAAAGATTGATCAAAAATGGGTTTCTGATCAGCCCAACGCTAGCCTCTATATCCGTCCATTTATGTTTGGCAATGAAAACTTTTTGGGAGTCCGCCCTTCTCAAGAATATCTTTTTTGTATCATAGCCTCTCCAGTTGAATCCTATTTCAAAGGAGAAGAAAAATCTGTCAGCGTCTGGATTGAAACAGATTATAGTCGTGCCGGTCCAAGAGGAACAGGGGCTGCCAAATGTGGTGGAAACTATGCAGCAAGCTTACTTGCACAAAAAAGTGCAACTGAAAACAATTGTAGCCAAGTACTCTTTCTTGATATGATTGAACATAAATGGATTGAAGAACTTGGTGGTATGAATGTCTGCTTTATTATGGACAATAATACACTTGTAACCCCCCCACTTAATGGAACTATCCTTCCAGGAATAACACGTCATTCACTCTTAGAGTTGGCAAAACAAATGGGATTAAAAATAGAAGAGCGTCCTTATTCTTTTGCAGCGCTTCAAGAAGATGCAAAGAGTGGACACCTTAAAGAATCCTTTGCTTGTGGTACAGCTGCCGTTGTCACATCAATTGGTCGTTTTAGATATAAAGGAGGAGAATTTATTATTGGAAATGAAACAGTTGGAGAAGTCACAAAGCAGCTTCGTAAACAATTGGTTGGCATTCAAAAAGGGAACATAGAAGATAAAAATGGCTGGGTGCATTCTGTGCAACTCTCATAATATTAAGGGTATTCCCATATCTATAAACGCTTCCATGAAAGTAGCTTCATGGGAGCGTATTTCCTAAAAAAACTCCTTTTATTTTTAGTGACAAAAAAAGAAAACATTAATCAAATTTTGAATGATCTCTATGCTGTGCTTTAATATTACGAACTGTACCCGTATGGGCGCGCATTACGAGAGTTTCCGTTTGAATGTAGTGAGGTGTAAATTTAACACCAGAAAGCATATTACCATCTGTCACCCCTGTTGCTGAAAACAAAACATCACCCTTTGCCATTTCTTCCATTGTATAAACCTTATTGGGATCACTAATCCCCATTTTAGCTGCACGAGCAATTTTCTCTTCTGTATCAAGCAGCAAACGACCTTGCATCTGTCCTCCAATGCAGCGCAAAGCAGCAGAAGCTAAAACACCTTCAGGTGCTCCACCAATCCCCATATAGATATCAATACCTGTTTCTTCTGGATCAGTTGTATCAATAACAGCAGCCACATCTCCATCCCCAATCAAGCGAATCGACGCCCCTGTCGCTCGTACTTCATCAACCAATTTTTCATGACGAGGTCTATCCATAATACAAACAACAATCTGATTAACAGCCACTCCTTTAGCCTTCGCAAGAGCATGTATATTATCGGTAGGAGAAGCATCTATATCGACTATTCCCTTTGGATAACCAGGACCAATAGCAATTTTGTTCATATAAACATCAGGAGCGTAAAGGAGATTACCCTTTTCAGCAATTGCAACTACTGCCAAAGAATTAGCAATATTTTTAGCACAAAGTGTTGTACCCTCTAGTGGATCAAGTGCAATATCGATCGCCAATCCACTTTGAAGACCCACTTTTTCTCCAATATAAAGCATAGGCGCTTCATCCCGCTCACCTTCACCAATCACCACTGTACCATCAATAGGCAATCGATTAAGTTCTTGCCGCATTGCATCTACAGCAGCCTGATCCGCTGCCTTTTCATCGCCACGTCCGCGCCAGCGTGCAGCAGCAACAGCAGCACGTTCAGTAACACGTACCAATTCAAGCGTCAAAATACGATCAAGTCCATTTAAAATCTTCTGAGTTGTGGGCATATGAAAAAATCCTACCGAATGAATACCAGAAAAATATGAGTCCTTATTAAATACTAAGAATAAAGTTTTTTGGCAAAGATGAAAATTTTTCACAAGAGATAAAAGAACTCAAGCGTGCGTTTTTATTATCAAGAAAGTTATCAATTCTTTGCCATAGGTTCAATACGAATAAATTGAGATTTTGCAACAAGATGTCCATCTTTTTCAATTTCTGCAAGTGCCTGTCGTACATTCACCTCTGTTGTTTCATGCGTAATTAAAATAATTGTTTTTTCAATTTGATCTTCTACAAAAGATCTTTGAACAATCGACTCCAATGAGATGTGATTATCAGCCATATGCCTTGCGACCGCGGCAAAAACACCAGTACGATCATGAACATTTAAACGAATAAAATAACCACCTGCATGATGCGAAATACGTGCTTTTTTATGAGGAGCAAGTTCTAATGCTGGACGTCTTAAAACAGGTGCATACTGAAAACCAGAACGCGCTTTTGCTATATCAGCCAAATCACCAATAACGGCTGATGCTGTTGCCTTTCCTCCAGCGCCAGGACCAGAAAACAGTAATTCACCTAATAAATCACTTTGAATAGAAAGAGCATTGGTTACACCATTTATCTGTGCAATCATTGAGGATGCTGGTACCATTGTTGGATGAACGCGTTGCTCTATTCCAGAATCCGTTTTTAATGCAACCCCTAAAAGCTTAATCCGATACCCCAATTCATCAGCTGCTCGAATATCAATTTGCGAAATATTATGAATTCCTTCAACATAAACATCATCTAACGAAATAGCTGTTCCAAATGCCAAGCTTGTCAACAAAGCTAATTTATGAGCAGTATCATTTCCCTCAATATCAAAAGTTGGATCTGCTTCAGCATACCCAAGTCTCTGTGCATCTGCTAAACAATCTTTAAATGAAAGACCTTCCGTAAACATGCGTGTTAATATATAATTACAGGTTCCATTGAGAATACCATAAATTCGCGATATGCGATTACTAACAAGTGATTCTCTCATCGCTTTGATGACAGGAATCCCCCCTGCAACAGCTGCTTCAAAATGAAGAAAAACACCTTTTTTTTCTGCAATTATAGCCAGCTCTACTCCATGTCGAGCAAGAAGAGCTTTATTGGCTGTTACAACATGATGTCCCGCCTCAAGCGCTCTCTTAACAGCGGTATACACCACATCCAATTCACCACCAATTAACTCTACAAAAACATCAATCTCATCAGAAGCAGCCAACTCCACAGGTGAATCAAACCATTTTATATCACTGAGATCAAGTCCACGATTGCGGCCTTTATCGCGCGCACTAACAGCAACAACTTTGATGAATCGCCCACATTGACAAGCTAAACTATTCGCTTTTTCACATAGAGCTCGAACAACTGAAGTACCAACCGTACCAAGTCCCGCAACACCAACTTTTAAAGCTTCTGCCATTATTAACCACTGATCCCTATCTTCATTGAAAAATCGTTTAAATGATGTGCCAATCAACACAAAGAATATTTACATCCATAAGAACAAAAGAAATACCCCGCTCTATTCACTTCATTTTTTCCAATAGAATTATCCCCGCTTGTTCAATCAACATTCCTAAAAATATAATATTTATTGTCTTCAAAGATTTCAGAATCTTTATAAAATATTTAATTCAGAATGAAAATCTGTAAAACTGATAAATGCAAGTTTCCATAAAGAAAAGTTCTAAAAAATAATCAATAACAAGTTAAAGAATATTGAAGACTTAGTAAGAAAGAATAAAACATCTCTTCTAAATCAACAAGTATGGAACAAAAAACATTCTTTTATATGATAAATTAAGAGAATGGATAAAATAAAGTAGATCAGTACATAATAACACATTTCTTCCTACCATTCCATAGCTTTAAATATAAATCTTTAATGCAAAATCTTAACGCACTCATATATCAAAATAGAACCTTACATTAAAGTAAAAAACAAAACTTAATATGCGCACACCATAATTCTGAAATATTATAAATATAGAGAATAAAGTTTCAAAATTTGAATATTTTATCTCAACTTATTGCCACCTCTTTAAAAAACTAGCGAATTGAAATGAAAAAAAACTCAATCTACCCTTTATCCACGCTAATTCATTTTCAAATCAAGAACCTTCTCAATATATAAAAGAGCAAATGAAGGGTTTTTAATCTTAAATTTCTTACAGACATGTAAAAGTAAATATAAAAAATATTTTTAATATATTCTATAAAAATTGATTTAATATTTTCATTTTTATTATACAGATATCTATTTATATTTTGTTAAATTGTAAGTAATCTATGGATTATTCATAAAAAAACTTTTGTATGATTGGTATTATTTGTTTATTTGGTAATAAATATTGTATTTCTACTTTATAAATTATACAGTTTTTGCTTTATGATAAGCTCAAATGAGAAATCTTCCGTATAAAGGCTCTTTCAAGCAAGTTAAATAATATTCTCATGTGACAACAAAGATAACAAACGATAAAATATGTAAAAAATAAATACATTTAAAATGCTGTTTTGATCATTTTTGCCTACTTTTCAAACTGAAAATAAATGCAAATATCATTTGCTGAGATGATACCCACATCAAAACTTTCTATCAATGATGATAACTTTACATTTTTTCTACAAAAAATCTTAGAAAATAAGATGATTCAAACAAGAGTTTCTCAAAAATTATTCAATAAAACACACTTTTTTCAAAAAAAATGACACAGAGGGCTTGCGAAGTAAAAAGATCCTCTCTATAAGCCTCATCATTGGTTTGCGCCCATCGTCTAGCGGTTAGGACATCGCCCTTTCACGGCGGAAACAGGGGTTCGATTCCCCTTGGGCGTACCATCCTCCTTTTTTCTATGTGTAATATATTCATTTTATTTGTGTTTTTAAAAATGAGGGATGCATAAATAAAAACGAGAGAACAAGATTTTAAAAGGAATTTCTTCGTAAATTAAAAGGAATCTCTTTGTAAAAAGGATACAAGAATCATTAGGTGATTAATTTCTTTGTTGCATTTCGAGGATAGTGCTTTACTGCGCACAGTTATAACAATAAGAATCTATAAAATATAAGAGTTAGAGTATTCTAGCTCGCGATACGGTAATTTTATAAGTCATATTCTTGCGTATGCTGTTAATTTTTAAATTAAACCAGCCGCATCATTTATACGTTTTTTCCAACCTTCAAAACTGAAGTTTATCCCAAACGCATTTTATATGAAGCATTTCTAATTACAGTGCCTTTGTTATCACATTAAACTTTTTATAAATAAACAAACCGTAATCTTAGAGTTGAAATAGCAATATAAAAAATAGATGCTTATTCACCTCACACAACAAATCAAGAAACTATAATTCAGAATACGATCAATTTATTAAATGGAATCTCTGATAATAAAAACGCATAATCCCCGTCCCTCGGTGATCTAACTACCTTATCTATTAAACAGATTCTTCATCAATCATAGAATACTTATAGATTTATAAACACATCACTTCTTTTCAAGGATTAAACCCTCCAACAAAATTTTACACTCTATTGATAATATATTCTAAAAGCTCATATTTGAATGCTTTTTTCCCTTGTTTTTACTTTTCATTATAAAGTTGAAAGTGTTATATAAGTAGTATCGCTTAAAAGAAAAAGGATTTCTAATGGTAAAGATCAAAGTAGAAAACCCCGTTGTTGAACTTGATGGGGATGAGATGACCCGCATCATCTGGAAATATATCAAAGATAAATTAATCCATCCCTACCTCGACATTGATCTAAAATATTATGATCTTTCCGTCGAAAATCGTGATGCAACCAATGATCAAGTAACAATCGATTCTGCCAATGCTATAAAAGAATATGGGGTTGGTATAAAATGCGCAACCATCACACCTGATGAGGCACGCGTTAAAGAATTTAACCTAAAAAAAATGTGGAAATCACCTAATGGTACAATCCGCAATATTTTAGGAGGAGTCATTTTTCGCGAACCCATTATCTGTAAAAATGTCCCTCGCCTTATTCCTAACTGGACAAAGCCAATTATTATAGGACGTCACGCTTTTGGCGATCAATACAAGGCAACAGATTTTAAATTTCCAGGAAAAGGGAAATTAAGTATTAAATTTGTAGGTGATGACAATCAAGTTATTGAACATGATGTTTTTGATGCTCCAAGCGCAGGGGTTGCCATGGCTATGTATAACCTTGATGAGTCAATTCGTGATTTTGCCCGCGCATCCTTTAATTATGGACTACAACGGAATGTTCCAGTTTATCTTTCAACAAAAAATACCATTCTAAAAGCTTACGATGGTCGTTTTAAAGATATCTTTCAAGAAATATTCGATATGGAATTTAAAACTGAATTTGAAAACCGTAAATTATATTACGAACACCGTCTTATTGATGATATGGTTGCTTCTGCATTAAAGTGGTCAGGTGGATACGTATGGGCATGTAAAAACTATGATGGTGATGTCCAATCTGATATTGTTGCCCAAGGCTTTGGTTCTCTTGGTCTCATGACTTCTGTTCTCATGACACCTGATGGTAAAATTGTTGAAGCAGAGGCTGCACACGGCACCGTAACACGCCATTACCGTCAGCATCAAAGAGGCGAAGAAACATCAACAAATTCTATTGCATCTATTTTCGCATGGACACGTGGACTGGCGCACCGTGCTAAACTAGATAACAATGAGAAATTAAAAAACTTTTCCACGACATTGGAAGAAGTTTGTATTAAAACCGTCGAAGAAGGTTTTATGACTAAAGATCTCGCACTTTTGATTGGGCCTAAACAAAAATGGCTTTCTACAACAGGTTTCCTCGATAAAATTGATGAGAATCTCAAAAAAGCAATGGGCAATTAAGTTATTAATTAAATTAAAATTCAAAGCTCTAAACAGAGCTTTGAATTTCTCTTGGCAAATTCAAAGAAGTACCTTATAAGTAAAAAGAGGATAAATTTTTATTAAATAGCAAAAAACAGTGAAACAACAGAGCTGGTCTGAGCTTTTATTGGGTAAAAATGGTCTTTGCTTTTTAACGTTTACAGGTGGTGTTATATTACACGCTACCAATGTTTATATTGTTATTACTATTTTACCTTCCCTTATAAATCATATTGGCAATGAATATTATTCTTGGGTGGCGACTGTCTTTATTACAGCTTCACTCCTTGGTACTTCACTTGCAACAAAAATATTAGGGAAATTAGGTCCTCGCAACGCTTATGTTATCTCTGGTCTTATCTTTACCCTAGGCACTTTCCTGTGCAGCATTTCTTCATCTATGCCATTATTTTTAATAGGACGCTTTATTCAAGGATTGGGAAGTGGTTCTTTGTTATCTCTATCCTATTCCATGGTACGTATTGTTTTCAGCCCATCTTTATGGTCACACGCATTAAGTGTTATCTCTGGAATGTGGGGAATATCAACCTTGTTAGGACCAGCAATCGGAGGAATTTCTGTATATTATGGCCTATGGAGAGCATCCTTTTGGATCATTGGCGCATTAGCTATATTCTTCTCACTCATAGCCTTTAAAATTTTACCCAAAAAGAATGAAAACTATGTTCCAACATCCCCCCTTCCTCTTCTCCAGCTTCTCACACTCACCTTATTGATTTTTATCATCTCTGTTGGAGGAGCTATGGACACAACAATGGCAAAAATTTGCGGATTAGTTATTGGACTTAGTCTTCTCTTTGTTTTAGCAAAAATCGAATCATATAGCTTTCATCCTATGTTGCCGCGCAAATCCTTTTCTTTCTCTTCTGAAATTTTTCCTGTTTACGCATTAATACTCGTTATGACAACAGTCGTGTACAGTATAGAACTTTATTTACCACTTTTTCTTCAAGAACTTCATGGACAAGCTCCACTTATAGCCGGTTATATAGCAACACTTATGAGCCTAGGGTGGACGTGTGGAGCCCTCTCAAGTGCTGCTGTCTCCACAAAAAAAATTCGCAACATCATTATATACTCACCCCTATTAAAACTGTTAGGTATAGCGATTCTTTTATGGCTCATACCAACAGAAGTTTCCACGCTTGAATATATTTTTATTATTTGCTTAGCACTATTTTCTATTGGAATCAGTGCAGGCATAGCATGGCCACATTTGCTCACACGAATTTTACAATGTACAAATGATGAAGATGCTCTCCGTGCCAGTGAATCCCTTACCTCCGTACAACTATTTTCAGCTGCATTGAGTGCAACTCTAGCCGGAGTTATCACCAATCTTGCCGGACTCTTTAATCCTGGAGGAACAATAGGAATGATCTTAGCAGCAAAAACTCTTCTTGTAGTGCTCATTGGTTTTTTATTTTGTTTTGCTATTCCATTAGCGCTGCGCATTTCTTACTGCATGTTAAAAAATCCAACAGGACATTCCAATAATTAAATAAACATAAAAATACCTTCTTCATTTTAAAAATGAAAAACATTAAGCATGCTTCTCCATATACCATGAGACGCAAAAAACCATTAATCCACACAAAGTTAGAACACTTCCTAAAACAGCTGTATATTCATAACTATAACCCAATTTTAAAACTAATGCTCCAGATTCTGCACCAAGAGCGTTGGCAATATTAAAAGCAGACTGCATTAATGCTCCTGCCAAAATCTGTCCCTGTAGTGCAACATCCATAATTTTTGTTTGTATAGAAGGCATAGCAGCAAAAGAAGTTCCAACAAAAAAGCATCCTATTGCCGCTGTTAACGGAGCATAGGATAAAAATAAAAAAATAAAAAAAACAAATACGCTCCAAAGCATAGAAAAAAATATCATCGGCGAAATACCAATTTTAACGGCTAATTTAGGCCCCAAGAGATTTCCTACCACCATTCCCAATCCAACTAACGGCATAATAAATGGTACCAACTCAAGTGAAACACCAGAAATATGCATTAATGTTGGCTTGATATAAGTGAAAACAGAAAATAATCCTGACGCTCCCACCGACACCATCAACAAAAGAAGCCACACCTGCTTTTGCTTTAATGCACCCATTTCTTGCAAAGGATTCGTTTTTGGAAAACTTGAATCACAAGGAAAAAAATTCCAAATAAGCAAACAACATAATAAAGCGATCATCCCCACAAGGACAAAAGCAATCTGCCAACCAATAAGTTGACCAATCCAAGTAGCACTGGGTGCTCCCAAAACGGTTGCAATTGTTAAGCCAAGCATAACATATCCAACAGCTTTAGAACGTTCTTTCATTTCTACCATTGAAGAGGCAACCATAGCCGCAAGTCCAAAATAGATTCCATGGGGAAGTCCACTGAGAAAGCGTAATACTACTAATATGCTAAAATCAGAAACAAAGGCACTAGCAATATTTGCTAAGGCATAAAAAAGCATCAAGCCTATCAAAACAGTTTTGCGTGATACCTGAGCTGTTGCCACAGCTAAAAGAGGTGCTCCAATCACAACTCCTAATGCATAAGCAGAAATATATTGACCAGCGGTAGGAATATCAACATAGGAACTTCGTGCCATCTCTGGCAGTAGCCCCATTGCAACAAACTCTGCAGTACCAATAGCAAAACTGCCCACGGCAAGAGCTAAAATTATTAAACGTCGTATTCTCGAATCAATTCCCAATGCAAGAACCTTTTGTTGATAAGAATCCCTCATATCATCACTTCTGGATAGGAGTTTTAACTGTAAATATCTGTAATACACACAAACAAAAATTCAAAACATTGTTATACGCATGCCCAATAGTCCCCAATAAAGTTTTAGAAATATTTTTATATATAAAGCATTTTATGGAGTTTTAAGTAAGATTCTTTAATGGAAAATCTTTGAAAACCTCAAGGTCATAGACGTATTCACATTCACCTATTTCTATCAGATATACCAGATAATAAACTTTGTCTCCTCTTTTCAGCCGTTGAAATTTTACAGTGAAAACTTTATTTTACAACGATATACTATACCCTATAAATAATTCTAAAATTTGCTGAATAATGCATTTCAAACAAGTGAACAATATCTCATCATTATCTTGATACAAAGATAAAACTTCTCCCCCAATTATTGTTGCTTTATTTTTGCTACCTAAATGCAGATCCCCCAAATCGATAAGCTATAATTTCAACTTTAGGCCATTCTTATAAATTATTATAGAGTCTTTAAAAAATTCTCATGATAATAGTGCTTGGTTTCTAGATTTATTAAATATCCTCTTTTAGGCATCTTTCCCCCTCCCTCACAGAGGAATCGCATCAGATATCTAACTCACTATCTGTAAATTAAAATATTCACGTAAATATATTATGATTATTTTCATATAAATTCTATAAACAAAGCAGAAAACAAATATAATAAGTTTTGTTTCAATATATATATTGATATTTTATAATATATGATAATTATTGTGATTAATATTTAATTTTTATTACATTAAAACTATAAATTTTTAGTTTTACAATATTAATAATATTATATAAATCTATGTAAATAATATTTATTTTAATATATAAAAATAATAACAATATAAAATTATAACATTTTAAATATGTAATCTTATTTTAGTTTTATTTTAATTTTCTAAAAATTTATCTGTTCGATTGTATATAATCCATTATTTACCTTTAATAATAAAAAACACAAAATATCTCATAAAAATACAATTTTCATACTTCTTTAAGAGTTCGCTAACGCCTCATTAACATTGTTGCTGTAAACAGTCATCAGAAACAGAAAAACTGTTTTTCTCCGGATCAGGTAGCGCGTACCGGAGTAACAGTTTCTGTTTTTATATAGTAATTAGAAACAGAATATGTGCCCTTATAAAACCGCACTGTTATATTTTAAGATAGTGAAATTTTATAATTTTGGAAGATGTTTCTAATTTCATATTTTTAACTAAATTTGTAAGTGCGAGAATAAATTCAATAAAAAAATGAGGCGTTATATTACGATTAATATTTTAGCGTCCTTGTGCCCATAGAGCACGCGTTTCAGCGCAAAAATCAGCATAACAGCCTTCCTCAATGGCATCACGAATTCCCTGCATAAGTTGTTGATAATAAAAAAGATTATTCCAAGTCAACAACATCCCCCCAAGAGATTCACCAGATTTGATCAAATGATGCAAATAAGCACAACTATAATCATGTGCTGCTGGACAAAGTGACTGTGGATCAAGAGGATGTGGATCTTCTGCATAACGCGCATTACGCAAATTAATTCTACCAAAGCGGGTAAAAGCTAAACCATGACGTCCTGCACGCGTTGGCATAACACAATCAAACATATCAACACCACGTGCAACACTTTGTAAAATATCATCAGGTGTCCCTACTCCCATAAGATAGCGTGGTTTATCCTCTGGTAAAATCGGACAAGTAGTATCCAATACTGCTGTCATAACACTCTGCGGCTCACCAACAGCAAGCCCTCCAATAGCGTAACCTTTTAAATCCATTTCTTTTAATGCTTGAGCAGAACGTTCACGCAGTTTCATATTATCACCACCTTGAACAATCCCAAACAATGCTTTATCTGGCTGATCTCCAAAAGCTGTTTTACAACGCAGCGCCCACCGCAATGAAAGTTCCATAGCTTCTTCCATTTCTTTTTCAGTTGCTGGTAATGCAATACATTGATCCAACTGCATCTGGATATCCGCACCAAGAAGTCCTTGAATTTCGATAGAACGCTCTGGACTCATTTCATAGTAAGCTCCATTAATGTAAGAGCGAAAAATCACACCTTGTTCAGTAATTTTACGGATTCCCGCCAATGACATAACCTGAAATCCACCAGAATCGGTTAAAATAGGTCCGCTCCAGCGTGAAAATTCATGTAATCCTCCCAAACGCGCAACACGTTCAGCTCCTGGACGTAACATTAAATGATAAGTATTCCCCAAAATGATATCTGCACCAAGATCACGAATTTGATCCATATACATAGCCTTAACAGTTCCTGCCGTCCCAACAGGCATAAATGCGGGTGTACGAACACATCCTCGCCCCGTTATAATTTCTCCTCGACGTGCATACCCATCTTGAGCAATTTTTCTATAATGAAATGTCTTTATCATAACTCTCGTCTTTTTGATTCCATCAATGCATATCTCTATAGAAAGAAAAAAGATATCCCCTTACGCGCATTGTCATAAGCTTTATGAATTAATTTTTGATTCGCTCAATATTGTAACCAGCATCAAAAATTAAACGAGATAAAAGAACATTTCTTGTTAAGAAATCACCATAATAAAAGTGATAATCTAACTCTAGAAAAATAGTAAAATCCTTATAATATCATACCTCAAAATACCTACGCTTATCCTTAACAGAACTGCAAAATTATTATCACAATAATTTCATCTTCACATACTTCCATAAGCAGTAACTTTGTACCCATAAAAGAAAATTTTGAACGCATTGTACAGCTCACAATATTCTTTAACTTTTACAGATAAAAATTTTTCATCTACTGGGCACAGCGATCCTCACGCTTAATAAAAGTGCAAATGAACATAATCATTTATCCACTCACAATATTGAGATAGCTCTTGGCATTGGAGATAATTCACAAAAGAAATTAACGTGTAAATAAAAATACTTTAAAAAACTAAAAATGCTTTTTGTAAAGATTCTCAAATACCAAAAGCTCTATCGTAACATTAGAGGCTGAAAAAGCGTATGATGGTACCCGTTTGCTCCTTCACAAGCTTTAAAGATGGTGGTGCATAATATTTTATACTATTTATAGCTTTAAAACTATACATGCCATGAATGTCATCGTGGAAGTGAATGTTGATATGTACTGAGAAATGCTTCTTAAAAAAACACGTAAATATGCAACACAAGTGTATTCCGTTTGGAGCGTTCCTCTATAAAAAAACGAGAAAAATAAAAGCGTAAGTCCATGCATAATCTTCATTATTTAAAAGATATTGCATTAGATACTTTTAAAAAAGTAAAGCTGAATTAAAAAGGAGATGGCAAGACTTGCCATTTGTTTCACTTCTGCGCCTTTATTATATTCTTCTAAGATTAAACTGTCTTCTTATTTTAAAGATTACGCCAATATATATAAATGCTTGTTTTCCACCTTACTAAGAAAACTGGATGAGCGAGTAAAGCTCTTATCCGTCTTAATATGTGTTTCAAACATGCTTCTGCATTAGGATTGGATGTTGATTTACAAGCAGAAACAAAAGCACACTCTCTCTCAGGAAAGTAACATCATAAAACCATTAAGACCGACAATGGATGGAAGAGAAATGCCAAATTTTTTATAAAACACTTTGCCAAACAACAACCATAATACAACAGACTTTGCGTTTTCTTATTCTGACAGGTGTTTGTACAAATCTTTTGCGTTATATTCTTAAGGAAGATCCGATTGAAGGAAATATATGGACAATGCTTAGCTCGAAATTATAAAAGGTAAGCGTGATACTACAAAAGAGTTTTGTGTGCCTTTATTGATCAGAAAAGAGTATTTTTTTCTTAGAAACTTACAATTAAAATCAGTATAGTTTATACTATTTTGCATCCGCAGCAATAATGGCTTTGGTAATTGAATCTGGATCTGAAACAGGTTCACCACGTTTAATTTTATCAACATTTTCCATACCTTCAACAACCTGCCCCCATATGGAATATTGACGATCAAGCCACGGAGCATCTGCAAAACAAATAAAAAACTGAGAGTTAGCAGAATTTGGATTCTGACTCCGTGCCATAGAAACTGTACCACGCTTATGAGAAAGATTTGAAAACTCTGCTGTTAAATTTGGTTTTTCTGCCCCCCCCATACCCGCACGTGATAAATTGAATTTTTCACTATCCTTCTTTCCAAATTGCACATCCCCTGTTTGCGCCATAAAACCATCAATAACGCGATGGAAAATAACATTATCATAAGCACCTTCACGTACCAATTCTTTAATACGTGCAACATGACAAGGTGCTAAATCAGCAAAAAGCTCAATAACAACTCTGCCCTTTGTTGTTTCAAGAATTAAAGTATTTTCTGGATTTTTATTCTCTGCCATATGGAAAGCTCCCTTGATTCATTTCTCAACTTGTAAAGTAGCAGCATTAATAACATCAGGATTTTTTACAGATCCATTATTACTTGTCGTACCTTTTTTTATTTTATCAACAACATCCATCCCCTTTATAACCTCTCCAACAACCGTATACTGACCGTTTAAAAAAGCAGCATCATCAAAACAAATGAAGAATTGAGAATTCGCGGAATCCGGATCTTGTGACCGTGCCATCCCAACTGTACCACGCTTAAACGGCTGCTTTGAAAACTCTGCCGGTATATTGGGATAATTTGAGCCACCCATACCAACGCGTTTCAAATCAAAATCTCTACTGCCTTTTTTTCCAAATTCTACATCACCAGTTTGTGCCATGAAATTAGGAATAACGCGATGAAACACAACATTATTATAGGCCCCCTCCTCTGTTAATCTTTTGATTTGCGCAACATGTTTTGGCGCCAAATCAGGACACAGACGAATAATGACATCACCATCTTTGAGAGATAAAACAAGAAGGCTTGCATCGCTTGCTGGTCTAGGATTACCAGCGACAGCGGACAATGAAAAAAAACAAAACACACATATCAAAACAGCAAAAATTCTACGAGACACAATTATTCTCCCCTAAAAGATTGGAATTTCGAGCTCAAAGCTTGTGCAACATTGGGCGGTACAAATGGTGTCACATCACCTCCCATAGAGGCAATTTGGCGTACCAATGTAGAAGTTATCGCACGCCCAGAAACACTTGCCGGCAAAAAAACAGTTTGCAATTCAGGAGCCATAACGCCATTCATCCCGGCCATTTGCATTTCATAATCAAGATCAGTACCATCACGCAATCCACGAATGAGAAATGAAGCACCAACTTCACGCGCCTTCTCAATGAGAAGGTTGCTAAATGAAAGAACCTGCAATCGATTAGAATCTGCACCAAACAAGTCTTTCCCGACCTGCGTAATGAAATCAACACGCTCTTCGAAGCTAAAAAGTGTTTTTTTGTCAGCCTGTATCCCTATAGCGACGACCACCTTATCAGCTAACACAAAACACCCTTTCAAAACATCAAGATGACCATTTGTAAGAGGATCAAAAGAACCCGCGTAAAGAGCAATTTTCATGACTTTACTCCTTCCTCTTAAAAATTATTTTTCTTCGCTCATATCAACTGTATCAGAATGCTTCTCACCTTCATCATCTAATGAACTCGTATCATCTTCAGGTTCAGAAATACGTTCAACCGATACGACTCTTTCACCTTTGGCTGTATTAAAAATTGTGACTCCCTTAGTTGAGCGCCCAGCAGTACGAATTCCCTCAACAGGGACACGAATAAGCTGCCCCCCATCTGATACCAACATAATTTGATCTTGCGCCTTCACCGGAAAAGCCGCTACTAATTTACCAATTTCAGCTGTTTTAGATGGATCTGTTGCGCGAATCCCCTTTCCGCCACGTCCCGAAATCCGGAACTCATAGGAAGAAGAACGTTTACCATAACCAAACTCACTCACTGTCAAAAGCATTTGTTCACGTGCATGAAGTTCTGCATAACGTTCATCTGTTAACTCTGTTTCAGCACCCCCATCTTCTTCATCAAGAGTTATAACATCTTCAACATCAGCATCTGCACCAGAAGCACGCCGTTCATTCATTACACGTTTAATATAAGCAGAACGCTCAATGGACGTCGCCTCGACATGCTCTAAAATTGTCATCGAAATGACTTTATCGCCTTTAGCTAAATTGATACCACGAACTCCCACAGAATTACGCCCAGCAAAGACCCGAACATCAACAACTGGAAAACGGATACATTGTCCATTGGCTGTTGTTAGAACAACATCATCATGTTCTGTACAGGTTTCAACAGAAAGAATTTCATCTTCTTCATCAAGTTTCATCGCAATTTTACCATTACGATTAACCTGAACGAAATCTGATAATTTATTACGACGCACAGTTCCACGTGTTGTCGCAAACATAATATCTAATGCACTCCAGCTCGCTTCATCTTCAGGCAAAGGCATAATCGTTGTAATACGCTCACCTTGTTGTAAGGGAAGCATATTGATCAAAGCCCGCCCACGCGATTGGGGTGTCCCCAGCGGCAGTCGCCAAACTTTTTCCTTATAAACAATCCCACGTGATGAAAAGAAAAGAACCGGAGTATGCGTATTGGCAACAAACAACCGCGTTACAAAATCCTCATCCTTCGTGGACATACCAGAACGCCCCTTACCACCACGTCGCTGTGCACGATAGGTATTAAGAGGCACACGCTTAATATAACCACTATGGCTTACCGTTACCACCATATCCTCTGGCGCGATCAGATCTTCACTCTCCATCTCAGCGCTACCAAAGCCAAATACGGTACGTCGCGGCGTTGCAAACTCCTCACGAAGAGCACTCAACTCATCCTTAACAATACACATAATCCGCACGCGTGATGCCAAGATCTCAAGATAGTCAGCGATATCCACGCCAATTTTATTCAATTCATCAGCAATTTCATCACGCCCAAGGGCTGTCAATCGTTGCAAACGCAATTCTAAAATAGCACGCGCCTGTTCTTCAGAGAGATTATAAGTACCATCCTCATGAATAATATGACGAGGATCATCAATAAGTTTAATCAAAGGCGCAACATCCATCGCTGGCCAGCGTCGCTCCATTAACTGTGCACGTGCTGTCTGCGGATCAGGAGCTTTGCGAATAAGCGCTATAATTTCATCAATATTGGCAACAGCAAGGGCAAGACCAACCAAAACATGTGCTCGCTCACGCGCTTTACGCAAAAGATATTTTGTTCGCCGACTGACAACTTCTTCCCGAAAAGAAACAAATGCACGAAGCATATCAAGCAACGTCATCTGTTCGGGTTTTCCCCCATTCAAAGCAACCATATTACAACCAAAGGAAGTTTGCAGCGGCGTATACCGATATAATTGGTTTAAAACAACTTCCGCAACAACATCTTTCTTCAGCTCAATAACGACCCGATATCCATCACGATCAGATTCGTCACGCAAATCAGAGATTCCTTCAATGCGTTTATCGCGCACCAATTCGGCCATTTTCTCAATCATCGTTGCCTTATTAACTTGATAAGGGATCTCACTCACAATAATTGCTTGTCGACCACTGCGAATCTCTTCGATCTCAACTTTAGCACGCATAATGATTGAGCCACGCCCTGTTTCATAAGCTGCACGAACACCAGAATGTCCGAGGATAATGCCCCCTGTAGGAAAATCCGGACCAGGAATAATTTCAATTATTTTATCGAGTGTGATATCGGGATTATCAATCAAAGCGATACAACCATCAACGACTTCACCAAAATTATGGGGAGGAATATTGGTTGCCATTCCCACAGCAATCCCCCCTGATCCATTAACCAAAAGATTGGGAAAACGCGCTGGCAAGACAACCGGTTCACGCTCACGCCCATCATAATTATCCTGAAAATCAACAGTATCTTTATCAATATCAGCTAAAAGTTCTTCTGAAACTTTTTCTAAACGACACTCAGTATAGCGCATGGCCGCAGGTGGATCACCATCAACGGAACCAAAATTTCCCTGACCATCAATTAATGGATTTCTTAAAGAAAAGTCCTGCGCCATACGCACTAATGCATCGTAAATTGAAGCATCACCATGGGGATGAAATTTCCCCATAACCTCACCAACAACACCAGCAGATTTACGATACGACTTATTAAAAGAAAGCCCCATCTCATTCATAGCATGAAGGATACGTCGATGAACAGGCTTAAGACCATCACGGACATCAGGGAGTGCACGTGAAACAATCACGCTCATCGCATAATCGAGATAGGAGCGTTGCATTTCATCAATAATACTGATTGGTTCAATACCGGTTAGCACATCACGTTCTGGGTGTGGAGTAAGATCGGTCACAATTTCAAAACTTTCAAAAAAGAATCATTTCACTTTATTTATAGCGAAAAATACACCAAAATGCTAATTTCTCTCCCATGACAAAAAAGAAATTTAACAATATTTTTCAAGATGTTATTAATTTATATTTTAAATTACCAATAATAATTAACAATTTTCACTTCGCTAAACTTCAAAAATCTGAAACAAGCAAACCATAAAATGATCATAATACTGCAATTTAAAGACTCTTAAAAAGGGACATCATCATCTAATTTGTGTGAAAAACTTTCTCCCAATTGATTATTATTTTGACCAAAAGTATTTCTCTGATTTGAGTGACTATCGGCAAAGCCACCACTATAACTCCCCCCTTGACTTGCTCCTTGCTCCCCGCTCGCAGCTCCCCGCCCATCAAGCATTTGTAATTCGCCACGGTACTTTTGCAAAACAATCTCTGTTGTATAACGGTCATTTCCATTTTGATCTTGCCATTTTCGTGTCTGTAACTGCCCCTCAATATAAATTTTGCTGCCTTTTTTTAAATATTGCTCTGCAACTTTGACAAGGTTTTCATTAAAAATAACAATACTATGCCACTCAGTGCGTTCTTTTCGCTCATTTGTATTCCGATCGCGCCAACTTTCTGAAGTAGCAATACGCAGATTTGCCACTTGATCACCAGAATTCAAACGGCGGATTTCAGGATCGGCACCAAGATTACCAATCAAAATAACTTTATTAAGGCTACCAGCCATCGTATAAACTCCAAAATTTTAATTCGTAAAGTACTCTGTTCTATAACAGTTATAACCATCTTGACCTTCAATTTACATGTCGCAATTGACCATCAATATGGGTATGCTATCCTTTCTCAATACTGTATTGAGTGTAATTATACCAAAAGATGATAAAAACACATAGTTTATTCCACCACGAGAGAATAAAAAGCTGCTCATTTGTATTTTTTTCACAAAACTTATACCTTCCTTTTGCATTAAAGCAGTTAAACACATTGTAATTCTAAAAAAACAGTTTTATTCCATTTTAGGTGCTCAATTTTTGCCACATATGCCAAGGATAAAGTATGACTCATCAAAAATATATCTCCATTCGCGGTGCACGTGAGCATAACCTTAAAAATATTGATCTTGATCTGCCTCGTGACAAACTCATTGTTATAACAGGACTTTCTGGATCAGGGAAATCATCTTTAGCGTTTGATACAATTTACGCTGAAGGACAACGTCGCTATGTCGAAAGCCTTTCAGCCTATGCACGCCAATTTTTGGAAGTCATGCAAAAACCCGATGTCGACCGCATAGACGGTCTCTCTCCAGCTATCTCCATTGAACAAAAAACAACCAGTCGCAACCCTCGTTCAACGGTAGGTACCGTTACTGAAATCCACGATTACATGCGTCTTCTCTTTGCACGTATTGGTATTCCTCATTCTCCTGCAACAGGACTTCCTATTGAAAGCCAGACAGTAAGTCAAATGGTGGATCAAATTATGTCCTTACCAGAAGGAACACGAATTTTTATTATGGCACCCTTAGTGCGAGGACGAAAGGGAGAATATAAAAAAGAGCTAACAGAACTTTTAAAAAGAGGATTTCAACGCGCTAAAGTTGATGGAAAATTCTATGAAATCGCTGATATTCCACCTCTTGATAAAAAATATAAACACGACATCGATGTCGTGGTAGACCGCATTGTTGTACAGAAGGATATCACCTCTCGCTTGGCTGATAGTATAGAAACCTGTTTACAGCTAGCAAATGGGCTTGCCATAGCTGAAATGGCAGACCAACCCTTAGCACAAAAAGAAACGACAAAGGAATCTGCTCATAAATCAAAAAATGATACACACAAACGGCTCATTTTTTCAGAAAAGTTTTCCTGCCCAGTATCGGGTTTCTCTATTCCTGAAATTGAACCACGCCTTTTTTCGTTCAATAATCCTTTTGGGGCCTGTCCTCTCTGCGATGGATTGGGTATCAAAAAGGCAATGGATCCACTAAAAATTGTGCCAAATAAAAACCTTACCCTAAAGAATGGAGCCATTGCTCCTTGGGCTAAATCGGATTCACTTTATTATAGTCAAACCTTAGAAGCATTAGGAAAAGCTTACGGTTTCAAACTCACAGATCAATGGTGTGAACTCTCTAGTGAAGCACAACAGGCTATTCTCTACGGTACAAAAAGAGATGAAATTTCTTTTATCTATAAAAATAATTCTGGTTCGCATAAAATGACCCAACCCTTTGAAGGAATCATCCCTAATATGGAGAGACGCTGGAAAGAAACCGATTCTGCTTGGTCTCGAGAAGAAATCGAACGTTATATGTCTTCTTCGCCCTGCCCAGCTTGTCACGGTTATCGTTTAAAACCAGAGGCACTTGCTGTAAAAATAAACGGAATGCATATTGGGCAAATATCAGATCTTTCTATTCTAAAGGCAGATGATTGGTTTGCCAATGTTCATCAATATCTCACAGAAAAACAACGTAATATCGCCGTACGTATTTTAAAAGAAATTCGTGAACGCTTGGCTTTTTTAAATCATGTAGGATTGGAATATCTTACCTTGTCTCGAAATTCAGGAACGCTTTCAGGGGGAGAAAGCCAACGCATTCGGTTGGCATCCCAAATTGGTTCTGGTCTTACAGGTGTTCTTTATATTTTAGATGAACCATCTATCGGTTTACACCAACGCGATAATGAACGCCTTTTGGAAATGCTGCGTCATTTGCGCAATCTTGGCAATACAGTTATTGTTGTTGAACATGATGAAGATGCTATTCTCACAGCAGACTATGTTGTTGATATGGGGCCTGCCGCAGGCGTTCATGGTGGAGAAATCATAGCGCAAGGGACACCGCAGGAAATTATAGAAAATTCAGCCTCTCTCACAGGCCAATACCTTTCAGGAAAAATGGCTGTTAAAATGCCGACAAAGCGACGCAAAATATCAAAAACGAAAACACTTAAAATCATTGGCGCCAAAGGCAATAACCTCAAAAATATCAATGCGAATATTCCTCTTGGAACCTTCACATGCATAACTGGTGTTTCTGGAGGAGGAAAATCAACATTTCTTATTGAAACGCTTTTCAAAGCAGCATCACATCATATCATGGGCTCTCATCACAGCCCTGCCAGCTATGACAAAATTGAAGGATTAGAATTTCTTGATAAAGTCATTGATATCAACCAGTCCCCTATTGGACGCACCCCACGCTCTAATCCCGCAACCTATACAGGTGCTTTTACACCGATTCGTGAGTGGTTTGCTGATCTTCCAGAATCAAAAGCCCGCGGTTACAAAGCTGGGCGTTTTTCATTTAATGTTAAAGGAGGACGGTGCGAAGCATGCCAAGGCGACGGAGTCATCAAAATTGAAATGCACTTTTTACCTGATGTCTATGTTACTTGCGATGTCTGTAAAGGAAAACGCTATAACCGAGAAACACTAGAAATAAAATTCAAAGGACAGTCTATAGCCGATATTTTGGATATGACAATTGAAAAGGCAGAAGAATTTTTCCAAGCTATTCCCGCTATTCATAATAAAATGGAAACTCTCATTAAAGTAGGATTGGGTTACATAAAAGTAGGACAGCAAGCAACCACACTTTCTGGTGGGGAAGCACAACGTGTAAAACTTGCGAAAGAACTTTCTCGTAAAACAACGGGACGTACACTCTATATTTTGGATGAACCGACAACAGGTTTACATTTTCATGATATTTCCAAACTTCTTGAAGTGCTTCACGAACTAGTCGAGCAAGGCAACACAGTTATAGTCATTGAACATAACCTTGATGTTATAAAGACAGCCGACTGGATTATTGATTTAGGACCAGAAGGTGGAGATCGCGGTGGTGAAATTGTTGCAATTGGACGCCCTGAAGACATCATTAAGGTTCCCGCTTCCTATACGGGAAAATTTCTAAAAGATGTTTTACTACGCCCATCTCTCTATAATTCCAATTCTTAGAAACGCTTTTTATTGTAAAATACAGCATACTAACAAAGCCTGTACTTTTACTATTACCTGTAAACCAACACCTAATTCCAGTAGTGCAACACGTTTGAAGCAAAGACTAAAAACAATTTAGCGCTTTATAAGCTGTTTCAGTTGTCGTATTGCCAAATAAGAATGCGCGCATAATTGCATATTTATTCTCTGTTTTGTTTATACCTGAAACGACCAGACAGCCTAAACTGGGAAAAATACGAAGTTTTAAAGGTATAAATAAGTTCCTATCTTTACATCACTTCTTAATTTATCTTTATGATTTCAAAGGAATCCGCGGCAATATCTTATAATGAAGATTGCCATTGCTTCACGCTTTTATTCATCGCGTTCCTTAATGGGATCATATTCCTCACGAAGGGACAAAACGCCCCAAACGGAATATATTTGCATTGCCAATTCACACATCTGTTTTAAAGAAACATTTCTCAATGCTCCCAAGCCCATTTCACAACAGCAGCTATGAATGCTATAATGATAAACTCATTTATTGTACACCACCATTTTTACGTTTATGAAGAAGCATAATCAGCAACATCACACTCTTTTCCAATATTTATCTCCCCTACTCCCTAATATTGTAAAGCCTTTAGTTATCGAAAGCTTTCATAAAAAACATTTTATTTCTTTTTTCAAATGTTGTTACCCACACACTCGTACTATTTATGATATATAAAGGTATTGTTTTGATTGATTGACGACAAAAAGATCTAAAATGAGAAAATCCTACGCTATTAGAGTTTCTCATTTAATGTGGAAAATGTCTAATTATCCTTATTAGTAAATGTGTTATCTAAAAAAAAAGAAACAAAACTCTTTTATTGTATAATTTGAATTATTGTAAAAGAATTGTAAGGTTTTTTCCCAAAAAACAGTATTTGGCTGTATTCTACAAAAGAAACTCTCCTAACAGAGCTTAGAGTGTCATTATTTGCGACTTTTTGTGCACAAAGTATCTGTTGGACATCTTACAGTTGTCAATATAATGTGATGCAGTCTAAAAAGACAAAATAACGTTGGAGATAATTTCAGCATGAAAAAAATTGAAGCCATTATAAAACCTTTCAAACTTGATGAAGTGAAAGAAGCGCTTCAAAAAATTGGGTTACATGGTATTACAGTAACAGAAGCGAAAGGTTTTGGTCGTCAAAGGGAACATACAGAACTTTATCGTGGTACGAAATATGTTGTTGACTTTCTACCTAAAGTAAAGATTGAAATTGTTGTGTCCGATGAAAAACTGGAACAAACTGTTGATGCAATACGTAAAGCAGCTCAAACCAAACATATAGGAGATGGAAAAATATTTGTCTTTTCCATTGATGATGCAATTCGTATAGGCACGGACGAAACCGGTATCGATGCCCTTTAATAAATAACGAGAAAATTCACTTTTTTATCCACCTCAACGCCACATTAAGGAAATTGAATATGACAACCGCATCAGATATTATCAAACAGATTACAGACAACGAAATCCGTTTTGTTGATTTACGTTTTACTGATCCACGAGGAAAATTGCATCACATTACAATGGATATCGCAGAGATCAGCGAAGATACTTTTAGTGATGGTGTCATGTTTGATGGTTCTTCAATTGCTGGTTGGAAAACAATTAATGAATCTGACATGGTTTTAATGCCAGATCCAGAAACAGCACACATTGATCCTTTTTTTGCTCAATCTACTTTGGTCATATTTTGTGATGTACTTGATCCTGTTTCTGGTGAATTTTATCGTAGAGATCCTCGTTCTATCGCCAAAAGGGCTGAGGTTTATATGAAATCTTTAGGCATTGGAGATACAATCAATGTAGGTCCAGAAGCAGAGTTTTTTATCTTTGATGATGTGCGCTATAAAACGGACCCTTACAACACAGGGTTTAAACTCGATTCAAGTGAACTTCCCTCCAATGATGATACGGAATATGAAACAGGAAATCTAGGGCATCGCCCACGAATAAAGGGAGGCTACCTTCCTGTTCCGCCAATTGATTCCTGCCAAGATATGCGTTCTGAAATGCTCACAGCACTCAAGGATATGGGCGTACAGGTCGAAAAACACCATCACGAAGTAGCAGCAGGCCAACATGAATTGGGTATTCGTTTTGATACACTTGTTCGCGAGGCTGACAAGATGCAAATTTTTAAATATGTTGTACATCAAATAGCAAATAGTTATGGGAAAACAGCAACCTTCATGCCAAAACCAGTTTTTGGTGATAACGGCTCTGGAATGCATGTCCACATTTCCATTTGGAAAGATGGCAAACCCATTTTTGCAGGAAATGAATATGCCGGACTATCAGAAACCTGTCTGTTTTTTATCGGTGGTGTTATTAAGCACGCAAAAGCAATCAATGCTTTTACAAACCCATCCACAAACTCCTATAAACGTTTGGTTCCTGGTTATGAAGCTCCTGTTCTTCTTGCCTATTCAGCACGTAATCGTTCTGCATCTTGCCGTATTCCTATGAGCTCCTCACCAAATTCAAAACGCGTAGAAGTGCGTTTTCCAGACCCAACAGCAAATCCCTATTTGGCATTTGCAGCCCTTTTAATGGCTGGTCTTGATGGCATCAAAAACAAAATTCATCCCGGACATGCTATGGATAAAGATCTTTATGATCTTCCCTTAAAGGAACTTAAAGAAATCCCTACTGTTTCAGGAAGTCTGCGTGAAGCGCTTGAAGCACTTGACAAAGATCGTGGCTTTCTTAAAGCTGGCGACGTTTTTGATGATGATCAGATTAATTCCTTCATTCAAGTAAAGATGCAAGAAGTCTTGCGTTACGAAACAACACCCCATCCTGTTGAATTTGATATGTACTATTCTGTTTAAACAATCAATACGCATTCTTTTGATTTTTAAAATGGAGGCAAAAGCCTCCATTTTTGTGGATATTCTTCTCATGCAAAAGCGCAAGAGGCTTTTTGCTCGTCCGCTTTTCCTTTATAATGTGTTGAATCTCTTCAAATGAATTAACAAAGGTTTCTAATGCCGCGAATTTGTTTTCTCGTTCCCGTTCTTTTATGCATTGTCTTTATCACATCAACAACTAAAGCACATACAATAACCAACCAAAAACTTACAACTCTTGAGAAAGCAACATCTGCTTATAGTAAAGCACTTAAAAATGCCGATGCAAATGCCATCTTAAATGCTATTCCTCCCCAAGTCATCAACCGCTTAACCGCCAAAAAAAATCTTAATCAATCACAATTTCTACAAATCATGAAAAGCCAAATAGAACGGTTGGCAGAAAGTTACAAGATTGAAACGATCAACATTGATCAAAAACAAAAACGTGAAGGTACCCTTGATAATGGTACCCCTTATTTTGTTATACCCGTGGAGCTTGTAACCACAACAAATGCTGGAAAAAAATGCTCTATTCAAACTGAAATTATTGCCCTACTTCACGATAACCAATGGTATTTTATCCGTGGTAATGACGAAGCGCTCTTAACCATAACCAATGAACTATTTCCTGGACTTGATAAAGTAAAAACCAATCCTCAAAAAGTCACAAAAATACTCTGAGCCAAAAGAATGCACGTAAATAAAAGATTTTCCCCTATAAACAAGTTGTAACAATTGTAGCAGCAGCCTTAAATTCAACTTTTTTATGAGCACGACGTACCATTGTTTCTTTATCTATTCCCCATTGCTCCATCATCCAATCTTCATCTAAATGGGCAATAGACCAAGCATGATCAGCATCAATGTTTCCCGCAGCAACAGCAAGAGCAATGAGAGCAGATCCCGTTAAGGTTGTCATCATATGAAGTGCAGCAAGCATATAAGCAGACTCAACGCTACGTAAATAATGACTCACAGCTTGAAGTGCTTCTGGTGATTGTTCCACATGCATCAGCCCTTCTGTCAAATAAAACCTTGCACCCAGTTTTTTTTCTGCCCAATCTAATAAAGGATCCCATTGCTCAGATTGTTTTTGCACCAACTCTTTAGGTGTCTGTGCACGATAAAAGATCATATCACATGCAACGAAACGCAATAAATCTTCAAAAACCACCTGCATATCATCAGCGATACCATCAATAACAGTATTAACCAAACGCGTCATCGGCATTTTTGCAGGATCAACAACGTGCTTTTGGTTCTCAAATTCCTGAGCAACATATTCAGCAAACACTTCTGTTGGCACATGAAAATGACGCCTTGCGGGCGTTTTTACGGGACGTTCATCCAACAAAATCGTAAAGCCGACCTCCTCACAAGCGATCTTCACTTGCTTATAAAACCGTTTTGGGTGTGATTGGCATGAAAGATTTTGAATCTTTTGAACAGAACTCTTCTTATTCAATGGTATATCAAAACGATCCAAAATCTCACGCATATTGTTTACCTCTGATCTTTTCAAAAAAACGACTGTTTTTTTAGGTTCTGTAGCTTCAATAAGGTTTAATCTGACCTTCTTAACGATTCCAAAGAAGAAAAAAGACCTTACCACCCCCCACTCTAATTTAAGAGTTATATTTCATGTTTCTTTTACAAACAAGACAATGATGATTGCCTTTTATATATTCAATACAATCATAATAGTAAAACAATTTTTAAAAGTATGATCTTAATTAAGCAATTAAATATATTGAATTTTATAGCAAAGATGTTCACGCCTTACCAATTTGCTTATTATTCATCTACAATAGTATTATCAATATGAATAGATTCAAAAACGCTGCTCATCCAAAAAATGATAGAGCAGTACGGTTTACGTGTCATTCACCTTCGCTTAACCATTCCAATAATTCTCTAACATATCCAATAAATACCCTGCATAGAATTTTTCCTGCTCAATCACTCCCCTAAACGACGATGTTTTACGGCATGATAGAATAATGACAAGACAAAATTTATCGTAAATTTTCTTTCACATATACATGATTTTATAAAGCACTAAATTACTTAACGCATTGTTCTTTATATACTCTACATATTACACTAGTTTAAATTTAGGCACATAATTATAAAGAATAGAGATCATGCAATCTGAAAATAATACTTTTATCTATACACTTGGCCCTGCAGATACTAACTGTGCAACTGCAGAATAATGGTGGCTTAACAATCACAATAAAAATATTTTGTCCACTGACTCGAGATCCCGTATTATCTTATACGCAACTCTTGAAGAAGCATTTAATGAACTTGCTCAAAAAAAAGATAGGTATCTCCTAAGCCGTACTACTTACCCTGATTTGCATACACTCATATTTACCCGTTTAGATGATATGCAATTATTTGACAGCTTTATCATGCCTACTCACTCTATGGTTTTAGCTAAACGCAATAACATTGATGAAATTAAAACCGTAGCGACTCATCCTGCCCCACAATCTCTGGTAGCTCATCAATATGACAAAGTATTTGCCAACAGCAATGCTGATGCAGCCGTTCTTTGTAAGGCTGAAAAAGCAAGATTCTTGTATCACAACATCGGTTGCGGCAAATCGCTATAGGCTGAATATTGTTGAAAATTTTGGACAAGTGCCAATGGCCTTTTTGCTCCACTCGCTAAAGTCAACTAATCATGAAAAAATCTGAAGCGCTTCTTTCCATTGTTAACTTGGTTGACAAATTCCGTATGCGCCAAGAACGAGATGGGAGCATTAAAGAACCAACTTCAGCAGATAATAATATGATCAATGAATTGATCACTCTGCTGAACCACCATGCCAATATTCTTGACGGATTATCTCCAAAACTTTTAGCGACCATTTCTGATGATCTTCATCAGTGGATAATCAGCGGTTTAACGACCCCTCCTAAATTTGATAACACTTTGGCTGCTTTCAAAGCCCCATTACCAGATGCTCCCTTGTTTTTCTTGGCTCCAATGCGTGCAACAAATGGACCTGATCCAGAAGGATTCCGGCTGGAATTAGTTACAGGATATCGTCATGAAACGGCCTATCTTGCTGACGCCTCAAAATATACAAATAATTATGTATCACCTTTTCAATGTATAAAAATGGGAATAGCATCAAGAGGTTTTTTAGAAGGCAATTGCATTGTTCTATTCCCAGAATCTGTAGCGGCTGCTCAAAAAAAAACAAAGCAAGCATTTGCTTTGTTTTTTTTCAGTAAATTCTTTGATATTTACAACAAGCAAACAATTGTGGAAGCTGAACGTTTACTCGGTCGAGATAGTAAATTCCTGTTCGGTCAATTGCATAGTCGTAACTTATCTAAAGAAGACATTTTCGATGCTTGCTGTTTGTGGGGCTATTATCATGACTATGCACATCATACCGGACCGCGGCCATTGGATAAAAATCTGTATATAAAATTAAATTGGTTTACAGGTCTTCTAGAAGAAACTAAAGTTGATTTAATTACAGTGCGTATTATGCTACAAAATCATCCAAAATTTTGGAAAGAAATAACTGAATTTATCCTATTAGAACGCATATTTCGTTATCCAAAAGATTCTGATCAGCATATGACATTCGATGCTGCTACAGGGATCTTGCTTTTTGAAATATTGATGCGGAACAAATCAAGGTTATCTTCAATTTGATTTGGAGCGTCTTGAAAAAGTAATAATATTGATGATAGCAGATATAGAAGCACTTGAAGCATTAGATGATGACGCTTATTTGGCAGGAGCTAAAGATTATATCCAAAATAATCTTGGAAAACCACAGACCTCAAAGTCACGATTTAATTTTTCAACATCATCTTATGCACAGCGAGTGATTAGAGGATTAAATCATTGAGTTTTATAAAAGGACGATTATTATTATTTACTTTTGCCATTCTAGCATTGTTTTCCATAAGTTGGTTATTATCTAAGAATTTGGTTAGCAATATACCCGTCATGCATGCGGTTGGACTTAGGTTGTTTGCCACCGCTGCCACCTTATGGCTGATTGCAATATTTCGTGAGAAAGCTGTTTTCAGATCCCTACCATTGCTTTCCATGATACCTTCTTTTTTAATTCTCTCAGTGTTAGGATTTTCGCTGTATTTTGTATGCAGTTTTGGTGCATTAAAATCACTCAAAGCCAGTGATTTAACCATGGTGCTCGCTACTATTCCAGGAATTACTTATATATTAGGTGCATTGACAAATGTCCTTAAATTCTCATGGCTGAAGCTTAGTGGAGTGATAATTGTCAGTGTAGCAGCTGTAGTATTCAATATAAATAGTGGAGAAGGTGGATATTATAACCTGATAGGAGTAGTGCTTGCCTTAACAGCAGCACTTTCTTACTCTGCTTATGGCTTATTGTCTAAACGTTATCTTAAAAATCTACCTTTGCTCACCTCACTGGCTTGGATCACGACAATTTCTGCAGCATCATTTATGCCATTATTTATTTTTGATCCTGCCCCACTCTTCTATCTTAAGTTAGAAGATATATTTAAAATATTGATTTTAGGAACTGTTTGCTCGGCACCAGTTTACGTATTATATCAAAAAGTTTTAGCCGAAGGAGGCGTATTATACGCCAACACTATCGGCGTATTATCCCCTTTTGCAGTGATTGCATGTGAATGGATAATCGGCTCGAGCCCTTCTCTCAATATGATCAAAATAATTGCTATGATTGTAGTTGTTATAGGGATGACACTCTTATTTATAGATGCATCAAAGGTATCTACATGGCAACATAAACGCCATTCTCAAAACTCCAAATTTAATGAGGAAACAAAATGAAAAAACTCGCGTTAATTTGCCAGCGCAATGCAAAATTACCATTTATATTTGAAGCAGCACAAGCAGCTAATATCGAATTAGTAATGATCTATGATACCGCTGAAAGCGTTCCCTCTCAACACCCTGCAGCAGTAACTTCAACTTGGCAACTTCCTGTTTTTGATAACCCAGAGGCAGCTCTAGACACTTTTGCAACGGGAGCAAAAGAACGCAATATTTCTGGGGTTATGACCCTTCGCGAAGAAGCCATCCTATGGACAGCTTTGGCTGCAAAAAAAATCAATACTCCAAGTATTGAACCAGAAGTAGCAGCATTAACCAGAAATAAATATCTCATGCGTCAAGCTTTCGCTAAAGCAGGCTTAAGAACACCAGGATTCTTTTATATAGATCATCCAGAAGACCTATCACAAACACAAGCCTTGGATTATCCACTCGTTATTAAACCCGTCTCTGGATGGGCAAGTACAGGCGTAATGTTAGCTAAAAATTCCGCCGAACTTCCTGATCTCATTAAAGCCGTATGGAATGTTCAGCATAAAGACATGGCACGTTTTAATGATAAAAGTAAACCTGTAGGTTTAGTCGTAGAACAGTATTTGCCAGGAAAAGAGTTTGTCGTAGAATGCTTTGTTGATACAGCAGGTGTACACGTTCTGGCCGTTGGAGACAAGGGACAGCCTGAGGGACCATGGTTTGAAGAAACAATTTATCGTCAACGCTGTGATATAGATGATCCTTTAATTATTGCTTTATGTGAGGCTGCATGCTCTGGAGTTAAAGCTCTTGGTATAAATATAGGTGCTGCCCATGTAGAGCTACGCCTAGATGCTCATAATTTACCTTATATCATTGAGATTGGCGCTCGTATAGGTGGATCGGGTGTCTCCCATTTTATTGTTGAGCAAGGTACAGGGATTTCATTTGCAAAACTATGTATGAATGCCGCTTTAGCTGAACAAACCCCAGACCTTCCCGATATACTCCCAGCTGAAAAAGTGGCGGCAAATTATATTATTCCTCTTCGTGGTCATGGACGGTTTTCTGGATTTTTAGGTCTAGATAAGGTTGCACAGCATCCTCAAACCGCCAGAACTATCATTTTCTTTGAAACCAATCATCTTTTACCACCTCCACCAGCATTTGGTGGATATCCTGGTTTTATTTTCTCTGTTCATAACTCAAACGAAGAAGCACGCAATTACCACAAATGGCTCGATGACACCTTAAGCATCATATGGAAACACCATGTTTATCAATAGTCCGATAAAGATATTTTTACTGCCCCTGAACTTTAATATAAATCTTATCGATACAAACGAACTCACAATGCGAATGCGATTGCCTAAAACTTTGCAAACATCTTCCATTAAAGGTGCATATTTCAAAAAACAGGAATTGAGGAAGATATAATCTACTTTTACACCCCATTTTAATAAAAGCTCTTCAATGTTTCTATATTTGAAACAATAATAAAAACTTCTAAACGACTTTTTTGATACGATCAACCTCTTCTCCCCACATCTTAAAAGAAGAACAAAAGATCTTACCTCCCCCACTTTGATTTAAAACTTATATTTCATATCTATTTAACAAAGAAGACATGATCTTGTTCATATATTCAATACAGCCATTAGAACAATTTTTTTAAAGGATTTATCTTTATTAAGAACTGAAGATATTGAATTTGATGTTAAAAGTGTTCAAGCTTTACCACTTTTCTCATTATCCACCTACAATAATGCGATCGATACGAACAGCTTCAAAAACGCTTTTTGCAAAATTTTAAAGCATAAAAATACGCATCATCCACGAAACGATCGAGCTGTATATTGTACATATCTCCTCCTTTGCTTAACAGCAAAAGCTTTTAATCAACAGTCAATATCTCCCTGCCTTTCATGATTGATATCAGCGACCTCAAACGCCAGTCTTTACAGCATAACAGGATAATAAGGCTACTATTTTAAAAAGCTGATGACAAACACATCCCCAATATTTATAGCCAAAATAACACAAATAGATTCACAGTCTCATTATCATTTTTTTTGAAGCATTTAAGCTCCCCTATCAACCAGATAAAAAAATAAATCAACGTGATCCTTCCATACTTATTAAAACACATGATAGCATTATTAAAAGAAGCAATTAAAATTCTGCACCATCAATGGTTTAAATCCCGGCAATAAAATAAAACTTTAAAAATTACATTTATTATTTTTAAAAAGATTTATTAAAAATGATAGCGCAAACCACCAGAAAAATGAACTCCAGAAAAACCAGCCTTGGTTAACCTATGCTGATAGCTAAGATCACTGTGAAGTGTAACTTTAGAAGAAAACTGCGCATTGATACCCAAACCTGTTTCTAAAGAAGACCCGAAAGAACCCAACTGGAAAACATCTTTAAAATGAACAAATTGTTCTTTATCAAAACAATGAGCAAAATGAATAGTGCCATAAAAAGAAATGATACGATCCTTTTCGGAGGCTGTAAATGTTTTACTTAAACGGCCACCAACACGCATAAACCATTGATCTATTTTTTTCATCTCAACATCAAATCCGTCAATATCACGAAACTTATCAAATTGAAGATGTTGATAAATAAGCTGAAATTGCGGATCAAAAATAAGACCTTCACCTCCTGTCATAAACGCTTTACCAGCAGAAAACGAAACGTTCAAAGGTTTTGCTTTTAATGTCGCCGTCTTATCCCAAGCATGGGTAAGCACATCCCCTTTAAACAAACCATAAGATAAAAGACCATCTACATAAAAACCAGTGTTGTGTTTCATACTACCGTATGCCGTAAATGACCATTTATTAAATGTACTCTTTTGACTTTGTTCCACATTATGAGGTTGTAAGGAAAGTTTTCCATAGGTTCCCATAATCCCAAAAGATGTCGTATTATGTGCACTCTCTACCGTTTTAAGCAAAAGATCTGTTTCTATAGCGTTATAATCAACATGTCCATCGTACCCATATTTAAGTGTAGAAAGATCTGAGACATAACGATAACGTCCACCATAACTCTGAACAGATAAAGCAAAATTCCCTTCAACTTTTAATAATTTACGAGGAATAGACCGCCTAACGTGCAACTGCTTTTGTTGATGACTAATATCCATGAGCCCAACATGAAACAAAGCATTTGGTACCAGAAGGTAAGTGGGAACCTGTGGAACAACCTCCCTGATCTTTAACTCAGAAGGGGGAATAGCAGACACCTCTAAAGCAGGCTGAATATATTTACTTTCAAGGCGGAAATCCCAAAAATCTCCATCTCCTTCAACCAATCTTTGAGAAGTTTGTGCATTTCCAAGAGCAGAAGCTGGACCATAAGCATGAAGATAATATTGGTAAGGCAAACCCTCTAATGCGATATAAGCACGATTTAACTGAAAAGAATCCTCTGCCGCTTTTCCAGAAACCTGAATAAGTGAAATACTATGAGCATTTTCACCGGTTGCTATCTCACCCTGATTTCCTGAAACAAATTGCACATAAACTGTCGTTTTTCCAGAAACATCACCATGTATCAAAAGCCGATCAGTTTTTTTATTATCGAGCAAACCATCACTACTGAGATGTGTATTGAGATAAATATCTGCCCTATCTTGCGCACTATAAACTTCTTTTTCTCCCTTCCCAATATAAAGTGTCTGATACTCCTGAAACATTGGAATCTCAAAAGCAATAAAACTATCAGAAACTTTCACAAATGAAATAGACGAACTTGTACGGTTTGCAACTTGCAAATCTATCCCTTTTCTTTTTGTCAAAAACCATTTTGATCCCCCTGTTAAATAAAGTTCAGCAATAGAATCATCGGCAACACGAGTCCCTCCTATCAATGAAGAGGAATCAGCCAAAATCGCTACAGTCCCCCCCTTTTCAGCTGTTAATAATAAATCACCAAAAATTTTTGTACCTTCTGTTACTCCAATATAACTACGACTTTTATTACTATGAATAGCTGTTCCGTCTGGAACCTCAAAAATTGTCCTTTTCAAAAAGACAAGTCCCTGTTCATACGCATCATTTTCCCCATCCCTCTCAAAATACATACCCTGTTTGTTACCGATTGCTTTAATTGTTGAATCTTCAATATTAACCCGTGAAATTAAAATATTTCCTTCCCTGCCATTATTGGATGGTGTGTTAGAATCTTGTCCAACTGTTAAAACATGAACATCCGTAGAAATAATATTCGTATTTTTTACATAAACAGAACCATGATGTTTTACATTGAAAACTGTATGTGTAATTTTTTCATTTGTATTTTCTTTGTCTTCTGTTTTTTGATATTTTGAAGCAATGGTAACACCATCTAAAGTCGCACTACCCCCTCTCCCCACATAAAGCGCAGCAGCATCATTCACATCAATAAATCCACTTTTCATCTGAATACTCGCATCAGCCCTAACGAAAAGAGCACTCTCTTGACCGATACCCAAACCTTCCACTTTAATTTCTGTATCCGTTAACGTAACAGATGCTCCTAGATTCTCTGCATAAGCAGCAATCTGAGAAGCCTCAATTGTTCCACGATTAACCTCAATCATTCCACTATCAGCTTTAAGACCTATTGATACATTTTTAAAAGCTGAATCGCTCAAAACAATTCTTCCTCCTCGTGATACAAAAACACCATAAATATCTTCTATACCTGCAGTAGCTTTAACCTCTACACGCATTGCCTGAATAACTGTATTTGGCTCCTGCACTACTATAGCAGCAGGTAACATGAGAGACCGCCCCTCCCCATTCTTTTCTTTAACAGGTGCCGTGAATTTATATACTTTATCACTAATTGTATGCTTTGAACCATCACTGCATTCATAAGGTAATTTGTTTTTGTCACATGACAGTGATGTATATGAATGAGAATGTGCCTCATTTATATTTAACAAAAAAGAAAAAATAGCTGCTGTAAAAACGCACGAATACAAGTGATTGTTAGATACCTTGACTATCATTGTTTTTCAAAACTTTCTTTTTTCAACAAAAACAAAAAATGCTGGCAAAAAAAAATAAACCACAAATTAAACACAACAAGAATGAAACAAACAAAATTATTTTATTTTTTATGATAAATTACAGCATTAAATAATATGTTTTGTGTCTTATGTAAAGAAAGAACAAAAAGTTTAAAAATACCATTTAAGATGACAATCCCTTTAAAGAAGGCATCTCAAAAACCGCTGAAAACTGCAATTACAAAGTGCCGAAACACCAATCTTTAAAAAAACGTGAAAAAATGCGAACTTTGAAGAGATACAATATTCAATTTATCTCACCACCGAAAAATTAAAATACAACAAAATGAGAATAACTTTTAAGATTAAACGATTAAAACGTTTTAATAAAACACAGCACAAATAAGATACAGTATACGAAATCTATAACCGCATTATCTCTTCAACCACAACAAAAAAACAAGAAATTGCACACTAATGTATAAGCTAATCTACATAATTTCTATATTAGAAATGCTAAACATCTAACAAAAAAATTTGAATTAATAAATGTAATATTTTAGATCTTTTGATAAAATCTAAATACAGTAAAACACTCACCATTCTGAAATTAAAAAACACCAAAATAAAATTTCATCAAAATCAGCTCTATGAAAGCTATCTGTTGATTATCGTTAAAGCAGATATTTTAGCAAAGCTATTATTTTCCATTCTTTATATTGAATAAATTTCTCTAAACAACAACTCACTATCCTCCGTTATCATCATTTGACAACGACATTATTGCTAATCTCGTAGCTGATGAATATAACTACATTGGAAACAAAAGACCGATATTTCTCTCTTCTCCCGTTTAATATTTTTATTCAATTATTGCTTTAAAAATCAACGTTCTACTATTGGCGATCACTTGTGCAAAGCTTTTTTTATTTTCTGGCGCTTTTTATCATTTTCAAAACGTAACATCAAATCTCGCTCTTGTTTTGTCGAATTGGTTACACCAAAAGTATCATTGTCCATAACCTGCTGATACCCTGCTACCATTAAATTGACTAAAAATGAATCACTTCGCGGCGCTGATGAAAAATAGATTCCCTTTGAATCTTGTAATTTGTACCGATAACCTGCTTTAGTCATGCACTCATAAACTGCTGCAAAATCACTTGCACGCGAATCCATATTTTCAGAAGAAGCGTAGATTGGTTTCCAACCACATTTTGACAGTGCTTGTTGGACCATAGACTTATTGACACCGGGCTTTTCCCATAATTCTAATGTCGATGGGGGAGGTTTGCTAATACACCCAGCAGTGCTTAATAAAATTATAGCACTCAATAATTTCAATGTTTCTTTCATTCCCCCTCCTTCAATATTTACGATAGAAAGACTGATAAGTCTTCTAATATTTGCTCACACGCAAGATGACTCTTGTTAGCATATAGATATTGAAGAAACAATCCCACCCACCCCATGCAAAAACAAGAATGTAAGGATTTTTGGTTACATAAGCCTCAATACTTAAGGTTGACATTCAGGTTGTTCTTTATGCTCTTTACAATGAGGACTATTCAAACGCCTCTCTACACTTCGCTGAGGAATAACTGCATCAGGTTGACAAATTGGAAGATTTTCATATTTCTCACACCACTTCATTCTTCCCAATTTATCTTGAAAACCTGCTTGGATCATACATGCATTCACAGACTCCTCTGCATTGAATTTTTCATCCATACTTATTTCTGTATCAAGACGACCATCAAGATGCTGTATTCCACATTCTAACAGGGCTTTTTTTATCTCAAGCTGATCTGCACCGGATTTTTCCCATGCATCTACAGCTGTTCGAGAAGGCTGCTCTGGATAACATCCTGCCATAACAAATAAGGTTATCCCGCTTAATAATTTTAAAATCTGCTTCATTTTCCTATCCTTGAGTAATTTTGATATTACGAAACAATCTATAAATTATTATACATGCTGTTTTTTATTTCCAAAACAATGATGAACATTATCAGCCTATATTATTTTTATCTTTCCGAAGATTATGCCATAATTATTATAGCAAAAATACGGTAAAATTATTACTAAAACCATATTCTATCAACGATATGCTTATAATTATTATCAATATTTTGATTACAACAAAAATAGATATTTTATATCATTGCGCCAACAGTTGTGGTCCCCATAAATAATTAGCATTGACATGCTGAATTAAGCCATCCCCGCACGGGCATGAGAAGCATGAAGGTAGGGATTGTTGATCATCACAAACAGCAAAACTTAAGGTTTGCATTCAGGTGCATTTTTATACTGTTTACAATAAGAGCTGTTCAAGCGCTTCTTGACACTAGGCCTAGGGATCACAGCGCCTGGACGACAAATGGGAAGGTTTTCGGCTCTAAAAGTATAACATGGCCCACCCGCTCTTGCTACTTCTTCATCTTTATAGCGAAAACCTGATTGAAGCATGCAAGCATAAATTGTTGCTTTTGCATTGATGCTCTGCTTTCTATTTTCTGGATCGACATCATAAGGTGTTGGCATGCCACATTCTAACAGGGCTTTTCCTATCTCAGTAAAATCTGCTCCTGGCTTTTCCCACGCACTCAAATACCCTCCAGGAGTTTTATTAAACTGACATCCGGCTATACTCAATAGAGTTATCGCACTTAATAATTTTAGAGTTTGTTTCATTTTTTACTCCATGATTTAATTCAAGGCTTTTGTTCTAAATGAAATGTGCCATAAAAACTTTTGGCATTTATAACCCACATCTCTAAGACAGGTATGGGAGCTTATGGGATTCATGATCACTCTCCACCATTCTGTCCACCAGTTACTACCAGCAGGTATTGTCGCGTAGGTATAGCCATTACCGCCAATCCATCGGCTTACAAAGTCATATCTATGCCCATCAAAAAACCTGTTTCATGCGTCTGTGAATGACTGCTATGATGGTCTGTCATGCCAACAATCGTCATACTTTCTCCCATTACATTGATATCTTGACCGGAAATCAGATGAGAAGCAGAAATCTTGGCTTCTCCTTGTGCGTCTAACACGATGTTGCCCGTCGCCCCAAGGATAGAGGAGACCGTTGTGGTATGCGATTAAGAACTATCGGACGATTTCTCATGCAAAAAGCCACTTGATGACGATTGTTTTTGCTGATCGTAGTGTTCTTGAGCACCTTTTATGGTAGTATTGAATAATTTTGCACCGCAATACAGTTGCGGAGTGCATTTTGTCCGCCTCCACTTGTGATAAAAATTACTCTCGTATCAATATTATAAAAAATAAGTTTGATCCTTGCTATTGTGAGCGCAATAACAATAAGAGTCGTAACACTGTCACACGTTCATTGTTCTCTTTAATTTACTCTTCTATGAGATTTTATTGTGATACCTTGCTGCTCTTTATTAAAGTTTTTGCAAATACAATCATACAATGCCTCTAATGACTTTGTTATCCACTATTTTCTACTAACGCCAATCCTCTTTGAGAAAAAAATACATAAAGAACTTTATCTTCGATTCTAAAAGCAATAGTAGTTTTCTAAACAATAAAATTTAAACAACCAATTTTTTAAAGAGCTTAAAGAACAATTTTTACAATAACTTCTCTTGTGGAACAGAACTTCATTAATACGTTTAGAAAAAGATATCTGCCTATAATCTTGTATCTGGTAAAATCTATTTGCACTATTAGGCATTTTTACCTGAAAGACTTATATTGATTGCAGGGCTCACCATCAAAAAATGCCTAATATTTATATGATTTGGTCGTTACCGTAAGCAATGGCTCACAAAACTTCCAAAGCAAAATAATAACGAGCAGATTTTTTCAATCTAGATTGTTCTAACCTTTAGAGAATAACAATCAAACACCTGTTTTCCTGATGACATCAGCTATTTGTTTTGAGCTTTATCTCTATTCACATTTTATTGCTGTTTCTTTTGCTTAAAATTATAAAGTTTAAGTGCATAGAAACAAATAATAAGCCAAGCAATCCAACTAAAACCTATAATTAAAACCGGTCGTGTCTCATCAAAATACCATAACAGAATAAAAATAAAAACCATAAATAAAATAGAAAAAATCGATCCTATTGGCCAAAATGGAATGGGAAATTTTAAACCATTCTGTGCTTCTTTAGGCATCTTAATTCGCATAAAAAATTGTGAAAGTAGAATCATCATCCAAACAAAAACTGTCGCAAATGTTGCCATTGCGGCAATAAGAAAAAAAAGCTTTTCATGGTAAAAATAATTAAGGACAGCACCAAGAAGAAAGATACCGAAGATCATCAAAATAACAAAAACTGGTATACCATTTTTTGATAAATATTGAAACTTTTTTAAAGCATAACCTTCCTGCGATAAACCATGGATCATACGACAAGCACCATACATTCCACTATTCATTGCTGAAATAGCCGCTGTAACAACAACAATATTTAAAATATTTGCTGCATACGAAATCCCAAGATTTTCAAAAATAGATACAAAAGGGCTATCCATAAGACCAATCTCATTCCAAGGATAAAGAGACATTAAAATAGCTAACGTCATGACGTAAAAAAGCAAAATACGAACTGGAGTAGAATTAATTGCCTTTGAAATCGTTTGATGAGGGTTTTGAACTTCCATGACTGCCATGCCAATAATTTCTATGCCACCAAAAGCAAAAACAACAACACTAAAGCAAGCTAAAAAACCAAACCAACCATTGGGAAAAAGTCCACCATTTTTCCATAAATTATGAACAGTAACGGTAGAAAAATTTGCACCTTCACCCCACCCCCAAAAAATAATTGCTATTCCTAAAATAATCATCGCAATGATAGCGATAACTTTAATAGAAGATAGCCAAAACTCTAGTTCACCATAGACTTCTACAGCAGCTAAATTAATACCTGTGATGATTAATGTAATACTCAGTGCCCATACCCAAGGAGCAACATCAGGATACCAAAACCCCATATAAGTCGCAAAAGCTGTAATATCAGCCAAACCAACAAGAATCATCTCAAATACGTATGTCCATCCCGTTAAAAAACCTGCTAATGGTGATATGTAATTTGCCGCATAACGAGCAAAAGAACCAGGTAAGGGATTATGAAGTATCATCTCTCCTAGAGCCCGCATAACCATAAAAATAGCTAAACCAGCAATACAATAGGCAATCAAAACACTGGGACCGGCAAGCTTAATTGCCTGTGCAGACCCATAAAAAAGACCTGTTCCAATAGCAGAGCCAAGAGCTAAAAAAATAACTTGGCGCTTACTCATCCCTCTTTTCAGTTTATTTATTGCCATTTCTTTCCTTACTTTTTGAAATGCTGACAATCCACACAACGATAACAGCTTTATGATAAATAAAGCCTCATGTTTCTTTCACAAATATATTTCAAAAAACATCGAAGACCAGCCCGTCAAACACTTTGTTCTAAACAATAAAAAATACTTTTATTGCGAATTACTCAGCTTTTATAGCCTGCAATTTCGTATTATTTTATTCAAATAAAGTGATAATGAATTTTTTTATAATTGTCATTTAATTCATTTCGTATTCTCTAGTTTTTTACAGAGAAAATTAATCTTAATGTAATCTAAACTTTTAGGCTTCTATTTCCGTGCACGAAAATAGAAGCCTAAAACTTCATAACAAACGCATTAACTATGCGTACAATTAATTTTTTGTTACTTTAAGAAAACTCTCTTTGAGCCCACAAAGCAAACTTTTTACGCCAATTGAATAGCTCAATCAATGATAATACGAATCTCGCAAGCCTTCAAAAGTATGAGAAATTGTATTTACAACCCATCTTTTAAGGACTCCAACTGTCTTAAAGATAAACTTTCCAATGGAAAAAAAATATGCGCTAAAAATAGAATCTTTGACTGTTGGCCTAATGATAGCATTCTCCTTATCTTCGGGATTTTGCCCTGAGATAGCAATAAAATCTTTGTTTTTCGCTAAAATCAGAGGCTCCTTCTCTTGGTCCACTATTGTAATGAAAACTTCTTCTGGAAAGCCACCTCTCCTACAATTTGCATGAATCTCAAGAATTTGAGAGAAAAAAATAACTGTTATTGATACACATAATCTAGCACTTTTAAACATTTCTTTCTCCTTTTTTATTTAAAATATCAAAAATGAAATATAAAATTCATAAAGTATTAACAAATAAGAAGAATCTACAATAAATTTTTTATTTTTACTTAATATAATACATATATTATAATTTGTACTTATAAAAATATAATATTACAACATATAATTTGTGAATATTATTTAACTTAGATTAAAATTTCTGATAGAAATCAGAAAGTATAGGTACTTTAAATTTATAGTTTCTATAAAATTATGATGCTAAATCAGATACCTATAAAATAATAAAATATCTAGTTGACTATAAATAACATATATATACATAATTCATTAAATAATTCAAATATAGTATTGATCTTCTATATTTTCATATGAGGAAGTTTCAAAATTCAATATCCGCCCTTCATCATTGTCCTTAAAACAAATATTATTGAAAACTTAATGAAGGAAAAATTGTTTCTGGTAAAACAGATAATAAGTGCCCTTCACGCACAAGTATATGTGCTTGATGAAGATCTGGAGCCAGATAGCGATCTTCCTTAAGAGAAGCAACATTTTTGCGTAAACATTCCATAACAGATTGCAAAAAAGTACTTGTTTTTAAAGGTGCACGATATTCAATTCCTTGTGCTGCAACAAGCGTTTCAATGCCAATAAGTGTAAAAAGATTTTCGCTCATTACCAATAACCGACGAGCTCCATGACAAGCCATTGAAACATGATCTTCTTGATTGGCTGAAGTTGGGGTTGAATCAACGGAAGCAGGATGGGCCATTTGCTTATTTTCAGACATTAAAGCTGCCGCTGTTACTTCAGCAATCATAAAACCTGAATTAAGACCCGCATTATGCGCTAAAAAAGCTGGAAGTCCATAAGAAACTGCTGGATCAACCATAAGAGCAATACGCCGTTGAGAAATAGATCCTATTTCACATAAAGCAAGAGCAATCTGATCAGCAGCAAACGCTACAGGTTCAGCATGAAAATTCCCACCTGATACAACTTCACCATTCCTTAAAATCAATGGATTATCTGTAACAGCATTTGCTTCAATAATAAGTGTTTTTGCTGCTGCCAGCAAAATATCAAAACATGCCCCCATGACCTGTGGCTGGCAACGTATACAATAAGGATCTTGTACACGCTCATCACCCCGTAAATGTGCTGCACGAATTTCTGAATCCTCTACAAGCTTTTCTAATGTTTTCGATACGGCAATCTGCCCATAATGTCCTCGTAAAATATGAATATCAGGATGAAATGGCGCCGTTGATCCCATGATGGCATCTGTCGTCAAGGCCCCTGCCAACAATCCACCACACAATGCCCGATAACCTCGAAAAAGACCGGCAAGTGCGAGGGCTGTTGATGTTTGAGTCCCATTAATAAGAGCTAGACCTTCCTTTGCCTCTAAAATAATAGGGGACAATCCCGCTTTCTCTAATGCAACAGCTCCACTCATACGAATATTTTGAAAAAATGCTTCCCCTTCTCCCATCATAACAGCCGCCATGTGAGCAAGTGGAGCTAGATCACCTGAAGCACCAACAGACCCTTTTTCAGGGATGACAGGAATGACGCCCTTTGCAAGCATATTTTCCAGCAAATTTACCAATTCTAGACGAACTCCTGAAGCTCCTCTTCCTAAAGAGATAAGCTTTAAGCTCATTATCAAACGCACAATATTTTCAGCTAAAGGTTCTCCTACCCCACAACAATGGGACAAAATAAGATTTCTCTGTAAAACAGTAACATCGTCCGCATCAATTTTAATGGAAGCCAACTTCCCAAAACCAGTATTAATACCGTACACAGGCTCACTTCCAGCAGCAATTTCAGCAATGCGCAGTGCCCCTTTCTCGATAGCTAAATGCGTGTCATTATGAAGTTTACTCACTTCACCATTAAAATAAATAGCCGCAAGTTCACTAAGCGTCACCTCGCTCGGTTTCAGTATAATAGTCATAATTTACTTTCTTTTTTATCAAAGTATAATGTTTAGCATTATTGATGCTTCTATAAAACAAAAAAACTATAACGACTCTTTAAAGCGAGAATACTTTTTTAAAGGTATTCCTTATAATGGAGTTATTATTCAAAAGTAGAATAGTTGACGATAAATGAAAATGAAATATTGACAAACACAACTAAGGTCATGGATTTCAAAAATAGATAACGCATTAATTTATAATTATAATCTAGCATGATTCATATTAAATGAGAGAGCGGAATATCTTAAGACTCTCTCATTCCAAATCTGTGTATGTTGAATCAATCAAAACCATTCGCTTGCACGTCATAAGCGAAATTGGCGTATAGATAAAACTGTAAAAAAAAGGACTACTCCTCTTATGAGCCGTGTCAAGAGCTGTCGCAACATTGGGAGATGACAAAGTGTGTGATAGTGCAGGCTTATTCTTTTATGAAGCGTAAAGATGAAGAACTCAATGGATTTATCATTAAGCTATTCCTACTAAACTTATAAAAATCTTAGACAGACAGCTGTCACAATCTATCATGATTGCAAAAATTAAACTCTATAGAAAATTAAAAAACTTATTCAACACATCACAACAGAGAAGAAATTGAGCTTTTTTGCTACTTCTAAAATTGTATTTAAAGCGCCAGATTGAAACCTAAAAAGCACATCTTCAATAAAACCACACAAGACTCGCCCTAACCCGTTATTTAAAATAAAAATAAAAGAAGTTTTCTTATATCAAAAAATTTAATTAACATATTGTTTTTATATTATATCTTTAAAAAAGAGAAATGCTCCATATAACATATTTATATTTTACTTTTTTGTTATATTGAATCTGAATTTAGAGATAATTTCAAAATGAGTTGTTTTTTAAAGGTGCTTCCAAGCCATTACCTTTTTTACTACAAATTTCTGATTATGATAATTTTTATACTTTTTCAGTTGTTTTTGTCAAAATTTATTAAAAACACTCTCATTTAATAATAAAAAACAATCATAAAAACAAAGAATTATCAAATATTTCTATTCAATCTACCTCTTCTTATTTTATAAAATAATCTGTTGTTAAACTGCAGTAAAGAAAGCGCTTCAATACTATAATGCAGTGCATAAATTTTCTATTTAAACTCTCTCATATCAAGTGAACAATGAAAATCAGACGTAATAAGATGTCAACGTGAATGCTGAAGAAAAAAACCGTCCCCCTCAAAATCTGCCTTAATAAGGCGTTAATTTCCTGAATACCGCCTACTCTGATGTGCTAAAAGAGCAAAAGTAATCATCGATATCAGATTATCCCGCATACATATAGAGCTCACTTCGATACAAAAGCTCCAAATTGCCTTGCACTTCATATTTCTTTATCAATGAGACCAATTGCCGCAAATATTCTTCCCCATAGCAAGCAATAGCGCGTTGCGCTTGCGTTGAAGAGCGGCTCATTCCAATAAAAGCTTCAGATGGGATCATCATCATCCAATTATGCGTATGAAAAAAAATCTTTTCTGGATCTACCCCAAAGCCATCACTCATTTCCTGTAAAAAATCAAAATTACGATAATAACGGGAATAGTTCGGACTCATTTTTTCTAACAATATCTCATAAGCCTCTAGAAATTCGCTATGCTTGAAATCGCGATTATTTTGAATAACCGCCATGACACCATTGACTCGAAGTTGATCTGAAACAGAACAAAGCAACTTGGGACGATCCATCCACTGAAACGCTTGCGCTGCAATGACAAGATCAACCTCGCCAATTTGAGGCAATAGGCCTTCGGCACAGCCCTGATACCACTGCACCGTAGGAAATTTTCTTCGCCCCTGCTTAATCATATCTGCCGATACATCGATAGCATGATATTGGTGCTCATTTCCTAAAAATTTAACAATTCCCTCTAATGCGATGCCTGTCCCAGCACCCACATCCACAATGGACAAATGCTTTTTGTTCTTAAAAGAATGGAGCATGGTTTTAAATAAAGTGAGGGGGTAGCGAGGACGATAACGATCATAATCATTAGCCAATCCATCAAACTTTTCACTTTGCCGTTGAACACTTTCTATCACAGGATTTTCCGCCTCCTTCACAATTACTACCATACATAGTTAAAAAGCCCTTTTTGTCCAATCTATTAAGCACACCTTCTAAAGGAGAGAAAATAAGAACTGCCCTTACCTTCTATCTTTCCATAAGATTGATACTTACATTTTTCCCTTTTCCAATTGTGATCTGCACGTTGTGAAACACAAAAATACTACGAAAATAATATAATTTTCTGTAATAATAATTGATATAAATATTATTGAACTTTTATAAGATGACATCTATATTACCCTTATTATTTTAATATCAACGAGTCACTTAAGCGTGCCTAAAACGCATAGAGATGTCGATTTATTGATAAATATGCCTGTTTATAAAATTCAAAATACTTTCCACCAAGAAGATAAACCCTATATAATACATAAAATATCTGTGGAGACATCTTTATGTTAAATGTACAAACTTCTTCAATTTCAATGTTTAAAATATTAAAACAATTTTCAATCGTGATTTTTTTGGCATGGTTAGTGCCATTTTTAAGTGGGTGCGGATTTAATACGATACCAACAAATGAAGAAAAAGCACATGCAGCATGGAGTGAAGTGCTCAATCAATATCAACGTCGTACAGATCTCATCCCCAATCTTGTAGAAACAGTTAAAGCTTACGCAGCTCATGAACAAAGCGTTTTCACAAATGTAATTGAAGCACGTGCTAAAGCAACGCAAGTCAACATTAATGCAGATATGTTGAATAATCCAGAAGTTATGCAGCAATATCTCAAAAATCAAGCAAATTTATCAAGTGCACTTTCGCGACTTATGGCTGTTGTTGAAAACTATCCGGATCTTAAAGCAAACCAGAACTTTCTTGCTCTTCAATCACAATTAGAAGGAACAGAAAACCGTATTTCCGTTGCGCGCCGCGATTATATTGAAACAGTACGTGCCTACAATACTGCACTCAAAACAATGCCGACGATGATTTGGGCAAAATTATGGTTTCGTGATGCTAAACCTATGCCAACTTTTACCATCGATACTGATAGCCAACAAACACCAAAGGTTAATTTTAATTAATGAAATCATTTCGATACTCTTTGCAACGTATTGTATTTCCACAATTATGGGCTTTTATCTGCTCTCTGTATTTAGTTGCTGCATTGGGAAGTATCGCTTGTTCGCAAATAAAATTTCCTCATTTAACAGGTTATGTTAATGATGTGGCTCATTTGCTCGATAATGCAACCAAGGAAAACTTGACAAAAAAACTGGCAGCACTCGAAGAGAAAACGGGAGATCAAATTGTTCTTGTGACACTCCCTACTCTTTCGGGCAATGATATAGAAACATACAGCAATTCTCTTTTTCGTACATGGGGATTAGGCCAAAAGAAGATCAATAATGGTGTATTACTGGTCATTGCACCGAATGAACGCACAGCACGTATCGAAGTAGGATATGGTTTGGAAGGAGAGCTAACAGACGCTCTTTCCTCTGTCATTATTAATAGCTTCATGATTCCTAATTTTCGCGAAGGAAATTATCAAAAAGGAATTGCTGAAGCAGTTGATGCAATTATCAAAGTTATTACAGAAAGTAATTCTGATTTTACTTTTCGTATCAAAGAAAAAGCTAAAATCGTTGAAGAACAACGTAAACAAGCTGAAAAAGAAGAAATGGTAATCAATGCAATTATGTTTTTAGCCTTTTTTATAATGTTTGGTCTTCCTATTCTTGCAATGATTTTTGGTAAAAAAGTGGGTCCACAAAAGTATCTCTGGCTGGGGGTCATCTTCACACCTTGGTTTCTTAACTTAAGTGCCGGTGGCAGATATCCTGGTGGAAGGTTCGGTGGTCCTCGAGGTGGAGGGGGATTTAGGGGTGGTGGTGGATCATCAGGTGGGGGCGGTGCAACAGGAAGATGGTAAAAGGAACGTGGATTTTTAAGCGTAGCAAATCTTCTTAAGATAAAATTTATGAACGTATTCTCTTTTATTCAACAATTCTATACCTTACTCTGTAATCACTTTTATTGATTACAATATAAACTCAAACATCAAGATAAATATTACCAATGACATTTGAATTGAAACATACGGATCGTAATCACTTATCACATCATTTTAATGCAATTCTAGGAAATCCACCCGTTGAATGGAAGATAAGTGATCATCTAGTTGAGTATCCTGAAGCTCTGCGTTATATGCAAGAACGTGTAGAAAAAATTCTTGCAAAAACCGCGCATGAACAAGTTTGGCTTCTTGAACACCCTTCCCTTTATACAGCGGGGACGAGTGCAAATAAAAAAGATCTTTTGGCGCCTAATTTATTCCCTGTTTATGAAGCAGGACGTGGAGGTGAATTTACATATCACGGTCCAGGACAGCGTATTGCTTATATCATGCTTGATCTTAAACGCCGAAAACAAGACATTCGTGCTTTCATTAGTGCATTAGAAGAATGGATCATACAGATGCTTGCAAACTTTAATATTAAAGGCGAACGCAGAGAAGATCGCGTTGGTGTCTGGGTTAAACAATCTCATTTCCCATCAAAACAAAATGATATTTATTCCGAAGATAAAATTGCAGCTATTGGCATTCGAGTGCGAAAATGGATAAGTTTTCATGGAGTTTCTATCAATGTTAATCCTAATTTAGCCCATTATTCAGGAATTGTTCCTTGTGGAATTACAAACCACGGTGTAACGAGCTTTCTTGATCTAGGTTGCCCTGTAGCAATGCATGATATTGATATTGCTCTCAAACACGCTTTTGAACAAATTTTTGGTCCAACAATTGATGTTTTCTAAGTGCATTGATTTTTAAATAAAAAACAGGCATAAAATTATTTTAATAAATATTTTATTTTATGAGGTAGATAGTTAAACGCTATGAGCGATAACAAAAAGGATCTTTTTAGTGTTTTAAATAAAGCCCAATCTCGGGTAAATACAAAAGAAAACACTCTGCAGCCTCCAATGAAATCAAAAGCGATGATTTCAAGAAAAAGTGCAAAAGATACGCAAGAAGATGACTATAATGCCCTCTCTATTCGAGTTCTTGAGGGTTTAGAGCCCGTGCGTTTACGCCCTGGAATGTATATTGGTGGAACAGACAGTAAAGCGCTTCATCATTTATTTGCCGAAATTATTGATAACGCGATGGATGAAGCTGTTGCGGGTTATGCAGATTCTATTGAGGTCTCATTAGATAGGAACGGTTATATAACCGTTACAGATAATGGACGCGGTATTCCTGTCGAAAATCATCCTCAAATGCCTGAGAAATCTACTCTTGAAGTTATTATGACACAACTCCACTCCGGGGGAAAATTTGATGGAAAGGCTTATCAAACTGCAGGTGGACTTCATGGAGTAGGAATTTCTGTCGTCAATGCTCTTTCTGATGATATGGAAGTTGAAGTTGCACGAGAACGAAAACTGTACCGCCAACGTTTCTCACGCGGTATTCCTCAATCTGGATTGGAAGATCTGGGAGATGTTTATAATCGTCGTGGTACGCGCGTTCGTTTTCATCCTGATCATGAAATTTTTGGTGAAAAAGTAGCTTTTGATCCAGAAAAAATCTATAAGATGACATGCTCCAAAGCCTATCTTTTTGGTGGCGTAAAAATTCGCTGGACTTGTGATCCCGTCATACTTGAAGGCGCAAAAAATATTCCTGAAAAAGCTGTTTTTCATTTTCCCAATGGGCTTAAAGACTATTTACTTGCGTCACTAAAAGATGAATATCGAGTAACGTCAGAAATTTTTTCTGGCAAAACACAACACAATAATGGCCATGGCTCGGTTGAATGGGCTATCGCTTGGCATGGTGGTGATTCTTGTGTGCAATCTTACTGCAATACGATTCCTACAGGAGAAGGCGGAACGCACGAAATAGGATTACGTCAAGCTCTTTTGCGTGGATTGAAATCCTACGCTGAGTTAATAGGAAACAAGCGCGCAGCGATTATTACGTCTGACGATATTATGATTTCAACAGCCGCAATACTTTCAGTCTTTATCAGTAACCCTGAATTTGTTGGACAAACAAAAGATCGATTAGCAACCATTGAAGCACAGCGTATCGTTGAGAATGCAATCCGCGATCCTTTTGATCATTGGTTAGCAAATTCCCCGCAAGAAGCAACAAAACTTCTCGATTGGGTTATTGAACGTGCTGAAGAACGTGTTAGACGACGCCAAGATAGAGAAATAAGTCGAAAAACTGCTGTCCGCAAATTACGTCTGCCCGGTAAACTTGCAGATTGTAGCCAGAACCATGCTGTGGGTGCTGAACTATTCATTGTTGAAGGGGATTCTGCAGGAGGATCTGCTAAACAAGCAAGAAATAGAGCAAACCAAGCAATTTTACCTCTTCGTGGTAAAATCTTAAATGTCGCCAGTGCTGCACATGAAAAAATGAACTCAAGCCAAACAATTAGCGATCTTATCCTTGCTCTTGGATGTGGAACACGCTCCAAGTATCGTGAAAAAGATCTCAGATATGAACGTATTATCATCATGACAGATGCTGATGTTGATGGTGCTCATATTGCGTCACTGCTCATTACCTTCTTCTTTCAAGAAATGCCTGACCTTATTCATCAGGGACATTTATATCTCGCCGTCCCTCCCCTTTATAGAATATCGCAAGGAGGAAAAGTTGCTTATGCTCGTGACGACATTCATAAGGATGAATTGCTCAAAACTGAATTTACTGGAAAAGCTAAAATAGAAATCGGGCGTTTTAAAGGGCTGGGTGAAATGCGCGCAGAACAACTTAAAGAAACGACTATGCATCCTCAAAAACGTACATTGCTTCGTGTTTCTATTGATGCCGTGGAAATGCAAGAAACGAAAAAGACTGTAGAAAGTCTCATGGGAACAAAACCAGAAGCACGATTTCGTTTCATACAAGAAAATTCTACGTTTGCTTCTAATCTAGACATCTAATGTAAAAAATATCCCTTTCAAACCACTGCGGCTGCGTCAATCACGCGCAGCTGCGGATTGATCGTTCCATTCCAATAATTCAAACTAAGATGACCAGCTAAATGAATCATTTCACCAATATTTTCAAAAAGAAAATCACCAAGCGATGTCCCTACAGCACGAAAAGCAATTCCTTGCAGTTTTTTTCCTTCAACATTAGATACAATGAGGCGAAGATGTCCTTTACCAACTTCAGATAGATTCACCAGTCGATGAGAGGGAAGAACAAAAACAGGTGTTGCATTCCCTGCCCCAAATGGCCCTGCTTTTTCAAGCAATTCAAACAGCGCTTCATTAACACCAGAAGCAGAAAGAGAACCATCTATACTAAGAGATTTTTTTGCACGCAACTGTGAAACCATTAAAGAAACTTTTTCTTCTAGCCATTTTCGAAAAATTTCAATTTTTGTTGATTGAATTGTAATTCCTGCTGCCATACTATGTCCCCCTCCTTTTTCTAATAAATTTAATGTAACAGCTTCACGAACGAGTGCTCCTAAATCTATACCATTAATTGAGCGTCCCGACCCTACGCCATTTCCATCTTCTTTCAAAGCAATAGCAAAAACAGGACAAAAAAAACGCTCTTTGAGACGGGAAGCAAGAATACCAATAATTCCCGGATGCCATTCTTTATGTGAAATTACAAGCGATAATGGTATTTCTTGATCTTGATAAAGAGAAGTAATGTAAGATTCCGCTTGTGCTAATTGAATGTTCTCCATTTCTTGGCGTTCTTGATTAAGCCGATCTAATTGTTCTGCTATTCTGTCCGCTTCATCTTTATTCTCACAGCTAAGTAAACGTGCTCCCAAAGCTTGATCACCAATGCGCCCTCCTGCATTAATTCTAGGACCTAACAAAAAACCTAAGTGAAAACTATTAAGCGGCTCCCCTATTCGTGCAACCTTTGTTAAAGCTGTTATTCCTAGATTATGCATAGAACGAGCAACTTGAAGCCCTTTTATCACAAAAGCACGGTTAACCCCCTGTAATGGAACGACATCACATATGGTTGCCAATGCAACAAGATCAAGCATACTTAAAAGATCAGGCAGCTGCCCTTGGAATTGTTTTTTCCGCAGCAAATGATGAACCCAAGCTAACGTAACAAAAACAACGCCAGCTGCACATAAATGCCCCTGTTTAGAAAAATCATCAGGGCGATTAGGATTGACAAGAGCAACGGCTTCTTGATGAATCTCTGACATTTGATGATGATCTAAAATCACAACATCAGCACCAGCAAGCCTCGCTGCTTTTACGGCATCAGGACTGTTTGCGCCACAATCAACAGTGATAATTAACCGAGCGCCTTCTTGCACAAGCATCCTCATTGCTTGTTCATTAGGACCATAGCCTTCAACAATACGATCAGGAATATAAATTTTGACTTCAATACCAAAATAACGAAAAAAACGCGCTATGAGTGCCGATGAACAAGCACCATCAACATCATAATCCCCAAAAACAGCAACCTGTTCTTGATTGAGAAGAGCCTTAACAATACGCTCTGCAGCGCATTGCATATCCCTAAAACTTTCTGGATCAGGCATAAGCGTACGTAATGTTGGATTAATAAAAGCAACAGCCTCAGCTTCATCCACATCTCTTGCTGAAAGTACTCGAGCTAACTGATCTGGAAAGCCAAATTTTTGAGAAATAGCGCGCGCATTATTTATCCCTTGAACATCAAGGGCATCTAACCAAGCTTGACCACAAGCAGAAGATTCAACATTGAGAAAATAACGAGACCACTGCATTATTTCTTATTTTATAATGAAGAACAATAAAATACAATCATGCGTTAAAGATAAAATAGTTTTTTGCAACATTCATTTTAAGTTTAAATGGTCTACAAACTTCTTTTAATGGGGTATTATAATACCTTTCTAATAACATGTTGTTTTATAAAGTTTTTATTTTCTCTTGACGTCAATCAAAAGACATTATATCAGAGCAAGTAGTATGCGTTAAATATTTCGCTATGGTAACAATTTTCAACGCAAAACAGTAAAAATTCCCTTATATTAAAAGGGTTCTAATAAAGGATACTTCTATGGCAACTTTTTCACAAAAGCCAACTGAAGTGGTGAAAAAATGGGTTATTATTGACGCAGAAAACCTTGTTTTGGGTCGTCTTGCCACATTTGTTGCTAACCGCTTACGTGGCAAACATAAAGCTACATTTACTCCACATGTTGATGATGGTGACAACGTTATTGTCATTAATGCAGATAAAATAGCTCTCACTGGCAAAAAATATACGGATAAAAAATATTATTGGCATACCGGCTATATTGGTGGAATCAAACAACGTACAGCACGTCAACTTCTTGAGGGACGTTTTCCCGAACGCGTTATTGAAAAAGCAGTAGAGCGCATGATTCCTCGAGGGCCTCTTGGTCGCCGTCAATTGAAGAATCTACGTGTTTACGCTGGAAGCCAACATCCACATGAAGCACAACAGCCTGAATCTCTTGACGTTGGTGCTTTAAACCGCAAAAACAAAAGGATTGCTTGATTATGGCTGAAATTAATTCTCTTTCTGAGCTTAGCATAGTAACAAGTATTACAGAAACACATGAAAATGTTGTTCCTGTCCACGTGCAAAAGCTTGATTCACAAGGACGTGCTTATGCAACAGGAAAGCGTAAAGACGCTGTTGCACGCGTATGGATTAAACCAGGTTCTGGAAAAATCACAATCAACAATAAGGAATTTGACAAATATTTCGCTCGTCCTGTTCTTAGAATGATTCTTCGTCAACCAATTGTTGCAACAAATAGGGATACCCAGTTTGATATTATTGCAACCGTTGCAGGCGGTGGTCTTTCCGGACAAGCCGGTGCAGTGCGCCATGGCATTTCCAAAGCTTTAACCTATTATGAACCAGAACTTCGCTCAATCTTGAAAAAAGGTGGTTTTCTTACCCGTGATAGCCGCGTTGTTGAACGTAAAAAATACGGTAAAGCAAAAGCACGTCGTTCTTTCCAATTCTCAAAGCGTTAATTTCAATTTTTGTACAATGCATAAAGCCTCGGACAAAACCGAGGCTTTTTCCCCTACTAAAACAGACTTTTAGATAAATGTAGGAACAAATCTATACCGATTAGAAAAAACAAAAATGCAAAACAACCTCCTCTCTTAAGATAAAAGGCAAGAAAATAAACCGAAAAATCTCGAAACTTCAGTTTCAATTTTTAAAATCTGTTTTACTAACTTGAATATATCCACGTGCTAAAGCAGAAAAATATTTGCACGAAAACTTTAGCAATTTTATAAGCTTTTCAATATTTTTTTCTATCATCACTTAACAAGCTTTAGTCCACAAAATGTTTTACCATTGTGATAAAATGAGGAACAGAAATAGGCTTTGACATATATTCTTCACATCCACTGGCACGAATTCGCTCCTCATCGCCTTTCATAGCAAAAGCTGTTACAGCAACAACAGGGATTGATCGAAGTTCTTCATCTTCTTTTAATTGTTTAATAACATCTATTCCAGAGACCTCTGGCAACTGGATATCCACAAGGATAAGAGATGGCATTGATGAACGCGCCAAATCTAATGCCATAAGACCATTACGCGTTTCAACAGTTTCATAACCACTCGCTTCTACAAGATCACGGAATAACTTCATATTAAGCTCATTATCTTCCACGATCATGACTTTTTTTGACATTCGTATAACTCCACCCTTCTCAAATAAAATAGAGAAATAGAAATGAATCCACATTCTCTTTGCTTAAGATAAAATGATAAAATGAATTGTAAACCACAAAGAGATTAAAAGATTCCAATAAAAGCATTTTTTACAAATATTTGTAAGACGCATCGCTATACTTATTCAGTTCATCAGCATAAAATCCACAATAACCATAAGTATTGTATTACCCTATATTTTTGAGTGAATACGCACCGTTTATGAATATCTCAATTCCAGCATATGCATTTTCATCACAGAAAAAATATCAAATACAAACTTAGCTCAAATGCGTATTTTGAAGAGAAAAAATTTAATTAACTTTAAAAAGCAGCTGATTATTTAAATTTAATGTCCCCTATACTGCCATCCCCCAACAATATCTTAATGATATTAAAGGATAAATTTACCATATTATTAAAAGTAAAAAATAAATAAACCGTGATTAAACATCACGGTTTATTTAATATAAAATATTCAACAACAGAATAATTCAAAGTTCATCAAGGAATTATCTTTTAATTCAAAGCCCATGCACTATAAGCAAAAGCATCGAATGCTCTTCCACCTGTCTCTCTGTTAGGACTCGGCGGTTTTCTAGTAAAGAAATATACAAGATATGCGATTAAACCAAAAATCGCTGCCTCCATCCCCATTAAACCCGCGACTTTTTGGACATTTTTCTCAGCCCCTTGTCCTCCAAACTGGCTAATAATCATATCAACAGCTTTAATAACTCTATTTTCCTGTGTCATTACAGAAATGAAACCAGCATTTTGAAATCTATCATTTAAAGAATCAGCATTGGCTCCTAAAACCTGTGAAAAGAAAATAGCTACTGCAACAAAACATACTATACAATGCTTGAATATTTTCATCATAAACACCTATTACAATATTTAATAAAATAAATTTTCTTTACCGCCCCCTCTAAATAGAAAACATTACATCATCTATCGATAAAGTATATTTATCTTCTAATAACAAAAAATATAATACAAAATTTAATTAACAGTTTTATTTTAATTGTTAATTTTATATTATATTACATTTACAATATATCCGTTACATGTTTATTTTAATATTGTCAATTATTTTATTCGTGTTTTAATAATGTATAATTTAATGGCAAAAATGTATTAAAATAAAATTATTTTATTGTTTTTATTATAATTTTATCTTTATTATCATAAATATTATTAGATATTATAACATAAAAATATCAATATATTGTTTTTTTAGTTACACGTAATGTTTTTTATTTTTTGTATAATATAGTAAGATAAATATTTTTAAAATTTACAAAAAACAAAAAAATATTTTATTGAAATATTCTGTTAAAATAATTTTTTCTTAGTATAGATTGAGAAGAAATAGTTTTCCCAGCAAAAATTAGCGTAAGTATCAACTTAGCTCTTTGATTGAAAAAGCTAAATTAAGTAAGATAAGGGATAACTTTGGTGAACGCGCCAAATCTAATGCCATAAGGCCATTACACATTTCAAAGATTTCACAGCCATTCGTTTCTACAAGAACGTGGAATAATTTTAATAAAGTTCATTGTCTTTCAAGATTCTAACTTTCTAACATTAATATAATTCTACGACTTAGAGAAATAGAAATAAATACACATTCTTTCTAACCAAGATAAAATGATTAAAAATTTTAAACCTCAAAAAGACTATATTATGTACAATAAAGTATTTCTGTAATAATATTAAAAAAAGAGTACAGCCTAAAAACTTAAAGCTTAATGGGCATATTAATAAATATAAAAATAGCTAAACCGTGATTAGAAATCACGGTTTATTAATTATAAAAGATTCAAAAACAGAATAATTTAAAATTCATCAAATCAACATTTTTAATTAAGAGCCCATGCACTTCGAGTAAAAGCAGTGAATGCTTTTTCACCTGCGCTTTTTCTAGGATCCGGTGGCTTTCTAGTAAAGAAATATACAAGAAATGCGATTAAACCAAAAATCGCTGGCTCCATTCCTATCAAACCAGCCACCTTTTGGACATCTTTTTCTCTGCTTTGTTCTGAAAATTGACTAATAATCTCCTTAACAGATTTAATAACTCTATTCTCTTGTTTCATTACAGAAATAAAATCAGCGTTTTGAGATCTACCATTTAAAGAATCGGCATTAGCTCCTAAAACTTGTGAAAAGAAAATAGCGACTGCAACAACACATGATATACAATGCTTAAATATTCTCATTATAATAACCTATTACAATATTTAATAAAACCTTACTCTCTAAACAGAAAACATCACATCATCTACCGATGATTCATATTTTCCTACTGAGAAGAGAATGATAATATAACACAAAAATAATTATCATTTTGTATTATATTTTCATTCTTTCCATATTTAATTTGTTTTGTCAATTATTCTATTTTTGTTTTAAGCTGACTGATTAGATGATAAAATTTTATTACAATAATATGATTATATTATTGTTTAAATTGTATTTTTTCTTCAAAACTATTGATTTTCTTAATCACAACATTTTTAAATCACAACATAAAAAATATTACTAAATTGTCTTTTTTTATTACACATAATGGATTTTTTATATTGCTAGCATACAGTAAGCTAATTTTTTTTCTTATTGTATGTTGAGAGGAAATAGCTAACCGAGTAAAAATTTAGCGTAAACAAAAATTTCGCTCTTTGATTAGAAAAGCTAAACGAGATAAGATAAGAGATAATATTGATGAAACCGCCAACTTTAATCCATAAAGCCATTAAACATTTCAACGATTTTACGACAATTCGTTTCTACAGAATCGCAGAATAACTTCAGTTTAAGCTCATTATCTTCCACGATCATTACTTTTTGATATTAATAGTGCTCCACGCATTCAAAATAAAATAGAGAAATAGATAATGAATACAAATTCTCTCTCTAACCAAGGTTAAAAAGATAAAAAATGTAAACTATAAAGAAACAAAATAATACCTAATAAAAGCATTTTTGCAAATATTTGTAATGCTCAGCATTATGTTTTTAAGTTTATAAAAATGAACTCCACAATAATCGTAAAATTATATTATTCTATATTTTTGAATCGATATGTAAAATTCATAGTTATCTAATGAATACCAATAAACTCACAAGTATTTTCATCGTAGCAAAGCTATCAATCACAAAAATTAACTCAAATACACATTTTGAAGAGAAAAAACTTACGTAACTTTGATATGCATAGATTTTTTTATCTGTAAGCAATCGGTAGTTTATATACCCAATTAAAAATTTATTCTTGTGATCTTATATTGTCTCAAACGCTTTTGTTATACATCAATACGAGCGATGCAATAACAAATCAAAATAGAACTTACTTATGTAATTTTAAACAAAACTTTAAAATGGACCACACATGTTGTTAATGCATTGTTAAATGCAAAAACAATCACAAAACTGTGAAAATAAAAAACTCATTATAAATGCTAATAACTTAACAGAATTTATTTTTTTGCTTTATATAATTTTTCAAAAAATTTGGTAAGAAAATATGAGTGATACGCGAAAAAGTTCTCAATCTTTTCAATCTCTATATCAAAAATCACATTATTTTCATCACTGATAATCAAAAACATATGATCGTTATCAGTTATTTTACAACATCAAATTAAAGCATTATTTTTGTTTATTGAAAAAGAAGCTGTCTGGATTTCTCTTTATTTTTTTGGCCAAATCTAAAAACATAACTTTATTAATAACATATCTCATAATCTCTATAGAAAGATACTTAAATAAAGAATACTATAAAAAATAAAATGAATATTATTGATGATTTTTTATAATATCAGTTTTAATATGCGCTTTAGAAGCATAATATAATTTAAATAAATTTATTAATAATATTAATAGTATTTAAAGTATCTATAACACTTAAAATTTCTGAACTAAAATATATAGACTTATAAATAATATACCATTAAAAGATATTCTAACAATATTTCTTAGACATATTTTTCATTAACATATCTACAAAATTATTATGATTTTAGAGATATATTGCTGATATTCTATAAATTACCGTACACAATTATAAAAATGATGCACAACTCTAAAGGCCCCCCTCCTAGAGCACCATTTATAGTGCTGCCTACTGCCTTCTCTTAGTATAGCTCCCTCCACAGCAGCAGCTACGATTAATAGAAACTATACCATCTATTTTCTATTGCAACTGCACCCGCTATACTTACGATTCCTCCAAGCACAGCACCTCCAACTGTCCCAACAGGCGCCACTATCATTGCTCCTGTTTGTCCTGTAGATTTTATTGTATCCCAATAATAACCCGAAGGACGGCATGAATTACCTGAAGCACGTGATGAGCTTGAACTCTCCTTTTTCTTTTATAGAAAAACGCATCATATCGATACAATTAAATTTGATTATTACGCGTTTTAGACAATTGTCAAACCTAATTTTAAATTAAAATAAAATAAAAACACCGTACAAAAAAATAATATTCGCAAATACTATTAAAATATAACACATTAATTTTTCTTTTTCTTAACAAAATCATAACTTAAAATGAGTTATGCATAAGAAAAATTAAGAGCCTTCTCTTGATTTACTTGCACAACAAAGAAATATATTTATTACGTTATTGAAATTAATCTTATTGCTATCGTTTTACAGCTACTTGACTTGGTGAATACTTTTATTTTTCAAGCAATTATTGATGGAATTTTGCCTACTCAGCATGCTGAAAGTCTCTATGTGATTGTTGTCTTGATAATTGCTATCATGTTGTTTAGCACAACTCTTAGCTTTCTATCGGGCAACTTAAAAGCTTTATTCTATCAATTTTCTTATTGTTTAAGCAAAAAACTCATCCACGTAATAATATATTGAATGCACCAACAAAATCCGCACGAATAACCACATTCTACGCATATAAAAATTACCCACTTTGACAATTTTTTAGCACTATAACCGAAAAAGAACACATCTGGCTCGTATTATGAATGATACTAAATTGTATGCCATCTTACCATTGGCTTTTGTCATCAAGCTGCCATCTAAAATCGAACAGTTTAAACCTCTGATTTCTATTTCACGCTCCTTGCCAGTAACTGTGGGAATGCGGCCTATATTATTGTTCAATCTTATCTAACAATAAAAAAATCCTCATGTGAAAATTCTACATGCCTTATATCGCCAGAATAAATAACGATAATTTATGGTACAATAGAATTATTCACTCAATTTTTTTTATTTTTATAATCATGCTGACTTTCATTTCATCCCCCTAATCCATTAAATTTACGCATTGTTTTCTTATAACTTATGAAAGTCATGACCATGGAAAGAAAAGCGCTCAACAGAAGATATCCAATATTCCATTCGCCTTTACCAAGCAACAATGACACAGGCAAGGAAGCAGAAAAAGCCATGGGAAGCATAAACAAAAGCCATTTTACGATGCTTAAAGGATAAATTCCTATTGGCACAAATGAAAGCTCGTAAATCATTTCATGAAAATATTCGACAGGCATCTTACGGCTAATAATAAATGTTACAAAATTAAACATCATGAAAAAACAAATATTGACAATAAAAACACAAAATATTGCAACAATAAAAGAGATCCATCTTAGCTTAAGATCGGATATATTCGGTAATGATACAAATAAATAGGCACTAACATAAAGAACAAAGAGCTTGATCAGATTAAGAGGTTTACACCAACCAAACAACATCAACAACCAGATTGAAACGGGCTTTATCAAGTATGGTTCAATTTTACCATCCGCTACTTTTTCAAAAAACGTTTCAATAGAATTAGTAAAAATATTCAAAAATATTCCAAGTAAAACAAAGACAACAAAGATAAAATGGATTTCATCTCTGCTATAGTTACCGATCTTTCCTGAAAAAGAAGATATTCTATCAATAAATATGAATTGAATAAAATAATAGCATAGAGAAAGAATAAACTCCCCAGCCAAATTCTTACCATAAACAATCTGTCGGCGGATATTCAAACTGATAAAATGAAGGATTATTTTCATCTCAACCACCCGCTCCATTATATGCTTTCATCCCTTTATTCCAAGCAATATAAATTAAGAATAAAAAACACAAAATATAAGTAAAACTTCCGAAAATAAACTGCTGAAACAACGCTAAATTTTGCGTCGCGAAAAACTCGGCAGGAGCTGATATCATGAAACGATAAGGATTAAATTGCATAAGCGGAATAAGCCACACCGGCCAAAAAGATGGTGGTAAAAGAACACCACCAAGAAGCGTTGAACTGAGGATACTGAAAGAGAGTAATATATTGTACTCAATCACCCAAAAGCTTAATAGGGCAATTCCAAAAGAGAGTAAAAAACAAAGCAATTGTGATAGAATAACAACCAGAAAAAAGAACAGAAAAGCGATAACCAATCCCAGAATATTTTCATAGGATAAAACAAGCTTAACAACAAAAAGAGCCAATAACGGGATGCTATATAATACACTCTCCCCTAAAAAAGTAAAAAGCATTTGTGTCATATAACTAAAGGGCTTTGTAAGATATACTTCTAATTGACCTTCTTTAACATGATGAGAGAAAAACTTAATCACATTATAACCATTATTTAAGCGACCTAGGACTAAAGCAAAAGCATAATAATACATCATATCATAAAAGCTAAAGCCATTGATGGTGTTGCCCGTATCAGAGAAAAGTGCATTCCATAATAGAAGTTGAATAACAAATGGCGAAAGTGTCCCAATGATAATATCGGTAAAAAACATTGCTCTATCACTTAGAACAGTGAGTAATCCATTCTTGGCAAAAAGAAACATACCAAAGCAGTGGTTAGATAAATTCTTTAAATTTAACACGGAGCATCTCTTCAAGCGAGGGAGTGGATACAGAGAACGTACAGTTCAATTCGGTTGTAATTTCGCGTACAAAACGCGCAAAATCCTCACGGGGCAGCGAAACCTCCAGCGAGCATTCTTCAGCGTTAAAGTGCTTATCTTTTAAAGGAGTAGATAATTTCAACGCAATCTCATCAATTTTTTCTACAACAGCTGAAGGTGCAGCCATGTGTTCACAAAAAAGTGTCATTCTCACCAACGAAGGAATGACATTTTTAAGCGCATGAAGATTACCATGAAACTGTTTCTTTCCTTTATGCAAAAGAATAATATCATCGACGTATCCATCAATATCTCCCATATCATGACTTGTAATGATATACCCAGTGCCACGCTCCTTTTTCAGTTTTTTAAGAAGCTCCCTGATTTCATGCTTAGCTGTAATATCAAGACCAATACTTGGCTCATCGAGAAACAACAGTTTAGGTCTAAAGGAGAGATTAAATGCCAATTCACTTTTCACTCTCTCACCCAGACTAAGCATCCGCACTGGCTTATCCATAATATGCTCAAGACCCAGCAACTCAGCGATCTCTTTAAGATCACGGGTAAAAGAGGCGCATTCAAGACCATATAATGGTTGAACCATATCCAGACTGTAGCGTAAGGGCAAATCCCACCATAAACAATTCTTGTGACCAAAGACCACACCCAAAGACTTGAACAGATTTTTCTTCGCTTTATAAGGATCAACACCAAGGACTTTAACACATCCCTCATCAGCGTATTGTATACCAGAAAGTATTTTAATCAGTGTCGATTTACCCGCTCCGTTAGGGCCAAGAATTGCTAACGATTGCCCTGAAAAGAGGGTGAAACTCATATCTTTTAACACATGATGATTTGTATAAACCGGCTTGAAGAGAGAAAACACCTTGTTTTTAAAACCAATTCCTCTGTCAATGTTGCGATATATTTTTGAGACGTTATTAACGTCAATCAATAATGATCCCATCAGTCACTCCTAATTTCAATTTATCCCCCTTTTGAATGTTCCCATAATAAATATCTGTTTTGTTCACTAGAAAAAACAAAAGTGTTCAAGCCCTCCCTAGAGCAATAAAACGCGCCTGACGTTTTATCTCCAATTTTTTGTCTAGATATTTTTTTAATGTGATGAGTTCACTTCAATGAAGCATTAAGATACTGAAAAATTATTTCTTCTTTTATGAAAGATGATCTTTTGGATAAACTAAGTAAGTAGAAAAATAATTGCTCATTGAAAGGAGAACTTTGCTAAGAAGGCTTCATTGTGTAAGTAAAGATACAAAGCATAAATCTATACTATAAGCATATCAAACCACATTTATAACAGAACAAACTTCCTTGACAACAGGATTTTTTTGAGAGTCTACTTTTCCTAAGCATTACTATAAAATGCCTTCATTATTCCCCATAAAAAAACTAAAATCGCTTTCTCTATTTTAGTAAATATCTTTCAGATTTTATCTAACTCATCTCCCTCAACAGACACGCCTTCCCAATATGACCTCTATAGATAATTCAAAGGAGCAGCTTCATAAACTCAGATTATTAAACGATACACCATATCCAAAAAATAACAATACAATCAATATGGATAAAGAGCTGTAGAAAGAAAGCCATGATATTCGAAAATTTCATCACTCAAAAACATAATTTTCTCATAGCAATTGACTTATCAAAAACTTCCTTCAAATGATGCCCTATTCATCTTATCAACTTTATAGACAAAATTTTATATCAATCAAAAAGAACAAATGAAGTTTCTTTACTCTGTTTCAGCATCACTCTCATTAAAAGACAAAAGATTAAAACTTTGAACCATATGAGGTGGTAAAGGTGCAACAATGTCCAATATTCCTCCTGAAGGATGAGGAATACGAATACGACGTGCATGAAGATGAAGACGATTTTGAATTCCTCCTGGTAATGTCCAATTACTATCAGAAAAAAAATACTTTGTATCGCCAATGATAGGATGATCCATATGGGCAGCATGCACACGAAGCTGATGTGTTCTCCCTGTATAGGGTTCCATTTCAAGCCACGAAAGAGCCCGCCCTCGTGTATCTAAAACGCGATAGTAGGAAACCGCATGATGTGAATCTGGCTCCCCATGTTCACAAACACGCATTTTGTCACCTTGTGCAGTCATTTCCTTAACCATCCACGTTGAAATTTTGTCCTGCTTTTTTTTAGGCACGCCCCGAACCAACGCCCAATAAGTCTTTTTTGTTTCTCGCGCTCTAAAAGCAGCAGTTAAGGACTGAGCAGCTCCCCTTGATCGCGCAACAATAAGCACACCCGACGTCTCACGATCAAGACGATGAACCAAACGCGGCTTTTCACCTTTTTTATTGCGCCATACCTCAAGCATACTATCCATATGACGTGTTAAACCAGAGCCTCCTTGTACAGCCAATCCAGCTGGTTTATTAAAAACAAATACCTTTGGATCTTCATAAAGCAGCATTTTTTTCAAAACGGTCCCATCATCCTGCCCACGAAGTGTTTTATCCGTTATTGAAAGATTTTCCTTGTCATTAATAGGGAGAGGTGGAATACGAACAGCCTGTCCTATACAAAGACGCGTATCGGCTTTAACACGTCCACCATCAACCCGTATCTGACCAGAACGCAACAATTTTTGCAAAGCTCCAAAACCAAGTCCTGGATAATGCACTTTAAACCAGCGATCTAAGCGCATTCCATTTTCATCTGCCTCAACTTTTTTTATTTCTATGCCTGCCATGAAAATTCCCTTACCTGATAATTTTATTGATCTATTTTTGCGCCTTTATAAACACAAAAATTCATATTTTAGTTGGTTTTATCACACCATATTACAGTTAGTATCCAAAATTGCCTTTTCTTAACATCCAAATTTTATTAGCTAAAAACTAAGCGTTGTAAAAATCAACAGCCTTTACGCTTAATAGCGAATGGAGATAATTAACCGTGTCCTTATTCAAAACCTATGCACGTGTTCTCACTTACCTAAATAGAGAAAAAAATGCATCCCTTTTAATCTGTACCGCTAATGTTATGTTAGCTATTATCACTATTGCAGAACCTATTTTATTCGGACGTGTTATTGATTCTATTTCAGAAAAATCAGCTATCATTCCTACTCTTACCATTTGGGTTTGTTTTGGACTTTCACATATTATTGCTTATGTCCTTGTTGCTCGCGGTGCTGACCGCTTAGCCCATAGACGCCGCTTAACGGTTTTAACGGAATCTTTCGAACGTATCATTGCCATGCCTTTAATTTGGCATCAACAACGTGGAACTTCCAACGCACTCCATACACTTTTGCGCGCAATAGATTCCATGTCAACCATATGGCTTGATTTTATGCGCCAACACCTCTCAACGCTTGTCGCCTTATTAGTTCTCATCCCCATAGCGTTTAATATGAATTGGCGTCTTTCAATAGTCTTGGTTGTGCTTGCCATCACCTACGTATTAATTGCACGTTTAGTGATGCGAAAAACAAAAGACGGACAAGCCGCTGTGGAATGCTACCACCACAACCTTTTTAAACATGTCAGTGATTCAATCTCTAATGTTTCCATTGTACAAAGTTATAACCGAATAAAAGAAGAAGCTTCTATACTGCATCAACATACAAATGCTCTGCTTAAAGCACAAAATCCTGTTCTCAATTGGTGGGCGCTCGCCAGTGGCTTAAATCGAATGGCTTCAACAATTTCAATCGTTTGTGTTCTCCTCCTTGGAGCTTTTTTTGTTGCAAAAGATCAATTACGAGTAGGTGAAGTCGTTGCTTTTGTTGGATTTGCACAACTCATGATTAGCCGCCTAGACCAAATGAGCAATTTTATTAATTGTGCAATATCCTCACAAGCAAAACTGCAAGAATTTTTTGAAATGGAAGACTCAACCTTTCATATCAACGAACCGCAAAATCTTCCTTCCCTCCAAAATGTTAAAGGCGCCATACAATTTCATCACGTGACCTATAAATTCCCCAATTCTTCTCAAGGTGTTTTTGATATTTCCTTTGAGGTTAAAGCAGGACAAACTGTTGCAATTGTAGGGCCAACAGGGGCTGGAAAAACAACATTGATCAATCTGTTGCAGCGCGTATACGACCCTACCCTTGGGCATATCTCCATTGATGGAATAAATATATGCTCAATCAATCGCGAATCTTTACGCAAATCTCTAGCAACAGTATTTCAAGACTCGGGTCTTTTCAACCGTACTATTCATGACAATATTTCAATAGGAAAAGCGAGCGCAACAAATGAAGAACTTTATGAAGCAGCAAAAATAGCAGAAGCTCACGATTTTATTCTAAAAAAAGCTGATTGTTATAACACAATGGTGGGCGAACGAGGATCTCAATTATCCGGTGGAGAAAAACAGCGACTAGCAATTGCACGCGCTGTTTTAAAAAATTCCCCTATTCTCATTCTAGATGAAGCAACAAGCGCTCTTGATGTTGAAACAGAAGCACGTGTCAAAGATGCTCTCGATTGCATAAGCCATAACCGCACTACTTTTATTATAGCACATCGCCTCTCAACAGTACGCAATGCTGATGTGATACTCTTTCTGGATCATGGTCACTTAATGGAAAAAGGAAACTTTCAAGAATTGATCGATAAAGGGGGACGTTTCTCTAATTTTTTAAAGGCAAGTGGTTTAACAATCAAACCACCAGAAAGAGAAGGAGAAAATGTTATCCCCTTACATGAAGCCATAGCATCATAAAATTGATACTCTTTTTCAAGCAAAAAAATCCTCCTCAAGATAACAAGAGTTCTTATATATGATACAAGTAAAAAGATTTCTAAAAATGCCACAATTCATTTTAGGTATTTAAGAAAAATATTAAAACAGTTTAGTATTTTCTCTGCTATTGCAATTTTACTAGATTAGAACAAAAATATTTTCCTATATCTGTGCATATTGACGAGTATACATTCTCATTTAGGGAAAATGTAAAGGTAAAAACAATTTCCAGTTTTATCGTCTTCTTTTTACTCAGCTTTACGAATTTCAAAACGAACTAAAGAAACATCTTTTAAATAATGAATATTATGTATTGCTTTGCACTTTTGTTTATCACGTTCTTTATAGTCCTCTCATAAAGAACAGAACATCATTGTTTTGCACATTCATATGACTTTTTTAAGAAACATTTTTCAATGCTCTTAAGCCCATTTCACAACGACATTCGTGAGTGGTTTTGATTAATTTAACATACCCAGAATTTGAAATAATAAAATCCTACGAATATTCGTAGCTCTTATTCAAAAGATAAAACGATAAATTATCATTATAACTCAATGTATTAAAGCAATTTTATCATAAATAAATTAAATATTAATCTAAATCTTTAGATTTATGTGATATTCCTTTGATTTATATTGATAATTCATTACTTTATAACTTTAAATAAAGATTTATAAAGATAGGAGAATATTCTTTTCAAAACCTTTTAATAATAAACCAAAAAACTGTGTACATAACAAGCAAAATGAAAACAATAGCTCTAAGATATAACAACTCTTTTATAAGCCTTTTCAAGGAAAGAGATTTTATTCATTTGAAAACTAATCGAATAATGACAGCTTATAACTTTATAAGGAGAATCGTATGCAATAAATCTTGATTTTTCCTTTCATAAAAAGAGAGGTTTCTTTAAAAAATCTATAAGAGCAACATAATAACTAGTCTTCCTAGTAAAAGAATACACAGCAAAGCATGAAGTGCTGAATAATCTATCTTATCTTAAAAAGGTGACTCCTGAAACGCTTGGACGTTATAAAGACAAACACTGTTTTTATCTTTACAATTGTATTTTTCCCCAATTACGCTGTATCTGCATTTCAGAAATACACCAGACAGATATTCATGATACATAGATACCAACCCAATATAACAATGTAAAAAATACCTATGCAGAATGATTTCATTCTTTAATTTTTTTCAAGAAAATCTTTTAGTGCCGCAAATGCCTCATCAGCTTTGTTCCCCTCAGGACCACCAGCCTGCGCCATATCAGGACGGCCACCTCCACCTTTACCACCAAGCATCTCTGAAAGAATACGAACGAGATCTACAGCATTTAACTTATCCGTTAAATCATCCGTAACGCCGACAACAGCACTCCCTTTTCCATCCTCCGAGACACTAATAAACGCAACCACTCCAGATCCGATTTGTTTTTTCTCAGAATCGACGAGCGCCTTAAGATCCCGTGGTAAAATATTTTTAACAACGCGTCCGGTAAAAGAAAACCCATTGATGATGATAATATCACCTTGGCTCCTTTCTGTTATTCCACCACTCAACATCATTTTCTTGCGTACATCATTCAATTCTTTTTCAAGTTTACGACGATCATCAAGCAAAATTCGCGCCCGTTCTTCCACACCAGCAGAAGAAGTTTTTAAAAGATCAGCAATTTCATGAATACGTTCATCTTGGCGGCTAAGATAAAGACGTGCTTCTTTGCCTGTTAAAGCTTCAATACGCCGCACTCCAGCTGAAACAGAACTTTCAGAAACAATATGAATCAAACCGATATCACCTGTTCGCTCCACATGTGTGCCACCACAAAGCTCAATTGACCAACGCTTTTTAAATCCTCCCTTTTCAAATGGCTCCCCCATAGAAACAACGCGAACTTCATCACCATATTTTTCACCAAACAATGCCATGGCACCTTCAGAAATTGCATCATCTACAGCCATGAGGCGCGTTATTACTTTACTATTTTGCAAAATAATCTCATTGGCTAAATCTTCTATTTTTTTCAACTCTTCTGGTGAAACGGATTTTGGATGTGAAAAATCAAAACGCAACCGATCTGGCGATACAAGAGAGCCCTTTTGTGTAACATGGTCCCCCAATGTTTGGCGTAAAGCTTCGTGTAACAAATGAGTAGCAGAGTGATTCGCGCGAATTTTCTTACGACGAACAATATCAACCGTTAATTCTACACAATCAGACCTCGATGCCTGACCAGATTTCACCTCCCCAATATGGATAAAAACACCATCACCCTTTCTTTGGGTATCATGCACCTTAAAAATAAAATTTTCACCAGAAATGATACCGCTATCACCAATTTGCCCACCAGATTCACCATAAAAAGGTGTCTGATTAACAACAAGCATAGCTTTCTGATCTGAAGAAATATGATCAACAATTTTACCATCACATACAAGAGCTGTAAGAATACCTTTCGCTGTCTCAGTTTCATAACCTAAAAACTCTGTGGCCCCCACTTGATCACGAACAGAAAACCAGATTTTCTCTGTTACAGCTTCTCCAGAACCAGACCAATTGGCACGTGCTTCCTCTTTTTGGCGTTCCATCGCTTTATCAAAAGCACCAACGTCAACAGATATTCCGCGACGACGAAGAACATCTTGCGTCAAATCAAGCGGAAAACCATAGGTATCATAAAGTTTGAAAGCAACTTCACCATTCAAATAGTCTCCTTCTTTAAGATCGGTACTTGCTTCGTTCAACAAACCAAGTCCTCGTTCAAGCGTTTTACGAAAACGTATTTCTTCTAACCTTAAAGTTTCTGAAATCAAAGATTCAGCACGCACCAACTCAGGATAAGCTTGTCCCATTTCGCGATTTAAAGCAGGCAAAAGTCGCCACATTAAGGGCTCTTTAGCACCAAGAAGATGCGCATGACGCATAGCACGACGCATAATACGACGTAAAACATATCCTCTTCCTTCATTAGAAGGAAGCACACCATCAGCAATCAAAAATGCCGATGAACGAAGATGATCAGCAATGACACGATGGCTGGCAATAAAATCACCCTTTGCCTCAATCCCTGTAATTTCTTCTGATGCAGCAATTAATGCACGAAAAAGATCAATGTCATAATTATCATGAACGCCCTGTAAAACAGCAGCAATACGCTCTAATCCCATGCCTGTATCAATAGAAGGGTGAGGTAAGTTAACACGTTTTTCCTTGGAAACTTGCTCATACTGCATAAAAACAAGATTCCAAATCTCAATAAAGCGATCACCATCTTCTTCCATACTTCCAGGAGGACCGCCCCAGATTTCATCACCATGATCATAAAAAATCTCCGAACAAGGCCCACAAGGGCCTGTTTCTCCCATCGACCAAAAATTATCAGCTGTCGCAATACGGACAATTTTTTCATCTGGAAGACCTGAAATTTTACGCCACAGTTCAGCAGCAACATCATCACTCTGATAAACTGTCACCAACAATTTATCTTTTGGCAGGCAAAATTCCTTTGTTAAAAGATTCCATGATAAAAAAATGGCTTCTTCTTTGAAATAATCACCGAAAGAAAAATTACCCAGCATTTCAAAAAATGTATGATGGCGCGCCGTATATCCAACATTATCAAGATCATTATGCTTTCCACCCGCACGAACACATTTTTGTGCCGTTGTTGCCTGCGTATAAGAAGGTTGTTCAAGTCCAGTAAAAACATTTTTAAACTGCACCATCCCTGCATTTGTAAACATAAGTGTAGGATCATTCCGCGGAACAAGCGGACTAGAAGAAAGAACTTTATGCCCATTACGATGAAAATAATCCAAAAATATTGACCGAATATTATTAACACTATTCATGTTGACACCTGCTCAATACAGCACAAAACCATAAAAGAAAAATCCCCCTCATTAAATTCTCTTCGCCACGCATGGAGTCAATTTAATCAAAAATGGAATATTTGTTTTAAAAAATTGAGAAAAAAATGACTGCGTATTTAAAAACTCAAACAAAAAAACAGAAAAATCTGAAAGGGAAAAAATTATAGACGAAAAAAACACTCCATCAAATGGCTTCATCACTTTCTATATTTTCTGACCCTGCATTTTCTAACAGTTCAATCGCAATCAAACCAGCATTTTGGCGCAAAGCTGCTTCAATCTCTGTAGCTATTTCCACATGTTCACGTAAAAACTGCTTTGCATTCTCACGCCCCTGTCCTAAACGCTGAGAATTATAAGAAAACCATGCACCAGATTTTTCCACAACACCAACCTTGACACCCAAATCAATCAATTCACCTACTTTGGAAATACCTTCACCATAAATAATATCAAACTCAACCTGCTTAAATGGAGGTGCCAATTTATTTTTCACCACTTTAACGCGCGTCTGATTACCAACGATTGAATCCCTATCTTTAATGGATCCAATGCGACGAATATCTAAACGAACAGAAGCATAAAACTTTAAAGCGTTTCCACCCGTTGTCGTTTCAGGAGAACCAAACATCACACCAATTTTCATGCGAATTTGATTAATAAAAACAACCATACAGTTAGAGCGAAAAATTGCTGCGGTTAATTTTCGTAACGCTTTACTCATTAACCGAGCTTGCAATCCGGGCAAAGCATCACCCATTTCACCGTCAATTTCTGCTCGCGGAGTTAAAGCTGCGACAGAATCCACAACAAGCACATCAACTGCACCAGAACGAACCAACGTTTCTGTAATTTCCAATGCCTGTTCACCGGTATCTGGCTGAGAAATGAACAAGTTTTCTAAATCAACACCAAGCTTACGCGCATAAATAGGATCAAGCGCATGCTCTGCATCAATAAAAGCACAAATCCCACCACCTTTCTGTGCCTCAGCAATAGCATGGAGAGCCAATGTTGTTTTCCCAGAACTTTCTGGTCCATAAATCTCAACAATACGCCCCTTCGGTAATCCACCAATCCCTAAAGCAATATCCAAGGATAACGACCCTGTTGGAATTGTTTCAATTTCAACAACCTGCTCTTTTTGCCCAAGACGCATAATCGAGCCTTTACCAAAAGAACGTTCAATTTGTGAGAGAGCAGCATCGAGAGCTTTTGTTTTATCCACGATTATATCCTTGACCGAATTCATAATAACCTAAAAATTTAGTGTACACTGTACTTTTAATTTAACTAAAGGCTTGAGTTTAGATTTTCACAGACTATTTCCATTCCTATCTCCACATTATGCCCATAAACATTCATGACCATCACAATAAAGAATTGGCATTGCTTATCTTATGACGCATAATAAACTCTAATAAAGTAATATCTCTATGGGAGCATAGTTAACATATTTATATCTCTCTAGAAAAGGAACAATTTAATTTTAAACACAATGTTCTACAGCCCTTCTGCTTATCCCTTTGATTAAATACTTGAGAGACTAAGAATTCTCCTGCTATTGATCACAAAAAAACGCATCATCAATCAACCTCATACCCTATTGCATCGAAGAACAAAACGCCATTGTGTTGCATATTCATACACTTGATTTAAGAAACATCTCTCAAAACTTCTAAGCTCGTTTTGTGACAACACCTATGAATGTGGTATACTACAAAACCCTTTAGGCGCCACCATCTTTACTCTATGGAAGGAGAAAGCCGGCACCCATCACACTATTTATCATCCCCCAATGTTGCAACAGTTCTCGGCACTTGAGACAATTCATAAGAAGGATTTTTAGTCCTTTCTTGTACAGTTTTTATCACACGGTAATCCTGCTTGTAACATGCAAGTAAATGATTTGATTGATTCAACAAATAACAGACTTGGGATGAGAGAAATTTACGGTATTTGAAACTTTCATTCAACTTACGAAACAGTCTATTATTATAAGTCAATATATTATTTAATAAAACCAAAAAAAATAAAGCAGCTTAAAAGTTGAATGATATATTTAAATTTGAAAAACTATGTACTTTCGAAGATATCAAAAAAAATCTCTACAAGCAATGCAATAAATGTTTAAAATATAAGCTAAATTTCTCATACAATAACATAAGAGATCAATAAAAAACGTATTTCAACTCAAATTTTATTTTGATCTTTACGTTTTTTGCGCAACTGTTGCCACCACTCAAGACGTTTCACAATTTCACGCTCAAAACCACGCTCAACTGGTTTATAATAACTCTGACGCCCAAGTTTTTCGGGAAAATATTCTTGTCCTGAAAAAGCGTCTGGTTCATCATGGTCATAACAATAACCACTTCCATACCCTTCTTCCTTCATAAATTTCGTAGGAGCATTAAGAATATGCTTAGGAGGTGATAAAGAGCCATTTTTGCGCGCACAACGCAGTGCCGCTTTATACGCGAGATATGCTGCATTTGACTTTGGCGCAGTTGCAACATAAAGACATGCTTGCGCCAAAGCCAACTCTCCTTCTGGTGATCCTAAATAATCATAGGCATCTTTTGCTGCATTACAAATGACAAGAGCTTGAGGATCCGCCAAACCAATATCTTCAACAGCCATACGAACCAATCTTCGCCCAATATAGAGAGGATCTTCACCAGCATCCAACATACGTGCCAAATAATAAAGCGCAGCATCAGGATCAGATCCACGAACGGATTTATGCAACGCTGAAATGAGATTATAATGCCCATCTCGTCCTTTATCATAAATGGGCGCACGACGCTGAATAACTTTTTGCAAAGCAACAACATCAAGAATCTCTCCCAATGGAGCAATAGACCAAACTTCCTCTGCCAATGTTAACGCTACCCGCGCATCACCATCAGACATCTCTATCAAAACGTCTCTGGCATCATTATCCAAGGGAAGAGTTTTTCCCTCCACTTCTTCAGCACGCTTCAAAAGCATGTCCAAACTTTCATGATCATGAGAAAGAAATGTTAAAACACGTGCACGCGAAAGAAGGGCAGCATTCAGTTCAAAAGAAGGATTTTCGGTTGTTGCACCTATAAGTACCACAGTACCCTCTTCCATCACAGAAAGAAAACTATCCTGCTGAGCACGATTAAACCGATGAATTTCATCAACAAAGAGAAGTGTTTTATCCCCAGATATAAAACGCCTCTGCGCAACTTCAAAAATCTTTTTAAGTTCAGAAACTCCTGTAAAAATAGCAGAAACCTGTTCAAACGCGAAATTTGTTTCAAGGGCTAACAAACGTGCAACGGTCGTTTTTCCCGTCCCTGGAGGTCCCCAAAAAATCATCGATCCAATTGAGCCAGTTGCCGCCATACGTGAAAGCAAACCATCCTCTCCAATCAAATGCTTTTGTCCCACAACATCATTGAGAGAACAAGGGCGCATTCTTTCTGCAAGTGGCTGATTTTTATTAACTTGAAAATCAAACGACGAAGTAAAAAAATCTTTCTTCAAAAAAAACCTCAACGAATAAATTGGCGAATATACATACCATCACGTTCATATTCCAATTGCCACATATTTGAGCGACCTTGCATAAGAACCTTTTTCAACTGATGAACTGTTTGAATTTTATGGCCATTTACAACACGTAGAATATCTCCTGACTGAAAAATTCCAGCTGCATTGCTCATTTCCTCAAGATTGGTAATCACAACCCCTTTTGCAGATATAGGAAGATGAAAACGTCGACTATTTTGCGGTGTTAAATCTAACACCTCAGCACCAGCAAGAGGACTGTCACCCGTAATTTTTTCAGATTTTAAAAATGCAGTTTCTGATATTGATGAAACTGTTATTTGTGTTTTTAAAGTTTTTCCACTTCGTAAATATTCCAAGGCAAGACTATGCTCAACGTCAGCTGTCATCAAACGATAACCAAGACTATCTGGACTGTCAACGCGTACCCCCTGCACACTCAAAATAACATCACCTACTTTCAATCCAGCTTTTTCAGCAGGACTATCTTTGATAACTTCAATAATCAGAGCACCATAGGGACGTTCTAAACCTAAACCACCAGCAATATCAGGTGTAACATTTTGAAAAGAAGCCCCAATATAAGGTGGCACAAAATATTTTCCACCGCGTTTAACAGTATTAAGCATTACTTTTACAAGATTAACTGGAATAGCAAAACCAATCCCTACCGAACCACCGGAACGCGAATAAATAGCCGTATTAATTCCGATTAACTGACCTTTCATATCAATTAAAGCGCCACCAGAATTCCCTGGATTAATGGCTGCGTCTGTTTGAATAAAAAAGTCAAAATCAGAAATCCCAACACGTGTACGCGCTTGCGCTGAAACAATACCACTTGTAACTGTTTGACCAACACCAAAAGGATTACCAATAGCCAGAACAAGATCACCAACTTCAACAGCATCAGAATTTCCCAAAGAAAGAACAGGAAATTGAGCATCTTTTTCCTCAACTTCAAGAATTGCAATATCAGTCGCTTCATCTTTGAGCACAACCTTACTCTCAAACTCCCGCCCATCAGAAAAAGCCACTTTAATTTCGCTTGCATCTTTAATGACGTGGTAATTTGTAACAATCAAACCACGTGCATCAACAATCACCCCTGATCCTAATGACGATTGCTTACGAACAGGAAATTTATTTTGAAAACGACCAAAAAATTGCTCAAAAAATGGATCGCCTTCAAAAGGTGATCGTGCTCTAATTTGTCGAGCTGCATAAATATTTACAACAGATGGAACTGTCTTTTTAACTAAAGGAGAAAATGAAAGAGTGATTTCTGTTTGTGTTTGAGGAACATGAGCATATACATGATCAAATGATATCTGCATCATAATTGCAAAAAAAATCCGCACCCAAAAAGAATACCTCATAATCCACTCCTTATAAAATCAGCACATTCTGTTGAAGATTAATAGAATAAAAAAACGCATCCCCGCAAATTAAGGATCTCTATTAATATTTCATAATAGAGAATAAAAACAACCTATTTGAACAATAAATATTATAAAAATAAGATAATTCAATACTCTATAATTTTCTCTCTGCACCTATTTCTCAACTAAAATAAACTTAAAAATACTCACAAAAAAACCGCCCAAAACAAGGCGGCCTTTAAAAATCCAACAGAATAAAAAAACTCTACGAAGATGTTCCCTTTTCATTCTCAGAAGCCTCCATGCGAGCACGATCCCCAGCACCCTTCGCTTCAACATCACGATCAACAAACTCTATAACAGCCATGGGTGCATTATCACCGGTACGAAACCCCGCTTTCATAATACGCAAATACCCACCGTTGCGTGATGCATAACGTGGCGCAAGCGTATCAAATAATTTTGCAACCTTTCCCGCATCACGAAGTGCTGCAATTGCTTGCCGACGCGCATGCAAACCACCACGCTTACCAAGAGTAACGAGTTTTTCAACAATAGGACGAATTTCTTTAGCCTTTGGAAGCGTTGTCACAATCTGCTCATGCTCGATCAACGAAGTTGCCATATTTGCAAACATCGCTTTACGGTGACTGGCAGTACGATTCAACTTGCGTCCTGACTTACTATGGCGCATAAGCCCTCTCCTTAAATTCTAATTTCAATATTGATCTTCATAACGTTTTGCAAGATCATCAATGTTCTCAGGCGGCCACGCAGGAATTTCCATTCCAAGATGTAAACCCATACACGCCAAAACTTCTTTAATCTCATTCAACGATTTGCGACCAAAATTCGGTGTCCGAAGCATTTCAGATTCTGTTTTTTGAATCAGATCACCAATATAGACAATATTATCATTCTTAAGACAATTTGCCGAACGAACTGAAAGTTCTAATTCATCCACTTTTTTGAGAAGTGCAGGATTAAAAGAAAGCTCAGAATCAACCTCTTCAATAGGCTCCTTCTGTGGCTCTTCAAAGTTAATAAATAACGATAATTGATCCTGAAGAATGCGTGCTGCAAAAGCAACAGCATCCTCTCCATTAACAGCACCATTCGTTTCAATCGTTAAGGTCAATTTATCATAATCCAAAACTTGACCTTCACGCGTATTTTCCACTTTATAAGAAACTTTACGAATTGGTGAATAAAGACTATCAATTGGAATAAGCCCTATACGTGCATCATCAACACAATTACGATCAGATGGAACATAACCCTTTCCTGTGTTGACAATAAATTCCATACGAATCTCAGCATCTTCATCAAGAGTACAAATAACATGATCTGGATTTAGAATTTCCATATCCCCGACTGTACTGATATCTCCCGCTTTCACGACACCAGGCCCCTCTTTATAAACGACGACACGTTTAGGCCCTTCTTCTTCCATACGAAGCGCAATTTCTTTTATATTCAGAATAATATCCGTAACATCCTCACGCACACCTGGAATCGATGAAAATTCATGCAAGACACCGTCAATCTGCACAGCAGTAATAGCAGCACCACGAAGCGAAGATAACAACACGCGACGAAGCGCATTTCCTAAGGTTAAACCAAAACCACGCTCAAGAGGCTCAGCAATCACACTTATAATATTTGGATTATCATGTGCACATGATTCAACCTTATTGGGTTTAATAAGTTCCTGCCAGTTTTTCTGGATCATATTTTTATTCCCGTTCTTTAGTTCCGTTACCATTCAATCGTAACGACCAATGTGAACATCAGAGAAATCTCCGACAACAAAAAACAACACCCAATTAAACACGCCGCCTTTTCCGTGGACGACATCCATTATGAGGAATTGGTGTTACATCGCGAATAGAAGTAATGACAAAACCAACAGATTGCAATGCACGTAGAGCAGATTCACGCCCTGATCCAGGCCCACAAACTTCGACTTCCAAAGAACGCATACCATGCTCTTGCGCTTTTCTTGCACAATCCTCCGCAGCAACTTGAGCAGCAAAAGGTGTCGATTTACGCGCACCTTTAAACCCCTGAGCCCCAGCAGATGACCAAGCAATTGCATTACCCTGAGCATCAGTAATAGTAATCATTGTGTTATTAAATGTTGAATTAATATGCACAACACCCGATGAAATATTCTTACGTTCGCGACGACGAACACGTGTGGCTTCCTTGGCCATAATTTTCCTTTCAACGATCTCATCACTGCCGTAACATCAGCAGCTCCACCTTTTTTTTCCTTGTCAAACAAATCAAACAAGAAAAAATAATATATAAAAACCTTCCACAAAGGCCCTTATTTCTTCTTACCAGCAATTGCCTTAGCCGGACCTTTACGCGTACGGGCATTCGTATGTGTACGCTGTCCTCGGACAGGCAAAGACCGGCGATGACGCAATCCTCGATAACAACCAAGGTCCATCAAACGCTTAACATTCATAGCAACCTCACGACGAAGATCACCTTCAACTTGATAGCCCTGATCTATAGCCTCACGAATCTGCAGCACCTCAGCATCTGAAAGCTCATGCACACGACGCCCCAAAGGAATGCCAACTCTTTCAATAATTTCTTGAGCAAATTTTGGTCCAATCCCGTGGATATATTGAAGCGCAATAATTACACGCTTATTTGTCGGGATATTGACGCCAGCAATACGAGCCACGCCTACTCTCCTTAGTTATTTTGACAAATTGTTATAAAATACCTGATATACCTTACAGAAAAAAATAGACTCAGAAAAAAATTCTTCCGAATCCTCTTATTTCACTAAAATAAATTAAATTTACTTCTGATAGATTTCATCTCAAAAGTCAACTCTTTTCATTTATTTCTAAAAAAAATCTCATGAAAGAAAACTTCTAATCATACGTGTCACTTCAGCAACACCAATCATTCCATCAACAACTTTCAACATTCCCCTCTCTGAATAAAACTTTGATAAGGGAGCTGTTTTTTCACGATATTCCACTAATCTTTTTGCAAAAGCAACAGGATTGTCATCTAAACGAACCTGTCCACCAGCCGCTATTGTTTCCTCAACACGCTTCTTCATACGTTCAATCAACACGTCTTCATCAACACACAACTCAATAACAGCATTAAGCCGCGTATTTTTTGAATCCAGTATCTGTTGCAACGCTTCCGCCTGCCCCACAGTTCGCGGATATCCATCCAAAACAAAACCGTTTACACAATCAGCTTCATCAATCCGATCTGATACGATTTGGTTAACAATACTATCAGGAACCAAAGCACCAGAACTTATAATAGCTTTAGCTTTTTTACCAATCTCCGTTTCTTTGGCAATCACCTCACGCAACATATCCCCTGTTGATAAATGAGGAATGTTATATTCCTCAGTCAACATTTTTGCTTGCGTACCTTTTCCCGCTCCAGGAGGACCTAAAAGAATAACTCTCATCGATTCCTTCTACCTCCACGAAGTTTTGATTTTTTTATCAACCCTTCATATTGGTGGGCAACAAGATGCCCCTGAATTTGAGCAACCGTATCAAGTGTAACAGTAACAACAATCAACAAGGATGTTCCCCCAAGATAAAAAGGAACCTGTAATGCAGATATCATAAATTCAGGTAACAAACAAACCAAGATAATATAAACAGCGCCCACAACAGTAATACGCGTCAAAACGTAATCAATATATTCGGCTGTACGCTCACCTGGACGAATCCCTGGAATAAAACCAGAATGCTTTTTCAATTGATCTGCAGTATCACTTGGATTAAACACAATAGCTGTATAAAAAAAGCAAAAAAACGCCATTAAAAATGCATAAACAATCATATAAAGTGGCTGTCCATGACCAAGAGCATAAGAAATCTCCTGAACCCATTGTGGCATTTTATCAGAAAAATTATTAATAGTGGCAGGCAATAATAATAAAGATGAAGCAAAAATAGGTGGAATAACACCAGCAGTATTCAACTTTAAAGGAAGATGCGACATATCTCCTTGAAACATTTGATTACCGACCTGACGTTTCGGATATTGGATAAGAATTCGCCGTTGTGCACGCTCTATAAAAACAATAAGCCCAATAACCAAAACAGCAATAAGAACGATTCCTATTAAAAGAAAAGTTGATAAATCAGCCTGACTATGAGCTGTCAAAAGCTGAGCAAAAGTAGAAGGAAAGTTGGCTACAATCCCTGTAAAAATGATAAGAGAAACCCCATTACCAACACCACGTGACGTAATTTGCTCGCCAAGCCACATAAGAAACATCGTTCCGCCAACAAGTGTAATAACAGAAGAAAAACGAAACATAAGACCTGGTTCTAAAACAATTTGAAGCCCCGACCCTATACCGCTTTCAAGCGCAACCGCAATACCAAAAGCTTGTAGAATTGCCAATACGACTGTTACATAACGCGTATATTGATTGATAATCTTACGACCTAAATCCCCTTCTTTTTTAAGAGTCTCCAAAGAAGGAATAATAGATGTTAACAATTGCACAATAATAGATGCCGATATATAAGGCATGATACCCAGCGCAAAAATAGCCATACGCCCAACGGCACCTCCAGCAAACATATTAAAGAGTCCTAATACACCAGACGCGTGATGTTCAAATGTTTGCCGCAAAGCATCGATATTGATACCTGGAAGAGAGATGTAAGTGCCAAAACGATATACAAGAAGCGCCAACAGAGTAAACCAGATGCGTTTCTTTAATTCAGTTGCACGCGAAAAGGTACCAAAGTTTATATTGGAAGCAAATTGCTCTGCTGCTGATGCCATAAAACGTCTCCACTTTACACTCCAGTTCTTTAAATCACAGAAGTATAATCCTAAAATTCACATACGCATACACAAATAAATGCAGAACTTAAACAAGTCTCCACAAAAGATCCCACAAAACAAATATAATTCTTCTTTAGGTCTCTATCCATATTAAAAAAATTATCGAGCAATATCAGGAAAAATGACCTGACCACCCACTTTTTCAATCTTAACACGAGCAGCTTGTGAAGCACCAGAAACATGAAAGGTAATCTTAGCCTTCAAATCACCATCAGAAAGAAGACGAACCCCATCTTTTTCACGACGAATAATACCAGACTCTTTCAAAGCAATCATATCAACAGGCTTTTCAATATTCAACTTACCCGCATCAACTGCCAACTGAATACGTCCTAGTGAAACTTCATTGTAGGTTTTGGCAAAGAAATTTCTAAATCCACGTTTTGGCAAACGACGATAGATAGGCATTTGCCCACCTTCAAAACCATTAAGGGAAACACCAGAACGTGACTTTTGCCCTTTTACACCACGACCACCAGTCTTACCCATACCGGAACCAATGCCACGCCCAACACGCTTACGATTTTTTATTGCGCCTTCGCAATCACGCAGTTCATTGAGTTTCATATATAATACTCCCGCAACCCTTAACCTTCATCTATAACGCGAACAAGATGCCGAACCCGAGCAATCATACCCCGCACACAAAGTGTATCATCTAAAACGCGCCGACGACGCATTTTATTTAGTCCAAGCCCCTTTAAGGTTGCACGCTGAATCTGTGAGTTTCGAATAGGGCTTCCAATTTGCTCCACCGTCACAGTTTTATTACTCTGAGATTTTTTCTGAACCATTTCCTAATTCCTTTTCTGATAATCTCAGAAACTACCCTTCTAGGTCAACTAAATGGCGACGACGCGCCTGCAAAGTCGAATATTTTATACCACGTTGAGCAGCAATATCTCTAGGATGCATTTGATGTTTCAATGCATCAAATGTTGCACGAACCATGTTATAAGGATTCGACGATCCTAGCGATTTTGCAACGACATCCTGCATACCAAGAGCTTCAAAAATAGCACGCATCGGTCCCCCAGCAATAATACCAGTACCAGCAGAAGCCGAACGTAGCAAAACACGCCCAGCTCCGTGACGACCTTCAAGATCATGATGCAATGTACGCCCAGACCGAAGCGGAACATAAATCATCCCACGCTTTGCAGATTCCGTTGCTTTACGAACGGCTTCGGGAACTTCACGGGCTTTACCATGTCCAAAACCCACACGTCCTTTTTGATCTCCAACGACAACAAGAGCAGCAAAACCAAAACGCCGACCACCCTTTACAACTTTAGCAACACGATTGATATGAACGAGCCTATCGACAAATTCATTATCGCGTTCTTCTCTATCACCACGTTCTTTTTGTGCCATTCCTCATTCCTTTTTCTTTTCCGGAAGCACGATAACAAAGTCCCTCACCAAACTGGAAGAACTTAAACGAAAAACTCTAAACTCTCCTTACTCATTCATAAATAAGAAATTTTAGAAATTCAAACCACCTTCACGAGCAGCCTCAGCTAAAGCTTTGACGCGACCATGGTACACATACGCTCCACGATCAAAAACCACCTCATTAACACCCGCTTTCTTCGCACGCTCAGCAATTAACTTACCAACAGCAAAAGCTGCCTTTTTATCAGCACCACTCTTTAACGACTTTTTTAAATCACTTTCAAGAGTAGAGGCTGAAACAAGTGTACATCCCCGCAAATCATCGATAACTTGAGCATAAATGTTCTGATTTGAACGATAAACACTAAGCCGAGGACGATCATGAGAAACCATTTTAATTCTACGACGAACACGCCTTGCACGACGTTGGATAATGTCCTTAGATGAAACCATAATACAAAATCCTTATTTCTTTTTACCTTCTTTACGGAAGATACGTTCATCTGCATGCTTAACACCCTTACCTTTATAAGGTTCAGGCCTACGATACTCCCGAATCTCCGCTGCAACTTGTCCAACTTGCTGTTTATCAATTCCAGAAACAACAATTTCTGTTGGCTTAGGAACAGTCACAGTAACACCCGACGGAACTTTATAAACCACATCATGCGAAAAGCCCAGAGATAGTTGAACATCCTTACCCTGCAAAGCAGCACGATAACCAACCCCATTAATCTCCAACCTCTTTTCAAAACCATCTTTCACACCACAAAAAATGTTCTCAATCATTGAGCGCGACATTCCCCATTTAGAACGCGCATCTTTTGACTGATCCCGCGGCATAACTGATATGATATTTTCCTCAAGTTTGACTAAGACTTCATCATTGACGACGTAACTCAACTCACCTTTTGGACCTTTTGCCTTAACCAACTGACCTTCAACAGTAGCAGTAACTCCAGAAGGAATTGAAATGGGTTTCTTTCCAATACGAGACATTGTTCTAACCTACTTTTTCTTCCGTTTTCTTGACATAACTTAGAAAACACGACAAAGGAGTTCTCCACCAACATTCTGTTCACGCGCCTCATGATCTGCCATGACGCCTTTAGGAGTCGATAAAATCGAAATACCAAGGCCATTAGCCACCTGTGGAAGTGACTTAGCAGAAACATACACACGACGCCCTGGCTTTGATACACGTGCAATCTCACGAATAGCAGCCAGCCCTTCAAAATACTTCAATTCGATTTCAATCTCAGCTTTTCCATCACCTAAATCAATTTGATTATATCCGCGAATATAACCTTCCGACTGAAGAACATCAAGAACGTGCGCACGAAGCTTCGAAGCTGGAGTAACTACTTTACCTTTTTTACGACCAAGTGCATTACGAATACGTGTTAACATATCACCAAGAGGATCTGACATAGACATTAAATAATCTCCTCTTACCAACTAGATTTTACAATACCAGGAATATAGCCAATAGAGCCAAGCTCACGCAACGCAATTCGCGACATTTTTAATTTACGATAATAAGCCCGCGGACGACCTGAAACCTCACAGCGATTACGAATACGAACTTTCGAAGAATTACGCGGTAACTCTGCCAACTGAACAGAAGCTTTAAAACGTTCTTCAAGAGAAACCTTCTGATCCATAACTATTGCTTTCAAACGTGCACGACGGGCAGCATAACGCTTTACCATCACCTCACGACGCTTATTTTTTTCAACGGCACTTACTTTGGCCATAATCTCACCTCACTATGTTTGCCGTTACGAACGAAAAGGAAAATTAAAAGCACGCAATAATTCACGAGCCTCATCATCCGTTTTTGCTGTCGTACAAACGATAATATCCATGCCCCAAATTTGATCAACTTTATCATAGTTGATTTCTGGAAACACAATGTGTTCTTTAATACCCATAGCAAAATTGCCACGACCATCAAAACTCTTTGGATTTAAACCACGAAAGTCACGAACCCGCGGAAGAGCAATCGTAACAAGACGATCTAAAAACTCAAACATACGATCTTTACGCAATGTAACTTTAGCCCCAAGAGGCATTCCTTCACGAACCTTAAAGGTCGCGATAGAATTACGCGCACGCGTAACAACAGCCTTCTGCCCCGTTATTAGCCCTAAATCCTCAGCAGCAAGGGAAGGCTTCTTCGAATCAGCAGTTGCTTCACCTATGCCCATATTTATTACAACTTTATCAATCCGCGGAATTTGCATCGCATTTCTGTAATTAAACTTCTCTTGAAGCGCTTTACGAATCACTTCAAAATAATGCGCTTTCATACGCGGTACTTGTCTTTCCTCAGCCATTAATCAACTCTCCCGAACGCTTGGCAAAACGCACCTTATTACCATCTGCATTCATACGAAAGCCTACACGTGTAGGCTTACCATCTTTAGGATCAGCAATCGCCAAATTAGACAGATGAATCGGAGCTTCTTTAGAAATAATTCCAGCCTCTTGCTTCTGCGTTTGACGTTGATGACGTTTAATCATATTAATCCCACGAACAAAAGCCTTATTCTCTTTTGGACTAACCTTAATTACTTCACCACTACATCCTTTATCCTTACCGGACAAAACAACAACTTTATCACCTTTTCGAATCTTCTGCATAACATTTACTCCTTATAGAACTTCAGGAGCAAGCGAGATGATCTTCATATGATTCCTACCACGCAATTCGCGGGGAACAGGTCCAAAGATACGAGTACCAATCGGCTCTTTTTTATTATCCACTAAAACCGCAGCATTACTATCAAAACGAATGACACTACCATCTGCGCGACGAATATCCTTAGCAGTACGAACCACAACAGCTTTCATAACATCACCTTTTTTAACACGGCCACGAGGAATTGCATCCTTAACCGAAACAACAATAATGTCACCGACCGAAGCATATTTCCGCTTTGAACCGCCTAACACCTTGATGCACATGACACGACGCGCTCCAGAATTATCAGCAACGTCGAGATTTGTTTGCATCTGAATCATGACTGGCCACCTTCTCTTAACACATATATCCGATTGTACCTTTTATACACTCGGATTTGCCTGCCAAATAACGATAAATTCATCGCCTTCAAATTTATCAATGATAAAAACACTGTTAAATTCTAAAACAATAAACTTAACCCATTACGCTACATTGTCTTTTACAACAATCCAACATTTATCTTTCGAAATTGGTCTAGATTCTTGAATAGAAACTTGATCCCCAATCTTGAATTGGTTGTTTTCGTCATGCGCTTTATAATTTTTAGACTGCCGAACAGTCTTCTTAAGAAGCGGATGAGAATAACGGCGTTCAACTTTGACAACAACAGTCTTATCACTTTTGTCGCTAATAACAACACCCTGCAAAACGCGTTTAGGCATCTCTTATTTCCTTAAACCTTAGTTTCACTTATCTTTTGACGAAGAAAAGTTTTAATACGCGCAATATCACGACGAACTTGTCTAACACGCGCAGTCTTTTCTAATTGACCTGTTGCTTTTTGAAAACGCAAATTAAATTGCTCTTTCTTTAACTTAGCCAATTCATCTTTCATTTGGTCGAGCGTTTGCGCCCGTAATTCTGTGGCTCTCATCGCTTAACCTCATTATTCAGCAATACGCTGGATGAAACGCGTTTTTATAGGCAACTTTGCAGCACCCAACCTTAGCGCTTCACGTGCAACATCTTCCGGAACTCCATCAAGCTCAAACATGACGCGCCCAGGAGCAACACGTGCAGCCCAATAATCAACACTTCCCTTACCTTTACCCATACGAACTTCAGTCGGTTTAGATGTAACCGGAAGATCTGGAAAAATGCGAATCCACACACGACCAGAACGCTTCATATAACGTGTAATCGCACGACGCGCCGCTTCAATTTGACGAGCAGTAACCCGCTCCGGCTCAACAGCCTTCAAACCGTAGGCACCGAAATTCAAATCCGTACCACCCTTCGCAGAACCGTGAATACGGCCTTTGAACTGTTTACGGAACTTTGTGCGCTTTGGCTGCAACATTGTTCTCTACTCCAAATTTTAGTTCAATCTCAAAAACTAAGCATTTTCGCGGCGACGATTCGATGAAGAACCAGATTGATCAGCTTCCGTAGCACGACGTTCTGAAGCCATCGGATCATGCTCAAGAATCTCACCCTTAAAGACCCAAACTTTAATACCACAAATACCATAAGCGGTCTTAGCTTCTGCTGTACCGTAATCAACATCAGAACGCAAGGTATGAAGTGGAACACGACCTTCACGATACCATTCCATACGAGCAATTTCAGCACCACCAAGACGGCCAGAACAATTGATACGAATACCTTCCGCACCAAGACGCATAGCAGACTGAACAGCACGCTTCATTGCACGACGAAAAGCAACACGACGCTCTAACTGTTGAGCAATTGATTGCGCAATAATTGTCGCATCAATCTCCGGTTTACGAATCTCCACAATATTCAATGAAGTTTCAGCATCCGTCATTTCTGAAAGCTTACGACGAAGCTTTTCGATATCAGCACCTTTTTTACCAATAATCAAACCAGGACGTGCAGAATGAATCGTAATACGACACTTCTTATGAGGACGCTCAATAACAACCTTAGAAATAGCCGCCTGTTTAAGCTCCTCAAGCACATATGAACGAATTTTCAAATCTTCATGAAGAAGGCGCCCATATTCACCACTATCAGCATACCAACGAGAGTCCCAAGTCCGATTAACACCAAGACGAAGTCCTATTGGATTGATCTTCTGCCCCATTACGCGGCCTCCACTTTTTCGGTAACTTCACGAACAATAACAGTAAGATGCGAAAATGGACGTTCAATTCTACTAGCACGCCCTCGACCACGAACATGAAAGCGCTTCATCACTATCGACTTACCAACATAAGCTTCCGCCACAACAAGCGAATCAATATCAAGATCGTGGTTATTTTCTGCATTTGCAATTGCTGATTCAAGCGTTTTTTTCACAGTAGCAGCAATACGCTTGCGTGAAAACATCAAATCAGCGAGCGCTACATTAACTCTTTTACCACGAATCATTGCAGCAACTAAATTAAGCTTCTGCGGACTAACACGAATTGTCCGCGTGACAGCTCTTGCTTCATTATCTTTAAGCTGGCGCGAAACTTTAGCTTTTCCCATTCCTACTTCCTCTTCGCTTTTTTATCGGCACCATGACCATAATAAGTCCGGGTAGGAGCGAACTCACCAAACTTATGCCCAACCATCTCTTCAGAAACAGAAACAGGAATATGCTTATTACCGTTGTAAACACCAAAAGTTAAACCAACAAATTGCGGTAAAATAGTAGAGCGACGACTCCATATTTTTATAACTTCATTGCGCCCACTTGCACGTACCTTCTCTGCTTTACCAAGAAGATAGCCGTCAACAAACGGACCTTTCCACACTGAACGAACCACTTCAGACTACCTTTCTCATTTCTTGCGTTGATGACGCGTACGCATAATAAATTTATCAGTGGCTTTATTGGAGCGCGTACGCTTACCTTTCGTAGGTTTACCCCAAGGAGATACTGGATGGCGCCCCCCCGATGTACGACCTTCACCACCACCGTGCGGATGATCAACGGGGTTCATAGCAACACCACGAACATGTGGACGTTTACCACGCCAACGTGACCGACCCGCCTTACCATCATTAATATTCCCATGATCAGGATTTGAAACAGCGCCAACAGTTGCAAAACAGCTACTCGGAACCAAACGCTGTTCACCAGAATTTAAACGAAGAATAGCCATACCATGATCTCGTCCAACCAACTGCGCATAAGCACCTGCTGAACGCGCAATCTGCCCTCCTTTTCCTGGCTTCATCTCAACATTATGAATAATTGTGCCTACAGGCATATTACCAAGAGGCATAGCATTACCTGGTTTAACATCCACATTTAAACCAGCCATAACAGAATCACCAACACCAAGACGCTGTGGCGCAAGAATATAACTCAATTGCCCATCCTCATAGCGGATTAAAGCAATAAAAGCGGTACGATTAGGATCGTATTCTAAACGCTCAACCTTTGCTGAAACATCACGTTTAAGACGCTTAAAGTCGACAAACCGATAACTACGTTTATGTCCACCACCCTGAAAACGAGCAGTAACACGACCGCGATTATTACGTCCACCCTTTGAAGACAAACCTTCAGTTAACATCTTTATAGGTTTTCCCTTATAAAGACAAGAACGTTCCACAATAACAAGCTGACGCTGCCCAGGTGTAGTTGGATTAAATTGCTTAAGTGCCATTATTCCTATCTCCGAGCCTCTTAAAGACCTGTCGAAACGTCGATAGTCTGACCACTGGCCAGAGTTACGATCGCTTTTTTGACATCACTCTGCCGACCAACTATACCTTTGAAACGCTTCACTTTACCCTTACGGACTATCGTGTTAACTGCTTTAACTTTTACGCTAAAAAGCGCTTCAATAGCAGCCTTAATCTCAGGCTTCGTCGCTTTCGGCGCGACATTAAAAGCAACTTGATTATATTCAGAAATCATAGTCGCCTTTTCAGTAATAACTGGACTAATAATTATATCATAATGGCGAAGATCTGTCATTTAAAACGCTCCTCAAGAGCCTCAACAGCTGCTTTTGATAAAACAAGTTTGCTGCGACGCAAAATATCATAAACATTAATTCCCTGAATAGGCAAAATGTCAATATTAGGGATATTAGAGGCTGCACGAAAAAAGTTAATATCAATCTCTTTACCACCAATCAAGAGAGCGTTATTAAATCCAAGCTTAGAAAAATGAGAAACAAGCATCTTCGTTTTAGCATCCTTAACAGTCAACTCATCCACAATAATCAAATCTTTTGCTTTTAATTTTGCAGATAAAGCAAGACGCAACCCAAGAGCACGAATCTTTTTAGGAAGATCATGCGCATGGCTGCGAACCACTGGTCCATGTGCCTTACCCCCACCTCTAAACTGCGGTGCACGTGCAGATGAATGTCTAGCACGCCCGGTTCCTTTCTGTTTAAACATTTTTGCCCCTGTTCGCGACACATCAGAACGACCTTGGGATTGATGACTTCCCTGCTGACGACGTGCAAGCTGCCAACGAACAACACGTTGCAAAATATCCTCACGCGGAACAAGATCAAAAATAGCTTCAGAAACCTTTAATTTGCCAGCTTCATTACCATCAAGAGTTTTAATTACAAGATCCATTATTAGGCTCCCTCAACTTCAGAGGTTTCCGTCACCGGAGTAACCATTTCCGCTTTCTCCTTCACAAGACGGCGAATACCGGCAGGCTTTGGAGCATTATCAGGAAGACGCTTCTTCACAGCATCCCGTATCAAAATCCAAGAACCTTTAGAACCAGAAACAGCACCACGCACTAAAATTAAACCACGCTCACTATCAGTGGAAATAACTTCAATATTCTGTGTTGTTACACGCACTTGCCCCATATGGCCGGCCATTTTTTTACCTTTAAAAACTTTACCAGGATCTTGGCACTGCCCCGTAGAACCATGAGCACGATGTGTGATCGAATTACCATGGGAAGCACGATGCCCACCAAAGTTATGTCGTTTCATAACACCAGCAAACCCCTTACCAATACTGGTACCAGTCACATCAACTCTTTGTCCTGGAACAAAATGTTCCACTGTAATCTCAGTACCAACATCAAGAAGATTGTCGGGACTCACACGAAACTCTGCTATTTTGGCTTTAGGCTCAACAGAAGCCTTAGCAAAATGTCCACGAAGAGCTTGTGAAGTATTCTTAACCTTAGCAAAGCCTACACCTAATTGAACAGCAGTATAACCATTCTTTTCAACTGTACGCTGAGCAACGACTTGACAATTCTCCAAACGAAGTACCGTCACCGGCACATGCTCACCAGCATCATTATAAATACGGGTCATGCCCAGCTTCTGTGCTATTACACCTGAACGCATCGGGTCTGTTCCTTCTGTCCTCAAACCTCAGAGCTTAATTTCTACATCCACACCAGCAGAAAGATCGAGCTTCATAAGCGCATCCACTGTTTGCGGCGTTGGATCAACAATGTCAAGAAGACGCTTATGTGTTCGCATCTCAAACTGCTCACGACTTTTCTTATCGATATGCGGTCCACGATTGACCGTAAACTTCTCAATCCGCGTCGGAAGCGGAATGGGACCACGGACATTTGCACCGGTACGTTTAGCAGTCGATACAATCTCACGCGTCGACGTATCAAGAATTCTATGATCAAACGCTTTCAAGCGAATGCGAATATTCTGACTGTTCATGCTCTTTATTTCCCTGTTATACAAAGTGCATTAATAATTAAAGCACTCAACAAGCATTATTTATTCAATGATCTTAGAGACGATACCGGCACCAACAGTACGACCACCTTCACGAATAGCAAAAC